>NZ_JBXAJM010000003.1:321795-329176 GCF_058797315.1 Pseudomonas sp. GW823-FHT02F05
TGGCTTGCCTGCGATGGCGGTGGGTCAGCGACAGATTGGGCACCGATAAACCGCTATCGCAGGCAAGCCAGCTCCCACATTGAATGCATTTCAAGTCGGGCTCAGTCTCACTCCTCAGCGCTGTGCACCACCACCAGCAACTGCGCCTGCACCTCTCCCACCGAGCGAATCCGGTGGGGTTTCTGCGCGTTGAAATGCAGCGCATCACCTCGCGCCAACAGCACGCGCTCGTTCATGAAATCCACCTCAACCTGGCCTTCATGCACGAATAAAAACTCCTCCCCCAGGTGCTCCTTGAAGGTCTTGTCGGTGAACTCCGCCGGCGGATAAATGATGAACGGCAGCAGGCTGCGCTCGCTGACTTGGTGGGCCAGCACCGCATAACCCGGCGAGGTGTCGGGCCGCTCATGGCTACGCACCAGGCTGTAGCTGTCGAGGCTGACGTTGTCTTCGCTGAACAGTTCTTCGACCTTCACGTTCAACGCCTTGGCGAGTTTCAACGCCGCAGCGATGGATGGCGTATTAAGCCCGCGTTCGACTTTCGACAGGTAACTCTTGGTCATCCCGGATTTTTCGGCCAAGGCCTCCAGGGTCACGCCAAGTTTTTTTCTTAATATTTTCAAGCGGATAGACATGTGCTGCGGTTAATCCCTGCAGAAAGCGATGAGACAGGCTTGCCAATGACACAAAGTGTCATATAGCATCTTTAGTGTCATTTGCATTCACCCAACGACCTTGCGAGCAGCGGGCGACCAGCAAATCCGACGTCCATTGAACCACCCAAAGGACACCGATATGGCCAAGACATTAGCACTCCCAAAAGACCAACTGGTCAAGCAAGCACTGAGCCAGATGCAAAACAGCCTGGCAGATAATACGTGGACCGACCGGCAAAAGCTGGCGCTGACCTGCCGAATCCTGTTCGAGTACGGCCACGACTCCGGCCTGGCCGGGCAGATCACCGCACGTGGGCCGACGCCCGGCACCTACTACACCCAGCAACTGGGCCTGGGTTTTGACGAAATCACGGCCAGCAATCTGTTGCTGGTCAACGAAGACCTCGAAGTACTGGAAGGCCATGGCATTCCCAACCCCGCCAACCGTTTTCACACCTGGGTGTACCGCGGCCGCCCGGATGTAAACTGCATCATCCACACACACCCCACGCACATTGCCGCGCTGTCGATGCTGGAAGTGCCGTTGCAGGTGTCGCACATGGACCTTTGCCCGCTGTACGAAGATTGCGCGTTCCTGGAGGCCTGGCCCGGCGTGCCGGTGGGCAACGAAGAAGGGGAAATCATCACCACGGCCCTGGGCGACAAGCGCGCCATCCTGCTCTCGCACCACGGCCAGTTGTCCACCGGGGCCAGCATCGAAGAAGCCTGCGTGATTGCGCAGTTGATCGAACGGGCTGCCAAGTTGCAGTTGCTGGCGATGTCTGCTGGTACCGTCAAACCGATCCTGCCGGAGCTGGGGCGCGAGGCCCACGACTGGATCTCCAAACCCAAACGCCACGGCGCCGCGTTCAACTATTACGCCCGGCAAAACCTGCGCAAGCACGCCGATTGCCTGAACTGATTGCCCCCCTTTTCGACCGGAGTTTCCCCCATGTCCAACCCAACCATTCACGGCATCATCGGCTACACCATCACGCCCTTCAGCGCCGACGGCCAGCGCGTTGACCTCGACGCCCTCGGGCACTCCATCGACCGCTTGATCAACAGCGGCGTCCACGCCATTGCGCCCTTGGGCAGCACGGGCGAAGGCGCTTACCTGAGCGATGCCGAGTGGGATGAAGTCAGCGCCTACAGCATCAAGAAAGTCGCCAAGCGCGTGCCGACCATTGTCAGCGTGTCCGACCTGACCACCGCCAAGGCCGTGCGCCGCGCCCGCTACGCCGAAGAGCACGGCGCCGATGTGGTCATGGTGCTGCCGGCCTCGTACTGGAAACTCAGTGACGCGGAAATCCTCGCTCACTACGCCGCCATCGGCGACAGCATCGGCGTGCCGATCATGCTTTACAACAACCCGGCCACCAGCGGCACCGACATGTCGGTGGAGCTGATCCTGCGTATCCTCAAGCAGGTCGAGAACGTGACCATGGTCAAGGAGAGCACTGGCGACATCCAGCGCATGCACCAGTTGAAACTGCAAAGTGACGTGCCGTTCTACAACGGTTGCAACCCGCTGGCGCTGGAAGCCTTCGCGGCTGGCGCCAAAGGCTGGTGCACCGCGGCGCCGAACCTGATCCCGCAACTGAACCTGAGCTTGTATCAGGCCGTACTGGCCGATGATTTGAACAAGGCGCGGGAGCTGTTCTACCGACAGTTGCCCTTGCTGCAATTCATCCTCAAAGGCGGGCTGCCGGCGACGATCAAGGCCGGGTTGCGCTTGACCGGGCTGGAGGTGGGTAATCCGCGCTTGCCGGTGTTCCCGTTGGGTGAGGCAGGGATCGGACAGCTCAAAGCGTTGCTGTCATCGGTATAAAAAACGCCCGGCTCTCACGAGCCGGGCGCAGGTCTTCTTGCACAACCGTCAGGTCTTGTCCTTGATAGTGACACTGGGACCATTGGTCTTGACGCTGGCAATGCCATTGTCTCGTGCGGCTGTAGAGGTGTACTGCTCACTGCTGCCGATCACTTGATGATTGGCCGCCTTGAGGTTGAAGAACGGTTGGCCGTTGCTGGCCACTTTTTTCTCATAACGTTCATCATGTGGGCTGTTTGCCTGCACTGAAGCAATGCCGGCTTCAGTAGCACCGCGGGTGGTGTAAAGCTCGCTGGTCAATATGGTTTCTGCGTTCGCCGCCTTAAGCACGAAACGAAACTGCCCGTTACTGCTTTTACTCAACTCATACCATCCAGCCATGACTTTCTCCTTTGAGTGGGATATCGCTCCCAAACTTGTAGGATTAAAGGCCATGCCCCAATTTTTTCCAGCCAAACACGGGAGATCTATTTAGCTGGAGACAAATGACAATAATTCTCGATATCATTCGCGACTTTTCCACGTCGTACTTCGTCAAGAAGGGTATCCATGTCTCGTCCCCAGCCCGACCCGTCGGCGGCCGATGCCTGTCGCGGGTTTTATGCAGACATTCTGTATTTCCTGCGTAAACGCACGGACAACGCCAGCGACGCGGCGGACATGGCCCAGGATGTATTTACCCAATGGCTGGGCTACCGCGACCGTGCCAAGGTCGAGCAGCCACGAGCGTTTCTGTTCCAGATGGCGCGCAACCTGCTGCGCGATCACTGGCGCAAACAGAAGGTACGGCAAACCGTCCACCCTGATCACGCCGAAATGGATGCCGAGCCGGTCACCGACGAGCACAACGACCCCATGGCCGCCGCCCTTCGCCTGCAACGCCTGGAACAGTTGAAAGAAGTCCTTGCCGAACTCTCGCCGCGCCGACGAGAAGCCCTTATGCTGCACCGCTTCGAAGGCTTGAGCCAGGCGCAGATAGCAACGCGCATGGGCATCTCCACCAGCATGGTGGAAAAGCACATCGCCTTTGCCCTGCTGCACTGCAAGCGCCGCCTTCAACCCGCCCCCGGCACGGAGCAGCCAGAATGAACCGCCCGAGCGACACAGACGCGCTGGACAGCCAAGCGAGCGATTGCATCGACGCCCAAGCCGCCAGTTGGTTTGCACGCAACCGCAACGAAGCAAGCCGCGCCGACCGTAAAGCCTTTGCCGACTGGCAGGCGGTGCCCGCGCATGCGCGCGCCTATGCCGAATTCGAACAGCTGTGGGCCGACCTCGCCCAGTTGCAACAACTGAACAAACCGTTGGCACTGCCCAAGCGCAAGCCCAGCCTTTGGCGCCCTGCCCTGGCGATGGCCGCCGCCCTGCTCTGCGCCGTGCTGGCGACCTCTATCGGCGCACCGCGCGAGCTGTATCACAACCAGGTTGCCACCCATGCCAAGGGCGTGCGCACTTTGAATCTGCCAGATGGCAGTACCTTGTATGTGAATGCCAACACCCATATCCGCGTGGACTTCAGCGCCCATCAACGGGTGCTGCATCTGGACAAAGGCCAGCTGTACATCGAAGTGGCCGCCGACAAGGAACGCCCCCTCTACGTGCAGGCCGGCGAGTCGAGCGTACGGGTGGTGGGCACGGCTTTCGATGTGCGCCGTGGGCAGCAGCAATTGGTGGTCAGCGTTGCCCATGGCCAGGTCGCTTTCGCGCCAAATGGCGAAAGCCCCGTCACCCTGCTCGACGCCCAGCAACGGGCCTCATACAACTACGCCAAAGGCACCGTGCAATCGCAAAGCCTCAGCGCCGAAGAGATCGCCGATTGGCGCAGCGGGCATTTGTCGTTTCGCAATCGAGAGCTGGCCAGCCTGATCGACGAACTTAGCCTCTACCGTCCACAGACGCCGTTGCAGGTCAGCAAGGCCGTCGCGCAGCTCAAGGTGTCGGGCAACCTTGATGTGAGCGACCCGGACGCCCTGCTCAACGCCTTGCCCGCGCTGTTGCCAGTGAAAACCGTGCTCTCGGCGGATGGCATCATGAGAATCGAGCCGAGCAAATAAACGGCAGAAACCACACATGAGAATATTTTGCATTCGCATGTGTGGTTTTTTTTGCCTGCCCCGTCTTCCTCCTGTCTGTGTTTGATACGCACACCTTTTTGGCTATTTAGCCGCTCCGGGGGATTTCATGTTTCGCGCGCCTTGCCACGCTTCGCACCTGTTTCTTCGACCGACACTCATGGCTACGTGCCTGGCCTTGAGCCTCAGCGCCGAAGCCGAGTCGCTCAAGCTGCACCTGCCGGCCCAGTCGCTGGCCACGTCCCTGAGCCAGGTGGCCCAGCAAGCGAAAATCCAGCTGCTGTTCGATGAAACCCTGCTCAAGAACGTGCAGGCCCCAGCGCTTGACGGTAACTACACCCCGGAAGTGGCCATCCGTTCCCTGCTCAAAAACGGTGAGCTCAACCTGATCAAGGTCGGCAGTACCTATGTGGTGCGCCCCGACGAGGGCAAAACCACCACCGGTGGCGCGATCCAGTTGGACACCCTGAGCGTGATCGGTACCGGCAATGAGGTAAACGCCAGCACCGTCAACCGCTCCACCCTGACCCAGGCCGACATCGACCGTTACCAGTCCAATAACATTCCCAGCCTGTTGCAGACCTTGCCCGGTGTCAGCCAGGGCGGCTCGCTGAAGCCCGGCGGCCAGACCATCAACATCCGTGGTTTCGGCGATGCCGAAGACGTGCCGCTGACCGTTGACGGTGCCACCAAGACAGGCTTTGAGCGTTACCAGCAAGGCACGGTGTTTATCGAGCCTGAGCTGATCAAGCGCATTGAAGTGGAAAAAGGCCCCAACTCGCCGTTCACCGGTAATGGCGGCTTCGGCGGCACGGTCAACATGGTCACCAAGGACGCTCCGGACCTGCTCAAGGACGGCCGCAACAGCGGTGCGATGCTCAAATATGGCTACTCCAGCAACGACCATGAACAGGTCTACAGCAGTGCCATCTATGGCCGTACCGACGACGGCCGTTTCGATGCGCTGGCCTACCTGACCCAACGCGACGGCGGCGATATGAAGGTGGCCGCCAAATTGCCCAACGACAACAATGAGTACCCGATCAACCCCCAGCGCCTGCCCAACAGCGCCCAGGATGTGGACGGCAAGCTGTTCAAGGTCAACGCGCACTTTACCGATGAGCACAGTGTCGGGCTGTCGTACTCGCGCTCCCACAGCAACCGCTGGACCCCGTTTTCCGCCGCCAGCTACCCCACGCCACCGACCCAGTTCAACATCGACCGCTACGGCTACGAAGGCGCGTTGAAGCGCTTCCTCGCCCACCGTGACACGGTCGACACCACCTGGTCGGGCAAGTATGAATACCAGCCGCTGGACAACCCGCTGGTGGACTTGACCATCAAGTATTCCCAGTCCAACACCGAACAGACCGATGAGCGTGACGCCACGGCGTTTTTCCAGTTGGCCACCGGCGGGCGCAA
Organism: Pseudomonas sp. GW823-FHT02F05; assembly: GCF_058797315.1. Classification (NCBI taxonomy): domain Bacteria; kingdom Pseudomonadati; phylum Pseudomonadota; class Gammaproteobacteria; order Pseudomonadales; family Pseudomonadaceae; genus Pseudomonas; species Pseudomonas sp. GW823-FHT02F05. Next base: position 327,777 of record NZ_JBXAJM010000003.1, read on the forward strand.
GATGGACACCGCCTACACCGACAAGCTCCTGGATATCCGTAACGTCAGCCTGTTTGACACCGGCCCCTTGCAGCATGCCGTGACGGTCGGCGGGCAAATCCGCAAGCACACCCGCGAAACCGAGATGTGGATGCCCGGCGCCACCTACAACACGCCGCGCTACAACTACGGGCACTTCCAGCCGGGCTTCATGCCCCACGGCAAAGTCGATACCAACAGCTTCTTTATCCAGGACGCGGTGACGTTGGGCGACGTGACGATCACGCCGTCGCTGCGCTACGACCATGTGCGCAACCGCGGCGAAGGCAACGATGCGCCCTACTACAACAACCCGGCAGTGGGTCACGACTACAGCGACCGCACCTACACTGGCTGGTCGCCACGCCTGGCGCTATTCTGGACCGTGACGCCGAGTGTGGGGCTGTTCGCCAACTGGAGCCAGACCTGGCGAGCCCCGGTGATCGACGAACAATACGAAGTGCAGGGCGTGGGCAGTCGCACCGCCACCAGCGTCGACCTGAACCCGGAGCGCATCACCTCGATCACCCTGGGCAACATCACCAGCTTCGATAACCTGCTCGCCCAGGACGACAACTTGCAACTGCGCACCACCCTGTTTCACAACAAAGTCGAAGACGAGATCTTCAAGGCCACCGGCGTGGGTTGCCAGAACCAGGCTGTCAATGGCGGCAGCATCGCTTCAGCTTGCCCGCCTGGGCCGATGTCCAACTACCGCAATATCGGCAGCCTGACCATCAAGGGCGTTGAGCTCGAATCGATCTACAACTCCACCTACCTGTTTGGCTCGGTGTCGTTCGCCTATGCCAAGGGCCAGCACCAAGGCGCCTACACCAATCCCTGGGGCCCGGACGTAGCCGCACGGGATATTCCGCCGACCAAATGGGTGCTGGTACTGGGCACTCACATCCCGGCCTGGGATGCCCAGGTGGGCTGGATGGGCCAATTCATCGGCGCCACCGACCGCCTGCCCAGCGACAAATACTCTGGCGGCCCGGGCTCCAGCATCGGCGATGTGTTCTACGACCAGTACGGCAACAAGCGCTACAACACCCAGGGCCTGTTCGCCAAATGGGCACCGCAGCAGGCATATCTCAAAGGCACCGAGGTGAACTTCACGGTGGACAACCTGTTCAACAAAAACTTCCGCCCGGCCTTGAGCGGCGACCGGGCGTACACCAAGGGGCGTGATGCGAAGATCAGCGTGACGCGGTTCTTCTAAGCACACACGCATTCCAAATGTGTGTGTGGCTTGCCTGCGATAGCCATAGGTATCTACACAACTGTGCAGTTCGCCGCAGCCACCGGTAACCACGATGCGAAGCGAGCCGCTCTTGATCTTGATCTGCTTGTGATCTTGATCTCAGGCGCCCCGTTAAACC
>NZ_JBXAJM010000004.1:0-87816 GCF_058797315.1 Pseudomonas sp. GW823-FHT02F05
CCTCGGTGCTTCTGTCAAATCGAGGTGATGCTATCGCAGGCAAGCCAGCTCCCACAGTGGATATTCATCGTTCTTAAGCGAGCTGTTCGGCCACAGACTCAGGGATGTCGGCATTCGAATACACATTCTGCACGTCATCCAGGTCTTCAAGCATGTCCAGCAGCTTCAGCACCTTCTGGGCACCGTCCAGGTCCAGTTCGGCACTGGTAGTCGGCAGCATCACGATCTCCGCGTCGGTGCCGTTGAAACCAGCGGCTTCCAAGGCATTACGCACGGCGTAGAAGCTGGCGAACGAGGTGAACACATCGATGGAGCCGTCTTCGTTGGTCACGACGTCATCGGCATCCGCTTCCATAGCGGCTTCCATCAGCGCGTCTTCATCGGTGCCCGGTGCGAAGGTGATCTGCCCCTTGCGCTCGAACAGGTAGGCCACCGAGCCGTCCGTGCCAAGGTTGCCGCCACACTTGCTGAACGCATGGCGCACGGCTGCCGCGGTACGGTTGCGGTTGTCGGTCATGCATTCGACCATCACCGCCACACCGCCCGGGCCGTAGCCTTCATAGGTCAGCTCGACCATATCGTCGGTGTCGGCCGCACCAGCACCACGGGCCACGGCGCGGTCGATGATGTCGCGGCTCATGTTGGCGCCCAGCGCCTTGTCCAGCGCCAGGCGCAGACGCGGGTTGGAGCCCGGGTCACCGCCACCCTGACGGGCCGCGACGGTCAGTTCGCGAATCCACTTGGTGAAGATCTTGCCTTTCTTGGCATCCTGACGCTCTTTGCGGTGCTTGATGTTCGCCCACTTGGAATGGCCAGCCATAACACAACTCCGAATTCTCTAGAAACCTTATCAATCCCGCCCCAGGCGAGATTTCCCTCTTTTAAACGCAAAGGCGCATCCGAAGATGCGCCTTTTTGACTGCGTACAACCTTATCGCGCTTTCACGCTGCAGCCTTACTCAGCCTTCGGCGTCTCGCGCAGGCGGATGTGCAGCTCGCGCAGTGCCTTGGCATCAACCACACCCGGAGCCTGGGTCATGACGTCCGCAGCGCTCTGGGTTTTCGGGAAGGCGATCACTTCACGGATCGACTGGGCGCCGGTCATCAGCATCACCAGACGGTCCAGGCCGAACGCCAGGCCACCGTGCGGCGGCGCACCGTATTTCAGGGCGTCGAGCAGGAAGCCGAATTTCTCTTCCTGTTCCGCTTCGTTGATGCCCAGCAGGCGGAAGACCGCTTGTTGCATCTCTTTGCGGTGGATACGGATCGAACCGCCACCCAGTTCAGTACCGTTCAACACCATGTCGTAGGCACGGGACAGCGCGCCTGCAGGGTTGGCTTCCAGCTCTTGCGGGGAGCACTTCGGTGCGGTGAACGGGTGGTGCAAGGCGCTGAAGCTGCCGTCGTCGTTCTCTTCGAACATCGGGAAGTCCACAACCCACATCGGCGCCCATTCGCAGGTCAGCAGGTTCAGGTCGTGACCGAGCTTGATACGCAGCGCGCCCAGGGCCTCGCTGACGATCTTGGCCTTGTCGGCGCCGAAGAACACGATGTCGCCATCCACCGCACCGACGCGATCGAGGATCGTGTTCAGGTTGGCTTCAGGGATGTTTTTCACGATCGGCGATTGCAGGCCGTCGACACCGTTGGCGCGCTCGTTGACCTTGATGTACGCCAGGCCCTTGGCACCGTAGATGCCGACGAACTTGGTGTAGTCGTCGATCTGCTTGCGCGGCATGCTCGCGCCGCCAGGCACACGCAGGGCGGCGATGCGGCATTTAGGATCGTTGGCCGGGCCGCTGAACACCTTGAAGTCGACGTCCTTGAGCTGGTCGGCCACGTCCACCAGCTCCAGCGGGTTACGCAGGTCTGGCTTGTCGGAACCGTAGCGGCGCATGGCTTCTTCGAAGGTCATGTGCGGGAACTCGCCGAACTCCAGGTCCAGGACTTCCTTGAACAGGTTGCGGATCATCTGCTCGGTCAGGCCCATGATCTCTTTTTCATCGAGGAAGCTGGTCTCGATGTCGATCTGGGTGAATTCCGGCTGGCGATCGGCACGCAGGTCTTCGTCACGGAAGCACTTGGCGATCTGGTAGTAGCGGTCGAAACCAGCCACCATCAGCAGTTGCTTGAACAGCTGCGGCGATTGCGGCAAGGCGAAGAAGCTGCCGGCATGGGTACGGCTCGGTACCAGGTAGTCGCGCGCGCCTTCCGGGGTGGCCCGGGTGAGGATCGGGGTTTCGACGTCGAGGAAGCCGTTTTCATCCAGGAAGCGGCGGATGCTGGTGGTCATGCGCGAGCGCAGGCGCAGCTTCTCGGCCATTTCCGGACGACGCAGGTCCAGGAAACGGTAGCGCAGGCGAGTTTCTTCGCCCACGTCGGAGTATTCGTTGAGCGGGAACGGCGGGGTTTCCGACTCGTTCAGCACTTCCAGCTCATAGCCCAGCACTTCGATGCCGCCGGACGCCATGTTCTTGTTCACGGCACCGGCCGGACGCAGGCGTACCTTGCCGGTGATCTTCACGACGTATTCGCTGCGCACGCGGTCGGCGGCGGCGAAGCTTTCGGCGCGGTCCGGGTCGAACACTACCTGGGCCAGACCATCACGGTCACGGATATCGAGGAAGATTACCCCGCCGTGGTCGCGGCGACGGTGAACCCATCCGCAAAGGGTGATTTCCTGACCTTCCAGGGTCTCGTTCAGTTGGCCGCAATAGTGGCTGCGCATCATGGTCGTGGTTTCACTTCTCGTAATTCGAAATTCGGTGGCAGGCCCGCCTCGTCACCGCACATTAAAGCAGGGGACGGATAATGCAGGAGCCTGCGCGTAGAGTTCAACTCAGTCTGCTTTGTCGCCGCCGGCCAGGTTCTTCTTGGCACCGGTCTTGAAATCAGTCTCGTACCAGCCGCTGCCGCTCAGGCGGAAGCCCGGCATGGACAACATCTTCTTCAACTCAGGTGCCTGGCAGGCAGGGCAATCGACCAGCGGCGCGGCGCTGATCTTCTGAATGGCTTCCAACTGATGACCACAGGAAGCGCATTGATAGTCGTACATGGGCATGGAGATGTCTCGGCGATCAGATCGTTACAGCGCCACGCCCTGCCCTGTGCATAAAGCCCGGCATGCGCAGCAAAGCGCGGGATTATATCTGGTAAATCAATACAGCGCAGCCGGCTTTGTGCCCAGGACCCGGCCCGTCGGGCTGAAGGCCCGGCCATCGGACTACTGCGCGAGCGTATCCCCGGACGTGAGGGCGCCCCGACCTTTGAGGACGTGAACCACGCACACCACCCTCACCAGCCCACTGAAGTTCTTCACGCCTCCGTAACGCAAATGCACTTCCCGATCGACATAGGACAACAGCGCACTGACCGAACAGGTATTGAGCCTGGCGATTTCCGTCAGGATATTCCAATAGATCTGTTCAAGCCGCAGGCAGGTAGAAAACCCATTGAGCCTGACCGAACGGGACAGTGGCTTGGCCAGCCCCATATCAAAACCCTTGGTAAAAGGGTCGACCTTTATCTTGTGAAAACCACAGGCTTCCATCATTCCCTTACCCACTCCACGTGACATACACCTGACACTCCATTGCCAAACAGCAGCCAATGGGCTTCTCCCATTGGACGATGGCCTATAAAACAGCAGCCAGCGCAGAGCAGCCAGAAGACGGGGAGTTGTTAGTTGTAGGACAACGCCAGGAAGCGCAGGGAAACCAGCAGGCGGCGCCGAAAAGGCGCCGCCTGGGTTCGACAGTTACTGGTTTTCAAGCAGGGAGCGCAGCATCCACGCGGTTTTCTCATGAACCTGCATACGCTGGGTCAAGAGGTCCGCCGTCGGCTCATCACTGACTTTGTCGAGCAATGGGAAGATGCCTCGCGCGGTACGCGTGACTGCTTCCTGACCGGCCACCAACTGCTTGATCATCTCTTCGGCGCTCGGCACCCCCTCTTCTTCCTTGATGGAAGACAGGCGGGCGTAAATCGAATAGGCACCCGGCGCCGGGAAGCCCAGGGCACGGATACGCTCGGCGATGGAGTCCACTGCCAGCGCAAGCTCGTTGTACTGCTCTTCGAACATCAGATGCAGCGTACGAAACATGGGGCCTGTGACGTTCCAATGGAAATTGTGGGTCTTCAGATACAGAACATAGGTATCGGAGAGTAGGCGGGAAAGTCCGTCGACGATGGATTTACGGTCTTCTTCACTGATACCAATATCGATTGCCATGTGTTTCCCCTTCAATTGACGAGCATTCATTGATCAGGTGCAGTTCCACTCTAGCAAGAGAGTGCGCCACGTGCAGCCCGACACACTCGGGCTGCATGCGGCAAATCGCCCCGCACCGACTGCGGGATCTGACTTGGCAAGCCTATTTACCTGTAGGAAGGGTCTAGGCCACCACTGAAAAAATCCCGCACCTGTCTAGGACAAGCGTTTGACGCAGAAATGCCTTGGCCGTGGCAACACCCCGAAATGCTTGATTTGAGTAGGCACAGCCTTTGCTGTTAAATAGACGCGGTGTGGCTGCCGTTTATTCCTGCGGCACGTCACATAGGCTGATACCCGCGCACGTGCTCAACGCCTCCCATTGTTCAGAAGCGAACCGTGCCAGTCAGCTCTTCCTTGTGATCCGTCTTAACGTGAGTTAACCAAAATGTTGAAAATCGTCCACCTGCTAACGGGCGTTGCAGCCTTGCTGCTGTCCTTTATTCCGAGCCTGCAGCCTGAAAGCCTGCCCTACCTGGAACAACACGACGCCCTGTACCTGGCCTTGTTCGGCCTTCTTAACCTGACGCTCGCGCCGGTAATCCCTTACTGGAACAAAGGCACGCGTCATCAACTGCAAAACCTGGTCAGTGCGCTGCTGGTGCTGACTGTTGTCGTACAAACCCTCACCCTCCTGGCGCCCATGCCTGAAGTCGGGGGCCATCCGGCCATCCTGCTCAGCCTGGTGATCGCTGTGGTCGCCATCGTTCTTCACCTGGCCATCAGCTTCTACCGCTCGTCTCCAGCGGCCGCGTCGCAAAACTATGACATGACCAACCGGGATACCGGGACCGTCAAGTGGTTCAACACCTCCAAGGGCTTCGGCTTCATTTCCCGCGACTCGGGCGACGATATCTTCGTCCACTTCCGAGCCATTCGTGGCGAAGGCCATCGCGTCCTGGTCGAAGGCCAGCGCGTAGAGTTCTCGGTGATGAACCGTGACAAGGGCCTGCAAGCCGAAGATGTCATCGCTGCCCTGCCGCGTCGCTGATCCCAGCCCTCGCAGCAAAAAAAAACCGCGATCCAGCCTTGGCTGGGTCGCGGTTTTTTTATTGCTTGCGCACTCAATAGTGTGGCGGCGGCGCTTCCTCTTCGGATGACTCGAACTGCCCGCCCATTTCTTCCTGGCGCTTGAGCAATGCAGTCATTTGCAATTGCAGACGTTCGACGGCCCGCTGCTGGGTGACCAGGATGTCGTTGAGGGTCTCAATGGTGTCGTCCTGGAAGGCCAGGCGGCTTTCCAGGTCGGTGACGCGTTCTTGCAGGTCCATGGTTCAGTCCTGGGTAAAGATGAAGTCGGCAGGCAATAGCTCTCGCAATCGGCTGCGAGTCGCGGCCACCTGCTCTTCGGTGTAGGGCCGGGCCGGGTGCTTGCCCCACACCGGGGCTGGCCAGGCGGCGTCGTCGCGCTTGCGCACAATCACATGCACATGCAACTGGCTGACCACGTTACCCAGCGCGCCGATGTTCATCTTGTCGGCCGCCAGCCCGTCGTTAAGCAGCTGCGCCAGGGCCGTCGTTTCTTGCCACAAGGTTTGTTGATCTGCGACATCCAGTTGAAACACTTCGCTGATACCTTCGATGCGCGGCACCAGGATGAACCAGGGGTAATTGGCGTCATTGGACAGCAGCAGGCGACAGAGCGGGAAGTCCCCAATGGCCAAGGTATCTTGTTGCAGGCGTTGATCTAAGGCGAACACGTGGCACTCCGTTCGGCAGGTCGGTAACAGGTGCCCAGCATACCTTCGAATGCCCAAGGCTTCACGGGCAATGCTGGCGGCCTTGAGGCAACCAGGCAAAAAGATGCACCCTTTAGAGGCAACAGCCCAGGTGAGCAACGCTAGGCCGGGCCTCAACGGGATGCACCAAAATAACCCACCTGTGCCTCAAAGGGATCCGCCGATTACCCACTGATAAGGGTCAACCGGTAACGTTTTACCCAGGTACAGGATTCAGGTACCACCGAACCGGGGTAACACCCTGGCGTCAAGCCCAACCGAAATGGCGTAAAACCCCCGTGCTTATGCGGTTTTTACAGGTTCATCACACTTTTCACGAAAAAATGACATTCGGTAAGTGGTTTGAGCACGCTTGTTGCATTCACCCCCATATCGTCGGCAACGACACCCGTTTGGACACAGGAGTTTCGCGATAAAAATAGTGGCGTTTCAATGTGTATCAGGGATGCGTTCAAACTTTGAAAGAAGTCTGAAAACAGCATTGAAGTTGTCAGCCTGGATACATTTCAGGCTGTGAATTTGCGACATGGATCTAGCGATTTACGACAGCCTCGTAAAGAAGCTGAAAGGATAATTGAGTAAGTATCGTCAATAGGGTCTGCGTGAGATAACTTTGCGCCGACACAAAAAGAAAGAGCCGCCCAGATAAAAATACAGGTGGGACGGCAGTACTCTTCCTAAAACCAAAGGAGCAAATCACGATGCGCGTGATGAAGTGGAGCATGATCGCCCTGGCTGTTTCAGCAGGCACCTCGCAGTTCGCAATGGCGTCCGCCCAGGACGATTCCAAGGGCTTTGTTGAAGACAGTACGTTCAGCATCAATACTCGCGCGCTGTACTTCAGCCGTGACTTCCGTAACAACCCGTCGGGCCCAGGCTCCAAGAGCCGTGCTGAAGAAACCGGCCTGGGCTTCAATGCCCTGTACGAATCGGGCTTCACCCAAGGCACCATTGGTGTCGGTGTCGACGTGATCGGCCTGATGGGCGTCAAGCTCGACAGCGGCAAGGGCCGCGCCGGTACCGGCCTGTTCCCAACCGGTTCCGACGGTCGCTCGCAAGATGACTATTCCAAAGGCGGCGGCGCGGTGAAGTTCCGCATCTCCAACACTGTGCTGAAAGTCGGTGACCAATACACCACAGCCCCAGTGTTTGCCTCCGACGACAGCCGCCTGCTGCCAGAGCTGCCGCAAGGTATCTCCATCACCAGCAACGAAATCAAGGGCCTGAAGCTTGAAGGCGGTCACTTCACTTCCAGCGTCGCGCAGAACCAGACCTACCACGACAGCCTGGGCCTGACCAAAACCGACTTCGTCGGCGGTGTGTATGCCTTCACTCCAGAAGTCACCGGCAGCCTGTACTACGCGAAAACCGAAGATTACTTCCGCAAGTACTACAGCAACCTGAACTGGACCCACGCCCTGAGCGATGATCAGTCGTTCGCCCTGGACTTCAACATCTACGACACCAAGAGCGACGGCGCCGGCCTGCAACGCGCAGAGAAAGATGGCGTGACCAAGCTCGACAACCGCGCCTTCAGCTTGCAGGGCGCGTACACCATCGGTGCTCACACCTTCACCCTGGCAGCCCAGAAAGTCACCGGTGACGGCGACTACGGTTACGGCGTAGACGGCGGCGGCACTGTGTTCCTGGCCAACTCCATCGCCCGTTCCGACTTCAACGCCGAAGGCGAAAAGTCCTACCAGGCGCGTTATGACATCAACATGGCAACCTTCGGCATTCCGGGCCTGAGCTTCATGACCCGTTATGTAACCGGTAGCGGCGCCAATACGGGCACCACCTCGAATGGCAAAGAGTGGGAACGCGACATCGAAGCCAAGTACGTGATCCAGAGCGGCCCGGCAAAAGACCTGAGCCTGCGCCTGCGTCAAGCAACTTACCGTTCCGGTGATGGCGTGTACTACGGTTCGCCGTCGATCGACGAGCTGCGTCTGATCGCCAACTACCCGCTGAACATCTTGTAATTGCCGGTTCAATTACAACGATGACTTGAGGCTTCGGCCTTAAACAAAAAGCCGCTCCTCTGTTTAAACAGGGAGCGGCTTTTTTATTGCAGTTTTATTTCAACCAACAAAACAACTAGCAAGCTAAGTAACTAGTTTTTCAAAGCTGACCTTTCGGCCAACTTCGATAGCATCACGCCAAGTTACTTCGGCGCACTTTCCTGCATCACCCGAATAACCCGTTGCGGAAACGGAATATCAATCCCGGCCGCTTTCAAACGGTCACGCGCCAGTTCATTGAACATAAACATCACGTCCCAATAATCCGGTGTGTTGGTCCAGCAACGCAGGGAGACGGTGATGGAACTGTCGCCCAAGGTCGACACCACCGCCACGGCGGCAGGGTCCTTCAGTACACGCGGGTCTTCAGCCAAAGCCAGCAGCACTTCACGGGCCTTCTGCAGGTCCGCCTCATAGTCCACACCCACGTCAAACACAACCTTGCGGGTCGGCTGGCGGTTGGTGTTGGTGATAAGGCCGTTGGACAGGCTGCCGTTGGGAATGATCACCGTCTTGTTGTCGCCGGTGCGCAGCACCGTGTGGAAGATCTGGATGCTGTCGACGGTACCCGAGGTACCCTGGGCTTCGATCCAGTCACCGATACGGAACGGGCGGAACAACAGAATCAACACGCCGCCGGCAAAGTTCGCCAGGCTGCCTTGCAAGGCCAGGCCGATTGCCAGGGTAGCGGCACCGATCGCCGCAACGAACGAGGTGGTGGCCACACCAATCATCGAGGCCACGTTGACCACCAGCATGACTTTGAGCGCGATGTTAGCAAGGCTGGTGATGAAGTGTTGCAGTGCCAAGTCAGCGTTACGCATGGCCAGCAGACGGCCCACGCGGTGAGTCAAGACGTTGATCAGCCACCAGCCGATGGCCAGGGTGACCAACGCCAGCAATACGCGGCTGCCATATTCCATGATCATGGGGAGCCAAGACTGGGAGGTCTTGATCAGGTGATCCATTTCAGCGTTCAAATCCATCTACTTTCTCCTGTTGTGCGGCGATAAGGCTGTATTGACTGCCTGAAAACGCAATTGAGCCCCGAAGGGCTCAATTGTAGGCAATGATGCTTGGGGCGTGGGACGTCAAAAGTGCCCACAGGTTCCCCAAAGTGCCATCAGTCGCGGAAGTTATTGAACTGCAGCGGCATGTCAAATGTCTTGGCGCGCAGGGCCGCGATGGCCTCTTGCAGGTCGTCACGCTTCTTGCCGGTGACACGAACCTGCTCGCCCTGGATGGCGGCCTGGACCTTGAGCTTGGCGTCCTTGATGTGCGCCACGATCTTCTTGGCCAGCTCTTTGTCGATGCCTTCCTTGAGCACGGCTTCCTGCTTCATCAGTTTGCCTGAGGCGTAGGCGTCCTTGACTTCCAGGCACTGCACGTCGATCTTGCGCTTGACCAGGGCCAGCTTGAGGATCTCGATCATCGCTTCCAGCTGGAAATCGGCTTCAGCGGTCAGGTTGACGGTCAGTTCCTTTTCCTTGAATTCGAAGCTGCCCTTGCCTTTCAAGTCATAGCGACGGTCCAGTTCCTTGACGGCGTTCTCGACGGCGTTGGTGACTTCGTGTTTGTCCAGTTCAGATACCACGTCGAACGAAGGCATGTGATTTCTCCAATATAAGGGGCGGGCTCAGTAGAGATGGAGCGCGCCCGAGCTAAAATGCCGGGGCATTATAGCGGTTCTTTCGCGCCGTTCACCGCTGGCGACCTTATGGAGTACACACTGATGTCGACCCCGTGGCATATTCTTGGCGCCGGCAGCCTGGGCACCCTCTGGGCCACGCGGCTGGCACGTGCGGGGGTGCCCGTCAGGCTGATTCTGCGCAATGAGGCGCGCCTGGCCGACTATCGAGCCGGCCAAGGGCTGACCCTGGTCGAGCAGGGTGTGGAACAGACTTACCCGGTAGTCGGTGAAACGCCTGACAGCCCGGAGCCGATTCATCGCCTGCTGGTCGCGTGCAAAGCCTACGATGCTCAAAGCGCTATCGCCCAGTTGCACCCTAGACTTGCGCCCGACGCCGAACTGATCCTGCTGCAAAACGGCCTTGGCAGCCAGGACGCAGTGGCTGCACAAGTGCCGTTGGCCCGTTGCATCTATGCCTCAAGTACCGAAGGCGCGTTTCGCGAAGGCGACTGGCGGGTGGTATTTGCCGGCCATGGTTACACCTGGCTGGGGGATGCGAGCCACCCCACGCCACCGCTGTGGCTGAACGACCTGCAAGCGGCCAGCATTCCCCACGATTGGGCCAGTGATATCCTCACACGCCTGTGGCGCAAGCTGGCGCTCAATTGCGCCATCAACCCGCTGACCGTGCTTTACCAGTGCCGCAACGGCGGTTTGCAAGCCCACGCGTGTGAAGTGGCAACCTTGTGCGCTGAATTGGCCGAGCTGCTGGAATGCTGCGGCCAGCCTGCTGCCGCACAGGACCTGCACAGCGAAGTGCAGCGGGTGATCCAGGCCACGGCGGCCAATTACTCGTCCATGCACCAGGACGTGGCCAACCACCGACGTACCGAGATCAGCTACCTGCTGGGCTATGCCTGCCAGGCGGCGGCACGCCATCAATTGGTGTTGCCGCACCTGCAACAGTTGCAAGCGCGCCTGGTCGAATATCTGCGCGCACGCGGATTGGCCAGCGACTGAGGCACGCGCTACCCTGCCTACCTGTCTATCACCTGGGAAACCCCTGATGCCATTGCGCCAGCGTCTTGAAAATCTACCGGTAGGGCAGAAACTGCTGGCGGCCCTGCTGGTGTTGTTGACCACCGTATTGCTGGTGGCCAACCTGACGTTTATCAGCGCCGCCTACTGGATCTCCCAGGAAAGCATGGCCCCCCAGGCCTTGCAGTCCATTGGTCGACTGGTGTCCAACCCCGCGCTTGCCGCCGAGGCTCTTGAGTCTCCGACCAAGGCCGAGGCGCTGCTCAATGAGCTGACCAGCTATTCACCGTTGCGCGCCGCCGCTTTGTACGATGGCGAAGGCAACCGCCTGGCGCAGATGCAGCACGGCGACCGCCTGCACCTGCCGGACCACTACCGGCATATCGAAGCGTGGCGCCTCACTGAGTTTCGCAGTAACCAGGTCATCACCCTGCCCCGTGGTACTCAGCCTTCGGGGCATTTGTTGCTGGTGGCCAGCAGTGAGCTGCCGGTGGCGTTCTATACCGGCACGCTGACCGCCAGCCTGGGCATCCTGATTTTCAGTGTGTTGTTGTGGCTGGTCATCGCCCGGCAGATCAAACGCCTGATCACACGGCCGATTCATGAACTTGAAGAACTGTCCCGCCAGGTGACCCGCGAGGAGAACTACGCTTTACGCGCCGGGCGTGGCAACCGTGATGAAATCGGCAGCCTGGCCGAAGCGTTCAACACCATGTTGTCGCGCATTGAAGCCCGCGAGCAGCAGCTCAAACGCGCACGCGACGACTCCCAGGCTGCGTATGACCAGGCTCAGGGCCTGGCCGAAGAAACCCGGCATACCAACCGCAAGCTGGAACTGGAAGTCCAGGTTCGCAGCAAGATCGAGAAAAAGCTCACGGGCTTCCAGAACTACCTGAACAGCATCATCGACTCGATGCCCTCGGCGCTGATCGCCCTGGATGAACAACTCTACGTTACCCAGTGGAACCAGGAAGCCACCGCCCTATCCGGCACTCGCCTGGACGAAGCCCTAAACCAGCCGGTTTTCCTGGCCTTCCAGCCGCTCAAGCCGTACCTGCCACAGATCAAGGCCACCGTGGAGCAACACACGGTGGAGCGGATTGAGCGGGTCACCTGGATCAAGGACGACGAGCCCAAGCATTACGCGCTGACGTTCTACCCGTTGATGGGCGGCGCCGGGCGCGGAGTGGTAATCCGAATCGACGACATCACCCAGCGCCTGTCCCTGGAAGAAATGATGGTGCAATCGGAAAAAATGCTCTCCGTGGGCGGCCTGGCTGCAGGTATGGCCCATGAGATCAACAATCCGCTGGGCGCAATCCTGCATAACGTGCAGAACATTCGCCGGCGCCTGTCCCCCGAGCTGCCCAAGAACCTGGAACTTGCCGAACAGGTGGGCATCGAGCTGGAGACGGTCAACCGATACCTGCAAGGCCGCGAAGTCCCGCAATTGCTCGACGGCATTCAGCAGGCCGGGGCGCGTGCCGCGAAAATCGTTACCCACATGCTCAGTTTCAGCCGCCGCAGCAATCGCCAGATGGCGCCCTGCGATTTGCCGGCGCTGATCGACCAGGCCGTGGAAATCGCTGGCAACGACTTTGATCTGACCATTGGTTTCGACTTCAAGGGTCAGGCGATCATCCGCCAGTTCGATCCGCAACTGGGCCCGGTACCCGGCACCGCCAACGAGCTGGAACAAGTGCTGCTCAACCTGTTGAAGAACGCCGCCCAGGCCATTCACCTGCGTGAAGACGACAGCGAACCTGGGCGCATTATCCTGCGCACCCGTCTGAACCCGCCGTGGGCAGAAATCCAGGTAGAAGACAACGGCATAGGCATGAGCGAAAACGTGCGCAAGCGCACGTTCGAACCCTTCTTTACCACCAAGGAAATCGGCCAGGGCACCGGGCTAGGCCTGTCGGTGTCGTACTTCATCATCACCAACAACCACAAGGGCCAGATGGAGGTGCATTCCACCCTGGGCCAGGGCACCTGCTTTACCTTGCGCCTGCCTTTGGCCGGCAGCCAATTGCCCCCCACTGAACTTACCCAACTGGAGCACTGACCATGGGCTTTCGCCTGTCGAAGATCTACACCCGTACCGGCGACAAAGGCGAGACCGGCCTCGGCGACGGCCGCCGCGTGCCCAAGGACCATCCACGCGTGGAAGCGATTGGCGAGGTGGATACCCTGAACAGCCAACTGGGCCTGCTGCTGGCCAACCTTGAAGAACAAAGCGGCAAGCACCCGGCGTTGAAGGACGTGATTGAAGTGCTCACGCCTTGCCAGCACCGTCTGTTTGACTTGGGCGGTGAACTGGCGATGCCGGTATACAAGGCGCTGAATGCGGCGGAAGTGGATCGGCTGGAAGCAGCGATTGATCGCTGGAACGAGGAAGTCGGGCCGCTTGAGAATTTCATCCTGCCCGGCGGCTCAGCCTTGATTGCCCAGGCCCATGTGTGCCGCAGCCTGGCGCGCAGCGCCGAGCGCCGCTGTCAGCACTTGAATGCGGTGGAGCCACTGGAGGGTGTGGGGTTGGCGTACATCAATCGGTTGTCGGATTTGCTGTTTGTGGCGGCCAGGGTGATTGCCAAGCGCCAAGGCGTTGCGGAAGTGTTGTGGCAGGCGGCGGCCAAGCCACACTGACCTGATCGTTCCCACGCTCTGCGTGGGAATGTATCAAGGGACGCTCCGCGTCCAAAACATGACGCAGAGCGTCACAGGAGGCATTCCCACGCAGAGCGTGGGAATGATCATCACACCTGCGGCCAGAACGCTCGAATACCTGCCACACCTTGCGCACCAGCCTCCCAGGCCTGCTCCCGCTGCGCCGGCCCAACCCCGCCCAACAGAAACACCGGCTTGCTGAACCCGGCGATCAACTGCTGCGCCTGCTCCCACCCCAACGGCAGGGCATCCGGATGGGTCTGGGTCGGCTGGACGGGCGACAGGGTGACGAAATCCACGTCCATGATTTCTGCCAGGGCCAGCTCTTCCGCGTTGTGGCACGAAGCCGCCAGCCAACGGTCTTTGGGCAGTGGGCGGCCCTTACTGGCGTATTTGCGCAACTGCGCCGAGGTCATGTGCCAGCCGGCAGCTGGGAAATCCCCCAGCCACTCGAACGGCCCCTTGAGCATCAATTGCGCCTTGCCGGCACACAGGCCCACCGCATCTACCGCCAGGTCACGGTATTTGGGGTCATAGCCGTTGGGCGCACGCAGTTGAACCAGCTTGATGCCACCAGCAATAGCCTTTTGGATACCGCGCAACAGCGTCGGGGTCTCCAGCTCGCCAGGGGTGATCAGGTACTCGGCGGGCAAGCGTGCCGCGGCGACAATCGGCGCATTCGCCGCCGGAAATTCATAGTTGACCAGGTCCCGCGGTGCCACCCACGCCAACGGCTGCCCTTCAGCGCCATGGGGCTCGCCGGTAAAAGCCGAGACTTCCCAGACATCCAGCAATACCTGCTTGTCCGGATAGTCATGTTGCACCTTGATCAGCGGCCGCGCCGTGGTGACCTGGATGCCCAGCTCTTCCTGCAATTCACGGGACAAAGCCGTGGCAACCGACTCATCAGCCTCCACCTTGCCGCCGGGAAACTCCCAGAGCCCGCCTTGATGCTGAGTATCGGCACGGCGCGCCAGCAGGATCCTGCCATCGACACCGCGGATCACCGCTGCTGCTACATGCACTCGTTTCACGCCACTGCTTCCTCTCGTCGTAGCCCTTTGTAGGAGCGAGCTTGCTCGCGAAGAACGTCAACGATAACGCGTGCATCCAGGATAACCGCGATGGCATTGAGTTTTTCGCGAGCAAGCTCGCTCCTACAGGGGGAGGGTCATTTTCAGGTACGGTATTCCGCGTTGATCTTCACGTACTCGTGGGACAGGTCGGTGGTCCAGATGGTTTCGCTGCAGTCACCACGACCCAGTTCGATACGGATGGTGATTTCTTCCTGCTGCATCACCGCCGAGCCCTGGGCTTCGGTGTAGGTTTCGGCGCGGGCGCCACGGCTGGCGATGCACACGTCACCCAGGAACACGTCGATCTTGCTCACGTCCAAGTCCGGCACGCCAGCACGGCCGACAGCCGCGAGGATACGGCCCCAGTTCGGGTCCGAAGCAAACAGCGCGGTCTTGATCAGCGGCGAGTGCGCCACGGTGTAGCCCACATCCAGGCATTCCTGATGGTTGCCGCCACCGTTGACTTCAACCGTGACGAACTTGGTCGCGCCCTCGCCGTCACGCACGATGGCCTGGGCCACGTCCATGCACACTTCAAACACTGCCTGTTTCAACGCCGCGAACAATGGACCTTCGGTGGAAGTGATTTCCGGCAGGTTGGCCTGGCCGGTGGCGATCAGCATGCAGCAGTCGTTGGTGGAGGTGTCACCGTCGATGGTGATGCGGTTGAACGACTTGTTGGCGCCGTCCAGCATCAGGCGTTGCAGCACATCACGGGAAACTTTGGCGTCGGTGGCGATATAGCCGAGCATGGTGGCCATGTTCGGGCGGATCATGCCTGCGCCTTTGCTGATACCGGTGACGGTGATGGTCACGCCCTCATACACGAACTGGCGGCTCGCGCCTTTGGGCAAGGTGTCGGTGGTCATGATGCCAGTGGCCGCAGCCGCCCAGTTATCCACAGACAGATCATCGAGCGCGGCTTGCAGGGCGCCTTCGATTTTTTCCACCGGCAGCGGCTCACCGATCACACCGGTGGAGTAAGGCAGCACCTGGCTGGCGTCCACGCCGGTCAGTTGCGCCAGCTTGGCGCAGGTGCGCGCCGCCGCGACAAGGCCCGGCTCGCCGGTGCCGGCGTTGGCATTGCCGGTATTGGTCAGCAGGTAGCGAATCGACCCAGCCACCCGTTGCTTGGCCAGAATCACCGGCGCAGCGCAGAAGGCATTGAGGGTGAACACGCCCGCCACGGTCGAGCCTTCCGCACAACGCATCACCACCACATCCTTGCGCCCCGGGCGCTTGATGCCCGCCGAAGCGATACCGAGTTCAAAACCGGCAACCGGGTGCAACGTGGGCAAAGGACCAAGACCAACAGCCATGAATGCGCTCCTCAAAAATAGGTGATGTCTGTGCCGTCGCTATCGACGGTGGGAATTAATGGCAAAACGCCGCGACGGCAAAGGCCGGTCGCGGCGCGGGGTGTTGCAGCGTCAGGCGAAAATCTTATTCGATCTGGCCGTGGCAGTGTTTGAATTTCTTGCCCGAACCGCAGTAGCACAGCTCGTTGCGGCCCAGCTTCTGGTCATTGCGAACCGGGGTCTGGGCCAGGGCCACATCGACCTCTTCACCCAATGCTTCAGGCTCATCCAGGCCCGGCGCTTCGTCATGCTGGAACTGCATGCGCGCCGCCAGTGCTTCGGCTTCCTGACGCAGGCGTGCTTCTTCCTCGATCGGGTCTTCGCGACGCACCTGAACGTGGGACAGCACGCGGATCGAATCGCGCTTGATCGAATCCAGCAATTCGGAGAACAGCGTGAACGACTCGCGCTTGTACTCCTGCTTCGGGTTCTTCTGGGCGTAGCCACGCAGGTGGATACCGTGGCGCAGGTGGTCCATGGTCGACAGGTGGTCTTTCCACAGGTCATCCAGCACGCGCAATACGATCTGTTTCTCGAAGGTGCGCAGAGCTTCGGCACTCGCCTGCTCTTCTTTCTCGTTGTACGCAGCCAGCAACTCGGCCATCAGTTTTTCGCGCAGGGTTTCTTCATACAGGTGGTCGTCTTCGTCCAGCCATTGCTGAACCGGCAAGTCCACACCGAAGTCGCTCTTCAATGCCGCTTCCAGGCCGGCAACATCCCACTGCTCAGGCAGCGACTGTGGCGGAATATGGGCGCTGACAGTGGCGTTGAGCACGTCCTGACGGAAATCAGCGATGGTCTCGCCAATGTTGTCGGCGGCCAGCAACGTGTTACGCATGTGATAGATCACTTTACGCTGTTCGTTGTTGACGTCGTCGAACTCGAGCAGTTGCTTGCGAATATCGAAGTTGCGGCCTTCTACTTTGCGCTGGGCCTTCTCGATGGCGTTGGTCACCATGCGGTGCTCGATCGCTTCACCGGACTGCATGCCCAGGGCTTTCATGAAGTTCTTCACCCGGTCCGATGCGAAGATACGCATCAGGCTGTCTTCCAACGACAGGTAGAAACGGCTGGAACCGGCATCACCCTGGCGGCCGGCACGGCCACGCAGCTGGTTGTCGATACGACGCGATTCGTGACGCTCGGACGCGATCACCTGCAAGCCACCGGATTCCAGCACAGCCTGGTGACGCTTCTGCCAGTCGGCCTTGATCTGGGCGATCTGCTCAGGCGTCGGGTTGTCGAGCGAGGCCACTTCCACTTCCCAGTTGCCGCCCAACAGGATGTCGGTACCACGACCGGCCATGTTGGTGGCGATGGTCAGTGCGCCTGGGCGACCGGCCTGGGCAATGATCTCGGCTTCTTTTTCGTGGAACTTGGCGTTCAGTACCTTGTGCTCGATGCCTTCCTTGTTGAGCAGGTTGGACACGTGCTCGGAGGTCTCGATGGTGGCGGTACCCACCAGGATCGGACGGCCCTTGGCCATACCGTCCTTGATGTCGTTGATGATCGCCGCGTATTTCTCTTCGGCGGTCAGGAACACCAGGTCGTTGTAGTCTTTACGCGCCAACGGTTTGTTCGGCGGAATGACCATCACGGCCAGGTTGTAGATCTGGTGGAATTCGAACGCTTCGGTGTCGGCCGTACCGGTCATGCCCGACAGCTTGTTGTACAGACGGAAGTAGTTCTGGAAGGTGGTGGACGCCAACGTCTGGCTTTCGGCCTGGATGTTGAGGTGTTCCTTGGCTTCGATGGCCTGGTGCAGGCCTTCGGACAGACGACGACCGGGCATGGTACGACCGGTGTGCTCGTCAACCAGTACCACCTGGCCGTCCTGCACGATGTATTCGACGTTGCGATGGAACAGCTTGTGGGCGCGCAGGCCAGCGTACACGTGGGTCAACAGGCCCAGGTTGTGCGCCGAGTACAGGCTTTCGCCTTCGGCCAGTTCGCCGATCTGGGTCAGCATTTCTTCGACAAACTGGTGACCGGCTTCGTTGAGTTCGACCTGGCGGGTCTTCTCGTCGATGGTGAAGTGACCTTCTTTGGTCACCACGCCTTCCACTTCCTCGATGTGCTGCTCAAGACGCGGGATCAACTTGTTGATCTCGGTGTACAGGCGCGAGCTGTCTTCGGCCTGGCCGGAGATGATCAGCGGGGTACGGGCTTCGTCGATGAGGATGGAGTCGACTTCGTCGATCACGGCAAAGTTGAGTTCACGCTGGAATTTTTCATCCATGCTGAACGCCATGTTGTCGCGCAGGTAATCGAAACCGAATTCGTTGTTGGTACCGTAGGTGATGTCGCAGGCGTACGCGGCGCGCTTCTCTTCCGGCGGCTGGAACGGCGTTACCACGCCGACGGTCAGGCCGAGGAATTCATACAACGGGCGCATCCAGTTGGCGTCCCGGCGAGCCAGGTAGTCGTTCACCGTCACAACGTGCACGCCCTTGCCGGACAGTGCGTTGAGGTAAACGCCCAGGGTTGCCACCAGGGTCTTGCCTTCACCGGTGCGCATTTCGGCAATCATGCCTTCATGCAAGGTCATGCCGCCGATCAACTGGACGTCGAAGTGGCGCATGCCCATGACGCGCTTACCGGCTTCACGGGCAACCGCGAAGGCTTCGGGCAGCAGCTTGTCGAGGGTTTCACCTTTGGCTATGCGGGCCTTGAACTCTTGGGTCTTGGCGCGCAATTGCTCGTCCGACAGAGCAACCATCTGCTCTTCGAAGGCATTGACCAGCTGCACCGTCTTGAGCATGCGTTTGACTTCGCGCTCATTCTTGCTTCCAAAAAGTTTCTTTAACAAAGGCGCAAACATATCGGCAGGTTCTTCCACACATAGGGATGGAGGGCGCACCGTGAGTGGCCCGAGCAGCCCTCACGGCCGCATTGCGAACGCGCATTCTACCCGGAATCGTGGGTGAGGAAAGTGGCGTTGTTCCCTGAGACAGGCACGGCATAGTGAGAGGGCATGTTTAAAATAAGGGCTTTTGCTGGAACTTCAACCCACCAGGCGCAGAAGTTACTTATTGATTTGACGGAGAAAGCCCTGCCGACGCAGAGCCTCGGGGCATACAGGCGCTTTCTGCTAAGATAGCCGCTCTGTTACCTAAGGTGTCTAGACATGGCATTTCGCCCTCTCACAGCCCGCGCCCCCGGCGCGTTGCTCCGCGAAGCCAAACCGCTGAAAGCTATCTTCGGCCAGGCGCAACGCTTGGGCCATCTGCAACGCCTGCTGGAAAGCCAACTGCAGCCGGCCGCCCGGGAACATTGTCACGTCGCCTCCTGGCGTGAAGGCAACCTGCTATTAATTGTCACCGATGGGCATTGGGCCACCCGCTTGCGCTACCAACAGAAGCGCTTGCAGCGCCAGTTGATGGCGTTCGACGAATTTGCCAATTTGACGCGCATTCAGTTCAAGGTACAGCCACCCACCGTGCCGCAAGGCGCAGTGGGGCATACCATGGACCTGTCGGAAACGGCCGCCGAAACCCTTCAGGCCACTGCTGAAGGGATCAACGACCCGGGGTTGCGCGCTGCCCTGGAACGGCTGGCCGCCCATGCCCGGCCCAAAGCCTGAAGCGCTATTTGCGTTTGCTGCCGCCCAGCAACGAACCCAGCAACCCCCGCACCAACTGGCGCCCCATCTGATTGGCGGCCTGCTGCATGGCTGATTTCAACGCCTTGCCCGCCGTGGTCCCCAGGAATGCACCCGCCTTGTCGGTGAAGCTCGGCTCTTCGGCGGCCGGAGCAGCCTGCTCGGCAGGCCCAAGCTCCTTGCGGGCCATCAGCACCTCATAGGCAGACTCACGATCCACTGGTTTGTCATAGCGCCCCAACAGCGGCGAACTGGCAACCAACGCTTTACGTTCGGCTTCGGTGAGCGGCCCGATCCGCGATTGCGGGGGAGCAACCAGTACGCGCTGGACGACTTCCGGCGTGCCCTTTTCCTGCAAGGTTCCCACCAATGCCTCACCAGTGCCCAATTCTGTAAGCACTGACAAGGTATCGAATGTCGGGTTGGGCCGAAAACCGTCCGCCACCGCTCGCAAGGATTTCTGCTCTTTGGCGGTGAATGCGCGCAAACCGTGCTGGATGCGCAGGCCCAGTTGCGCCAGTACCGTATCCGGCAGGTCGCCCGGCGACTGGGTGACGAAGTACACGCCAACCCCTTTGGAACGGATCAGGCGCACCACTTGCTCCAGGCGCTCCTGCAAGGCTTTTGGCGTATCGGCGAACAACAAGTGCGCTTCATCGAAAAACAACGCCAGCAACGGTTTGTCGGCATCGCCGCGTTCCGGCAATTGTTCGAACAACTCTGCCAGCAGCCATAACAGGAAGGTCGCGTAGACCTTCGGCGCTTCATGCACCAGGCGGCTGGCGTCCAGCAGGTGGATGCGACCACGCCCATCACTGGCGGGCTGCAAAATATCCTCCAGTTGCAGGGCCGGCTCGCCAAACAAGGCTTCGGCGCCCTGCTGCTCCAGCACCGCCAGGCGTCGTAACAAGGCCTGGCTGGAACCGGTGGTCATCAAGGCGGCGTCTTCGCCCAGCAGTTCCGGGTGATAGCGCAGGTGATTGAGCAGTGCCTTGAGGTCCTTGAGGTCCAGCAGCAACAGGCCTTCGCGGTCGGCCACTTTGAACGCCGCATAGAGCGCCGACTGCTGGCTGTCGGTGAGTTCCAACAGGCTGCCGAGCAAGAGCGGGCCCATTTCACTGATGGTGGTGCGCAACGGATGACCGGATTGGCCGTGGATATCCCACAGGGTGACCGGGTACGCCTGGGCCGTGTAATCAAGGAAGGGCATACCGGCGATGCGCTCGGCCACTTTGCCCTGGGGGTTGGCGGCGGCGCCCAGGCCGCAGAGGTCGCCTTTGATGTCGGCAGCGAACACCGCCACGCCCGCATCACTGAAGGCTTCCGCCAGGCGCTGCAAGGTGACGGTCTTGCCGGTGCCTGTGGCGCCGGCGATCAACCCATGACGGTTGGCCAGGCGCATGGACTGGGCGATGGGCTGGCCGTCAAGGCCTGCACCGATAAGCAGTTGTGTGGAGTCAGGCATTTCGTCACCTATGGTTAATCTTTAGTGCCGCGAGGTCGATATAGACGGATGTAAGCCCGACAAAGACTAAAAAACGGTCAGATAATTCCGATACGGACCAACGGAGCTATCACCAGAAATACCACACCTTTTTTAACGCTGCCATTTCGCGCCTCCCGCATTGGATGCGCCTCGGATATTAAGACCTTAGCGGACCCTTCAAGCCATGAACAAAAATCTGCGCTTCAGCCACAAGATCCTGCTTGCAGCCTCCCTTATCGTCATCGCCGCCTTTGCGTTGTTTACCCTCTACAACGACTATCTGCAGCGCAACGCGATTCGCGACGACCTCAACAATTACCTGCACGAGATGGGCGACGTTACCGCCAGCAACATCCAGACCTGGCTCACCGGGCGTATCGCCCTGGTGGAAAACGCCGCACAGAACATCGCCATCAACCCTGAAAAAGCCGTCGTCGCCAGCCTGCTGGAGCAGAAAGCGCTGACCTCGTCATTCATGGCGACCTACGTCGGTGACAGCCAGGGCACGTTCACCATCCGCCCTGACACCAAGATGCCCGACGGCTTCGACCCGCGTGTTCGCCCCTGGTACAAGGGCGCCCAGGCCAGTAATGGCTCGACCCTGACCGAACCCTATATCGACGCGGCGACCGGGCAACTGATCATCTCCGTTGCCACGCCCAGTACCAAGGGCGGCCAGAGCATCGGCGTAGTCGGCGGCGACCTGAGCCTGCAGACCCTGGTGGACAACATCGGCGCGCTGGATTTTGGCGGCATGGGCTATGCGTTCCTAGTCAGCGCCGACGGCAAAGTGCTGGTGCACCCCGATAAAGCCCTGGTGATGAAGACCCTGTCGGACGTTTATCCAAAAGACACGCCGAAGATCAGCGGCGACTTCAGCGAAGTGCAAGCCAATGGCAAGACCAATATCGTGACGTTCACACCGATCAAGGGCCTGCCATCGGTGAACTGGTACCTGGGCGTTTCGGTGGACAAGGACAAGTCTTTCGCCATGCTCAGTGAGTTCCGCACCTCGGCGGTGATCGCCACGATCATCGCGGTGGTGATCATCATCGCCCTGCTCGGCATGCTGATCCGCGTCTTGCTGCAACCTTTGCACCTGATGACCCGCGCCATGCAAGACATTGCCGACGGTGAAGGCGACCTGACCCGCCGCCTGACCATCCAGAACAATGATGAATTCGGCACCCTGGGCAATGCTTTCAACCGCTTCGTCGAGCGCATTCATACCTCGATTCGCGAAGTGTCTTCAGCCACCGAGCACGTCAATGAAGTGGCCCTGCGGGTGGTCAGCGCCTCCAACTCGTCGATGGTCAACTCTGACGAACAGGCCAACCGCACCAACAGCGTCGCTGCCGCCATCAATCAACTGGGGGCCGCAGCCCAGGAGATCGCACGCAACGCCGCCCAAGCCTCCAGTCAGGCCAGCGATGCCAGGCACTTGGCCGAAGACGGCCAGCAGGTGGTTGAACGCAATATCAAGGCGATGACGCAGTTATCCAGCATGATCAGCACCTCAAGCACCAATATCGAAGCACTTAACAGCAAAACGGTGAATATCGGCCAGATTCTTGAGGTGATCACCAGCATTTCCCAGCAAACCAATCTGCTGGCGCTCAATGCGGCGATCGAAGCGGCGCGCGCGGGGGAAGCCGGGCGTGGATTTGCGGTCGTGGCCGATGAAGTGCGCAACCTCGCTCATCGCACTCAGGAGTCGGCGCAACAGGTGCAGACGATGATCGAAGAGCTACAGGTGGGTGCCCGGGACTCGGTGACTACCATGAGCGAAAGCCAACGCCACAGCCTGGACAGCGTGGAAATCGCCAACCTGGCAGGCGAGCGCCTGAACAGCGTGACCCAGCGCATTGGCGAGATCGACGGCATGAACCAGTCGGTCGCCACCGCAACGGAAGAACAAACCTCGGTGGTGGAGTCGATCAATATGGACATCACCGAGATCAACACCCTCAACCAGGAAGGGGTGGAAAACCTGCAATCGACCCTGCGCGCCTGCTCGGACCTGGAACAACAGGCCTCGCGCTTGAAGCAATTGGTGGGCAGCTTCCGGATCTGAGGTGCCCCCACCTTAATCCACCTGTAGGAGCGAGCTTGCTCGCGAAAAACGTCAACGATAACGCGGGCTGCCTGAAGAAACGCGGAGTCTGTGAGTTTTTCGCGAGCAAGCTCGCTCCTACAGCGTGCGTTTGTCCACTCCCGCCACCGTCATGCTGCGAATCTAAACCGAACATCTATCCTTACCTCAGGTCCATCTAGGGAGAGCAATGGATCGGAGGGATGTTCATCGTGCATATCGCTGACATAACCATGTTCTACGCCCCGGCCAGCGGTGGCGTACGCACTTACCTTGACGCCAAGCACCGGCGTCTGGCGCTCAAGCCGGGCATTCGCCATAGCCTGTTGATTCCTGGCGCACACTTGAGCGAGCAGGACGGCATCTTCAAAGTACCGGCGCCCGCCCTGCCCTTCGGCAAAGGCTATCGCTTCCCCCTTCGTTTGGCGCCTTGGCGAAATGTCCTGCACGATTTACAGCCCGACCTGATCGAAGTTGGCGACCCTTACCTGACCGCCTGGGCCGCGCTGGATGCCCGACGCCAATTGGATGTGCCGGTCATCGGCTTTTACCACTCCGACCTGCCACTGCTGGTGAGCAACCGCATGGGGCCTTGGTTTACCCCCAATGTTGAAGCCTATGTGCGCAAACTCTATGGGAATTTTGACCGAGTGCTCGCCCCCAGCCAGGTAATGGCCGACAAGCTCATCGGGCTTGGCGTCAGAAATGTCTTCGTACAACCCCTGGGCGTAGACCTGCAAACCTTCACCCCTGAGGTACGTGACCCCGGCCTGCGCGCCGAACTGGGGATTGGCGAAGACACTCGGCTACTGATCTTCGCCGGGCGCGGCTCCAAGGAGAAAAACCTGCCGGTGCTGCTCAACTGCATGAAACGCCTGGGGGAAGGCTACCACTTGCTGCTGGTGGGCTCCGGCATGCCGGCCAGCGTGCCAGACAATGTCACCGTGATTGACGGATTCCGGCCCGCCCAACATGTCGCTCGGCTGATGGCCAGCGCCGACGCCTTACTGCATGGTGGCGACCAGGAGACCTTCGGCCTGGTGATCCTGGAAGCCATGGCCTGCGGTATTCCAGTGGTCGCCGTGGCGGCCGGGGCCTTTACCGAGATTGTCGACGAGCGTTGTGGCCTGCTGTGCGCGCCAAACAACCCCAAGGCCATGGCCGAGGCGGTGCGCGAGCTGTTCAGTACCGACAGCCGACGCCTGGGTGCTCAGGCTCGGCGCCATGTCGAGCAGCATTATGCGTGGGACACGGTAGTCGACAGCCTGCTGGGGCATTACTGCGCCGTGCTGGGCAGCCATGAACCGATGCTCGCCCATGGCTGAGCGCGCGCTGATGCTGGTACTGCACGACGTGGCTCCGCACACCTGGGCCGACTACCGGCCGTTCGTCGAGGCCGTCGATGCACTGGGCCGCGTGCCCATCACTTGGCTGGTGGTGCCAGACTTCCATCACCATGACGACTTGGCCGCCCACCGCGATTTTCGGCGCCTGCTCGACAGCCGTGTCGCCAAGGGCGATGAGCTCACCTTGCACGGTTACTACCATTGCGACGACCAACCTCGGCCGCGTACGCCAAAAGAATGGTTTATGCGACGCATCTATACCCACGAAGGCGAGTTTTACCAGCTGTCCGAAGCCGAGGCGCTGCGGCGGTTGACCGCCGGCATTGAGGTATTTGAGCGCAATGGCTGGCCGCTGCATGGCTTTGTTGCGCCCGCCTGGTTGATGAGCGACGGCACCCGGCAGGCATTGCGCCAGTTGCCGCTGAGCTACACCAGCGACCCACAACATCTTTATCGCCTGCCGGACTTCACGCCTATCAACGCCCCCGGCCTGGTGTGGAGCGCCCGCAGTGCCTGGCGCCGGGGATTGTCCAAAATCCTCAGTGATCGCCGTGAACAGCGGTGGCAGGAGGCCCCGCTGATCCGACTGGGTTTGCACCCGGTGGACATGCGCCACAGGTTTTCCGGCGATTATTGGCTAGACACCCTGCAACGCCTGCTCAACGCGGGGCGCGTCCCCCAAACCAAGGCCGCCTGGCTGGCGACGCAGCCATGGGCCGACTGATCTGGTTAGTGTTGGCGCTCTTGGTGGCGCTGGTGATCCCATTGTGGCTGGGCGGCGGCGAAAGCATTGCGCGCCTGCGCCAGTTTCCCTTGCCCCAGTTACTGGGGATGTTCGCCATGATCATTGGCTGCTGGCTGATCAACAGTCTGCGTATCCGCCTGCTGCTTGGCGAGCATCGCAGCGAGTTAGGCCCGCTTAAAAGCCTTGGCGTGGTGATATCCACCGAGTTCGCCATGTGTGCAACACCCGGCGGCAGCGGCGGGCCGTTGACCCTGATGGCCCTGCTGGCACGCAATGGCATCCGCCCCGCCCAAGGCAGCGCGGTGTTTGCCATGGACCAGTTGAGCGACCTGGTGTTTTTTCTCTGCGCACTGGTGGGGATCTTGCTATATGCGCTGTTCAATAGCCTCAGCCCGCGTCTGGAGTGGTTGCTGGGGCTCAGCGCCGTGTCGATGGTGGGTGGGGTACTCAGTGGCTGGGCCGTGGTGCATTTTCACCGACGGCTGATTCGCCTGGCGGGTTTGGTACTCAAGGCCATGAAGGTCAGTGCTATCACCCGCCGACGCTGGGCACGCCGGTTGCTGCGTTTTCTTGCGGCGTTCAGCGCCACCCTGAAACTACCCCGGAGCACCTTGCTTGGGGTCTTTGCGCTGACCAGCCTGCATTGGCTGCTGCGTTACAGCGTGCTGTACCTGGCGCTGCGCGGGTTGGGGGGCGAGGTGCAGTGGGCCTGGAGCTTTCTGATCCAGATGTTATCCCTGACTGCCGGGCAGTTCAGCCTGGCGCCAGGCGGGGCCGGCGCTGCGGAGTTGACGTCAGCGGCACTGCTGGCGCCCATGGTGGGCACATCCACAGCGGCTGCGTCGATTCTGATCTGGCGCGCGGTGACCTACTACTTCTATTTGCTGGCCGGTGCGCCAGTGTTTCTATTGATGGTCGGCAAACCGCTGC
Organism: Pseudomonas sp. GW823-FHT02F05; assembly: GCF_058797315.1. NCBI lineage: Bacteria > Pseudomonadati > Pseudomonadota > Gammaproteobacteria > Pseudomonadales > Pseudomonadaceae > Pseudomonas > Pseudomonas sp. GW823-FHT02F05. Next base: position 26,000 of record NZ_JBXAJM010000004.1, read on the forward strand.
TCAAGCGTCTTTTTCAGGGGCGGCAGGCGGCTGGTCCTGCGCCTGTGTCTGTTCCCATAAACGCGCCGCGCCTGGAAAATCAGTACCATCCTCGGCATCCAGCGCGTCCGGGTCGTAACGACTCAAACAGCCCTCGCCCAAGGTAGCAGGCGCCCGTGAGGTGGCTTTATCCAGCGGGTCGCTCATGGGAATCTCCTGAAACAGAAATAAAAAAGGGCCTGGAGAGTTTTACCTCCAGGCCCCGGTGTCTTCAATCAAAACCGCTGGGTCAGAAGACCACGGTCTTGTTGCCGTGCACCAACACGCGATCTTCCAGGTGGTAGCGCAAGCCACGGGCCAACACCATCTTTTCGACATCACGGCCGAACCGCACCATGTCTTCAATACTGTCGCTGTGGCTGACGCGCACCACGTCCTGCTCGATGATCGGGCCGGCGTCCAGCTCTTCGGTCACGTAGTGGCAGGTTGCACCAATCAGCTTCACGCCACGCAGGGAAGCCTGGTGATAAGGCTTGGCACCAACAAAGGACGGCAAGAAGCTGTGGTGGATGTTGATCACCTTGCCAGCGTATTCGCGGCACAACTCCGGTGGCAGGATTTGCATGTAGCGCGCCAGCACCACTACATCCGCGTCATGCTGCTTGACCAGGCGCGACACTTCGGCGAATGCCGGCTCCTTGTCCTGTGGGTTGACCGGCACATGGTAATAAGGGATGCCATGCCATTCGACCATGCTGCGCAGGTCGTCATGGTTGGAGATCACGCAGGCAATCTCGCAATCGAGTTCGTCGCTGTGCCAGCGGTGCAGCAGGTCTGCCAGGCAGTGGGATTCGCGGCTGGCCATCAGCACCACGCGTTTCTTCTGCTCTGTATCGGTGATGTGCCAGGTCATCGAAAACTCTTCGGCAATCGGCGCAAACGCCTCGCGGAAGGCTTCCAGGCCAAAGGGCAACGTATCGGCACGGATTTCGTGACGCATGAAAAACCAACCACTGAGATCGTCCGAGTGATGGCTCGCCTCGGTGATCCAGCCATTATGGGAAGCCAGAAAGTTACTGACCTTGGCAACGATGCCAACCCGGTCCGGGCAAGCAATCACCAGCCGAAAAGTGCGCATTAGGGGGAAACTCCAGAACTTCACAAAGGCCGCTATTCTAGCGATTACGCAGAAAAACTGCAGTATTCCCTTGCACCTTATCTTGAGGCATGGCCGTGGTAACACCCCTTAATCGTGTAAGGTTTTACCAGCGCTATATGACGATACAACGGCATGCTCAGGCCAGTAGCAAAAAATTAAGGTGATTATCTTTTGCGCATAACGCTCACTAATTAACTCATCGGCCAGGTTTTCTCCCACACATTCAATGTCATTCGCCTAAATACCGTCTTAAATGTTTACTTGATGAAATTGCCTGACTATTATTAGGCCACTCACCCTGTCAATCAGCGTTCTACATAAGGTAGTCCACATGTCACTGATCAACGAATACCGCGCCACCGAAGAAGCTATCAAAGAGCTGCAAGCCCGTTTGAAGAACCTGTCCGAAGACGACAAGCTGAAAACCGAGCTGGAATTCGAAGGCAAATTGCGCACCCTGATGGGTGAATACTCCAAATCCCTGCGTGACATCATCGCGCTGCTGGATCCAGAGTCGAAAGTTAAAGCACCGCGTGGCGCTGTGAAAACTACCGGCACCAAGCGTGCTCGCAAGGTCAAGCAGTACAAAAACCCGCACAACGGCGAAGTAATTGAAACCAAAGGTGGCAACCACAAAACTCTGAAAGAGTGGAAAGCCAAGTGGGGCGGTGACGTAGTTGAAGGTTGGGCAACCCTGCTGGGCTAAGCCCGGTCGGACGTTCACCCGATACGTCACACATGAAAAACGCCAGCTTGCTGGCGTTTTTTATTGTCTGAATATTCTGTAGTTATGCGCCTACAGATTCAGGCTCGCCGCTAAGGAATCCACATAGTCCTGCCATTGCGCCAGTACCTGGCACTGAAACGATGTAGCACTAACCGCCAACTCCTCACGCGCCTGCTTAAATGCCAAGAGGGTATTCGGCGCCCCCCACTGTGCATCCGACAAACGTTGCTGACAGAAAAGTTTCCAGCGTTGTTGCTCCTCATTGTTCAAGGTTTCAGGAAAGTTACGCGCCCGGTAGCGAAATAATAATTCCGGCAAACGATGATCATCGAACGGCCACTGCTGACGGGCTAATTGCGCGGGCTCTGCCATGCGAACTTGCTCACATAAACGGCGGTCACGGTCACCAATAAAACCCTCGTAGAGCTGCTGCTCCGGGTCCGAGTTTGACGCAAAGTCTTCCTCGGCATAAATGGCCGCTAACTTGTCCCGCCAAACTTCCTGTGCGTCAGTTAGCCGCAGCGCCCGCGCGAGGCAAGCTTCCTTATCCAATTGAAGGCGCTCGAGGTCTTGAGGGCGCAGCACCTTCAACGGCGCAACCACCGGGCAGCGGTTGATATGCAGCAACTTGAGCGGAACCGGCAGTTCACCTTCGGCTAGCTCATCGCGGCGCGTGTAAAGACGCTGACGCAGCGTCGTCGCATCCAGGTCCAACAGCCCTTGTGGATCGAGCCCCAGGTCACAGACGATCAAGGCATTGCGATTGCGCGGGTGCCACGCCAGGGGCAAGACCACGCCCAGATAATGGCGCTCGGCGGAAAAACGCCCCGAGATATGCACCATCGGTTGCAGCAACCGCACCTGATCCATGACCCGCTGCTTGCTGCGCAATTGAAACAACCATTCATACAACTTCGGTTGTTTCTCCCGGACCAACCGCGCCAGGGCGATGGTTGCACGCACATCCGACAACGCATCATGGGCCTGGCCATGGTCGATGCCGTTGGCCTCGGTCAAGCGTTCGAGCTTGAGGGTCACACGCCCGTCCTGCTCGGGCCAGTTGATCCCCTCCGGCCGCAGGGCGTAGGCAGTGCGCATCACATCGATCAAGTCCCACCGGCTGTTGCCGCCCTGCCACTCGCGCGCATACGGGTCGAAAAAATTGCGGTACAGACTGTAGCGCGTCATTTCATCGTCGAATCGCAGGGTGTTGTAGCCGGCGCCGCAGGTACCTGGCGCGGCCAGTTCGGCGTGCACCCGAGTCATGAAATCGGCTTCGGCAAGGCCCTTCTCGGCGAGGACACCCGGCGTGATGCCCGTGATCGCGCACGCTGCCGGGTGAGGCAGGATATCGTCGCTGGGCTGGCAATAAAGATTGATCGGCGCACCGATCTCATTGAGCTCAAGGTCGGTGCGGATCCCGGCTACCTGGAGCGGGCGATCATTGCGCGGGTTGATGCCAGTGGTTTCATAGTCGTACCAGAAAATCGAGGTCACGGGCTATTCCTGTGCTGAAGATCGACAAAGTCTAGGCGCTGCAAGGCGTTGGGAGCCAGCGATACCTGACTGTATAAATATCCAGAAAACCCTCGAATGGTTGCTTCCACCGTTGACACTGCTAGCATCCGTGTCTCTCAAGTCGCCTCGCACTGCCAAGGATCGCAATGCCATCAACGCCTTTGGATACCCACTATCAGATAGAAACGCCGGAGGGCATCGACCTGCCCCTGCGTCCTGCTGGCCTGCCCTCTCGGGCATTGGCCTTTGCATTCGACCTGGGCGCGCGAGGGATCATCATGGGGATCCTGCTAGTGCCGCTGGCGCTGCTCGGCAATGTGGGGATCGGGCTGGGTTCGCTGCTGCTGTTCGTGGTGAGCTGGTGGTACATGGTGTTGTTCGAAGTGCTCAACCACGGCTGCTCGCCGGGCAAGCAGGTCATGGGCCTGCGCGTGGTACAGGATGACGGCACGCCCATTGGCTGGTCGGCATCATTGATCCGCAACCTGCTGCGTTTTGTCGACATGCTGCCCTTCGGTTATTTCCTCGGCGCGATCAGTTGCCTGCAGCATCCGCACTTCAAGCGGCTCGGCGACCTGGCGGCAGGCACGCTGGTGGTCTACCGCGATCTGCCGCTGGTACGCCCGAGCATCCCTCAAGCACCCGCCCTGCGCCTACCCTTCGCACTGGAGCTGAGCGAACAGCGGGCCATCCTCGGTTTCGCCGAACGCCAGGCGGAACTCTCGGCCGAACGGGTGCATGAACTGGCCGCCATCCTCGCAGGGCCCCTGCAAGTGCCTGCACCGCGTGCCGTGGAGCAACTCAACGGTGTAGCCCGTGGTTTGTTGGGGCCGACATGAAGCAAAGCCTTTTTGAAAGCCGCCACCAGCATCAATGGCAAACCTTCGCCGAGCAGTTGAAGCAACTGGAGCAAGGTAAAGCCAAGGCCGCCGATGTCGCCGACTTCCCGCATCAATATCGACGCCTGTGCCAACATCTGGCCCTGGCTCAGCAGCGCGGCTACAGCAGTTACCTGGTCGATCCGTTGCAACAGCTGGCATTGCGCGGCCATCAACAACTGTATCGCCATCGCAGCCAACTGACGGCAAACATACTGGCGTTTCTTCTCGCCGACTTCCCGCGCCTGGTACGCGAACAATGGCGCTTCGTGCTGATCGCCGGCCTGCTGTTCTTTGGCAGCCTGGTGGGGATAGCCCTGCTGGTGTACCTGTTCCCCGACCTGGTCTACAGCATCATCAGCTCCCAGCAGGTGGCCGAGATGCAGGGCATGTACAACCCCGATGCCAGCCGCCTGGGCCGCGCTGCCGAGCGTGCCGCCAGCGAAGACTGGATGATGTTTGGCTATTACGTGATGCACAACATCGGCATCGCCTTCCAGACCTTCGCCGCCGGCCTGTTGTTTGGCCTGGGCAGTGTGTTCTTCCTGATTTTCAACGGTTTGGTCATAGGTGCGGTCTCCGGGCACCTTACCGACATTGGCTATGGCCAGACCTTCTGGTCGTTTGTCATTGGTCACGGCGCATTCGAGTTGAGCGCCATCACACTGGCCGGTGCCGCAGGCTTGCAACTGGGCTGGTCACTGGTCGCCCCCGGGCGCTTGGCGCGCAGCGAAGCCCTGCGCCTGGCCGCGCGCAAAAGCGTAAGGATGCTCTGTGGTGTCATGGTGTTCCTGTTGATCGCCGCCTTTATCGAAGCCTACTGGTCCTCAACCACTCGCATTGAGCCCTGGATCAAGTACGCGGTAGGCGCCGCCCTCTGGCTGCTGGTGGCCGCTTACCTGACCCTGGCCGGGCGGAGTCGCCATGCGCCTGACTGACGCCAGCGTAGTCATTCGCCCGCGCACTTCCTGGGAAGCCATGGACTTGGGTGTGCTGATGGCCCGGGAACGCCGTTTCTTGCTGATGAGCAGTTGGGCGCTGGTGAGCCTTCCGATATTCAGCCTGTTGACGGTGCTGCTCTGGAGTTACCCGTCTCTGGTCATGTTCCTGTTCTGGTGGCTCAAGCCGGCCTTCGACCGCTTGCCGCTGTACATTCTTTCCCAGGCCCTGTTTGCTGAGCCCCCCAGCCTCAAACAGGCCGTTCGCCATTGGCCGCAGTTGCTCAAAGGGCAACTGTTCGCCAGCCTGACCTGGCGGCGGCTGAGCATGAGTCGCAGCTTCACCCTGCCCGTCAGCCAACTGGAAGGCCTGGACGGTGACGCACGTCAACGACGCCTTGGGGTGTTGCTGCAACGTAACGCTGGCGCCGCACGCTGGCTGACGACGATCGGCGTTCACCTGGAAATCGGCCTGTGGTTTGGCGGCATGGCCCTGTTCTATCTCTTCATCCCGCAACAGGTTGAACTGGACTGGGACTGGCAACGACTGGTATTGGCATCAGGCTCGGACGTGCTTTGGCTTGAGCACCTGAGCAATGCCTTCTATGCCCTGGTCCTGGTGTTCTGGGAACCCATCTACGTCGCCTGTGGCTTCAGCCTGTACCTCAACCGCCGCACGGTGCTGGAGGCCTGGGACCTGGAACTGGTATTCCGTCGCCTGCGCCAGCGCCTGAACAACGTTGCACCGCTGCTGTTGCTGGTCGTTGGCCTGGCACTGCTACAAATCAGCCCACCGACCATGGCAGATGAAACCACAGCCCATAAGCCACTCAGTACCCAGGCCGCCAGCCAATCCATCCAGGCATTGCTGGAAAAGCCACCTTTCAAGAACCCGGAAACCGTCACACGCTATCGGTTTGGCGAAGAAAAAGCGCCGGTTGAAAACAAGGCCAAGGGCGACGGCAAATTACCCGGCTGGCTCCAGGCACTGCTCGACAACCTTAACAGCGACACCTTCAAATACGTCGCCAAAACCTTGGAAATACTGCTCTGGAGCCTTGTGATTGGCGGCCTGGCCCTGGTGTTCTGGCGTTACCGTGAATGGTTGCTCACGTTCGTCAGCCGCCTCGGACCCACTCGCACTACCGCCCCCTCGCCCGTTCCCGCTCAGTTGTTCGGCTTGGAGCTGGGCGCCGAGACATTGCCCGAAGACATCGCCAGTACCGCCGAACAACTATGGCCCACCCAGCCCCGGGAAGCCCTTGGCCTGCTGTATCGCGGGTTGCTCAGCCGGCTGTTGCACGAGTTCGACCTGCCACTGACAAGCGCCGATACCGAGGGGCAGGTGCTGGAGCGCGTTCATCGTTTGCAACAACCGCAATTACTGGCGTTCAGCGACGAACTGACGCGCCACTGGCAAAACCTGGCCTATGGTCACCGCCTACCGCCCTCTTCAGCCCAACAAAAACTGTGCAGCGACTGGCGTGCTCTTTTCAGTGACGGAGCGAGCCAATGAACCGGGCGTTATGGTGGGTAGCGCTGCTACTGGCGTGCCTGTTGGGTGCGGGCGGCCTATATGGCTGGCACAAGGCAATTCCCTACGAGGAAGTGGTAAATCGCGGCCCGTCACCAGAGGCACGCGCCAACCCTTACCTGGCCGCCGAGCACTTTTTGCGCCAGCAAGGCGTGGTGGTGGCGCATGCCAATGGCCTTGAACGACTCGCCGAACTGCCCGCCAAAGGCCATAGCCTGTTGCTGCTGGGGGAGCGCAGCAACATGACCCCACGCCAGGTCGAACAACTGCTGGGCTGGGCAAAAGCCGGTGGCCACCTGCTACTGGTCGCCGAGGCATTATGGGATGAAGAAACCGGCACCAGCGGTGACTTGCTGCTTGATCGCCTCACTGTCCGCCAAACCTTGAGCGACACCTTCGACGAACCCGCGCCACCGCGTAAAAAAACCAAGCCGGACCTGACCAAGCTGTATGTCGACAACGAAACGGCACCGGCCTATTTCAGTTTTGACACCGACTTCAACCTCACCGACCCCAAGCACCTGGCGCAGTTTTCCGCCAACAGCGCCAAGTCCAGCCACCTGATGCAACTTGACCTGGGGCAAGGCCGCGTCACGGTGATCACCGACAGCGACCTGTGGAAAACCGCGGATATCGGCAAACATGATAACGCCTGGTTGCTGTGGTATCTGAACCAGGGCACTGACGTCACCTTGCTGTTCAACAGCGACACGGACGATCTGTTTACTCTATTGCTCCGTTATTTCCCCCAGGCCCTCGTCGCCCTGGTTGCGCTGCTTGCTCTGGGGCTGTGGCAGGCAGGCATGCGCCAAGGCCCGATCCAGGCACCGGCTCCCAAGGCACGTCGCCAGTTGCAGGAACACTTGAAGGCCAGCGCGGACTTCCTATTGCGCCGCAGCGGCCAGGGCACGTTGTTGCAAGCCTTGCGACACGACATTCTGCGCGCAGCCAGGCGACGCCATCCAGGGTTCGAACACCTCGATGCGTCAGAGCAACGCCAGGTGCTGGAACACCTTACGCGACAACCCCCTCACATCATCAGCCAGGCGCTTGAGCCCGTTGCGCTGAAGCGGCTCTCCAGCGCCGACTTCAGCCGACAGGTGGCGCACCTGCAAACCCTCAGGAATGCCTTATGAGCGACTCTCGACTGGCCACCACCCTGACCGCCGAAAACCTTCAGCATGCCAGCCAGCAGGCGCAGGCGCTGCGCGTGGAATTGCGCAAGGCCGTGATTGGCCAGGACCTTGTGATTGACGACGTGCTCACCGCCCTGATCGCAGGCGGCCACGTATTGCTGGAAGGCGTGCCAGGCCTGGGCAAGACCTTGCTGGTACGAGCCCTGGCCCGCTGCTTTGGCGGTGATTTCGCCCGTATCCAGTTCACCCCGGACCTGATGCCCAGCGATGTCACCGGCCACGCCGTTTACGACCTGCAGACCGAACAGTTCAAACTGCGCAAGGGGCCGATATTCACCCACCTGTTGCTGGCCGATGAGATCAACCGTGCCCCCGCCAAGACCCAGGCAGCGCTGCTGGAAGCCATGCAGGAACGTCAAGTGACCCTGGAGGGCGAGGCGTTGCCCATCGGCCAGCCCTTCATGGTGCTGGCGACCCAGAACCCCATCGAACAGGAAGGCACCTACCCACTGCCCGAGGCCGAGCTGGACCGGTTCATGCTCAAGGTGCGAATGGACTACCCAGATGCTCTACAAGAGCTGGATATGGTCCGCGAAGTGACGCGCTCGTCCAAGGCCGACATGCTGGAGGTACAGCCGTTGCGTACGGTGCTGCAAGCCGCGGACGTAGTAACGATGCAGCAAATTGCCAGTGACCTGCCACTGGATGAGCAGGTGCTCGACTACGCCGTGCGCCTGGCCCGTGCCACGCGCAGTTGGCCGGGGCTGGCCATCGGTGCCGGCCCCAGGGCCTCCATCGCCCTGGTACGCGGGGCACGTGCCCGTGCGCTGTTGCGCGGTGGCGAATTCGTCACCCCCGATGACATCAAGGGCTGCGCCCTGGCGGTACTGCGTCACCGGGTACGCATCGCACCAGAACTGGACATCGACGGCTTGGAAGTCGACCAGGTGCTCCAGCAGTTACTCGACCAGATTGCAGCACCAAGGCAATGACGCGGCCATGAAACCGACTCGTCTGCTGCTGACCTGGCTGGGCGTTCTGCTCGGTTTGAACATCTTGTTGGGCGCCTCGGCAGCGTTGCAGTTCAAAGTGCCCGCCACCTTGCATTCGGTAGCCTGGGGCCTGCTGCTGGCCCTGTTGCTGCTGGCGATGCTGGATGCTGCACGCTTGCGTCGCCGCCCTTCGGCCCGCGTGTACAGAACATTGCCTGGTAGCCTGGCGCTGGGGCGCTGGGAAGAAATACGCCTGTGCCTGGAGCACGACTACCCGCAACCTCTGACCGTGCAGGTGTTCGATCACGTGCCCGATGGCCTGGCTGTGGAGAACCTGCCTCAATCCATTCAACTACGCCCCGGTGAGCGTGCCGAGCTGGGCTATCGCGTACGCCCCTTGCGGCGCGGGCACTTCCATTTCAGTCGCTGCGAACTGCTGCTGCCCAGCCCATTGGGGCTGTGGTCGGCACGACGCTGGGTCGAGACTCACGATGCCACTCGTGTTTACCCGGATTTCGCACGTTTATACGGTGCGCAGTTGCGGGGTGTGGATAACTGGCTCAGCCAACTGGGCGTGCGCCAACATCAGCGGCGAGGATTAGGCCTGGAGTTTCATCAACTGCGCGAGTTTCGTGAAGGTGACAGCCTGCGCCAGATCGACTGGAAAGCCACCGCCCGCCAACGAACGCCCATTGCCCGGGAGTACCAGGACGAACGCGACCAGCAAATCGTGTTCATGCTCGATTGCGGCCAGCACATGCGCAGCCAGGATGATGAACTGTCCCATTTTGACCACGCGCTCAATGCCTGCCTGCTGCTGAGCTACGTTGCCTTGAGACAGGGCGATGCCGTAGGGCTGTGCACGTTTGCCAGCGACCAGCCGCGGTACCTGAAGCCGGTCAAGGGCAGTGGCCAATTGAACCTGTTGCTCAATGCGGTCTATGACCTGCAGACCACGCGAAAAACCGCCGACTACCAGGCGGCCGCCAGCCAGTTGTTGGCACGTCAAAAACGCCGGGCACTGGTGATCATCGTCACCAACCTGCGGGATGAGGAGGATGAAGCGCTGATGGCTGCCGTCCAGCGTATCGGCAGGCATCACCGGGTACTGGTGGCCAGCCTGAGGGAAGAGGTCCTCGACCAACTACGCCAGGCGCCTGTGCAGACACTGCCCGAAGCGCTGGCTTACAGCGGCACGATCGATTACCTCAACACCCGCAACCAACGCCATGATCGCTTGAGTGCCCATGGGCTGTCGGTGCTCGATACCTTGCCATCGGCGCTGGGTGCCGGGCTGGTCACGCGCTATCTGGAGTGGAAAAAGGCCGGGGTATTCTGAGGATGACTGCGCAGGGGCATGGCCAGGAAACGGCCACGACCCCACGCATAATTCAGACAGAGGCCTGCAAAGGATAAAAGCTGAAGTACTGCAACAGCGCGTTGATCAGGTGCCGGTACTCTTCGGGCGCCTCAAGCACGCTGAACCCAGAGTCGTAATGCTGCGGGGTGACATCCTCGTGACTCCACAAGCAGGTTGCCGTGAGGTCAATTGCCTTGAACTCGCCTTGCGCCACCGGCACTTTCAAGCGTAGCTCGAAATCTACCTCGGTCATCATGGGTAACGAGCTGATCAGCATTAGACCGTTTTCAGACACATTTCCAAGATAGCCGATTGGCTTGTCAGTAATACGATTGAACACCTGCAGAAAATACGGCAGTTGATGCCGCTCGATCCTTCGTTCAGTAAACATGGTGAAGTCGCCATCCAATAGCCAAAAATCTGGCCGTGCCAGTGATTCGGAACAAGCAATCGCTCGCTCTCCCTGGATCTCGGTGTGACAACAGCTACCGCTTGTCACCAAACAGCTGCCGAATCCGGGCATTGCATCCGTTCGAATGGGTACTGCACAAACAGACATTCAAAGAATAGCGCAAGACTGGCGACAGGCCAGCCATGAAGCGACAAATACCCTTACAACGACGCAGGCCTTGGTTTTGCCAGGCCTGCAGCCGGCAGATGCCCCAGTTGCTGCAAGGTATCGAGCCGCGCACGGGCTCGATAGGCGTACTCGCTCGACGGGTAGTGGCCGATGATGAATTGATAGGTCTGTGCGGCATCGACAAACAGTTTCTGGCGTTCCAGGCACTGCCCGCGCAACATCGAAACCTCCGGTTGCACGTAGCGGCGGGTACGGCTCTCGCGATCGACCTGGGACAACTCCAGGGTGACACGCTGGCAATCACCGACCCCATAGGCACGGTAAGCGTTGTTCAAATGGTGGTCCATCGACCAGCGGGTACAGCCGACAACACTGACGGCCAGGGCAGCAACGAGCAAAATTCGCATGGGGTTCTCCTGTCTTGTGCAGTGTATCGACCCCTGGTCGAAAATCTTCAAGGCGTTTGCCCATTCAACCGCAGCCAAAACAAGCCAATCGTCGATAAGTAGTGCAAACGAACAATGACTACAACGAAAGAGCATAGTAGCCTTCCCCAGCGCTTGAACTCAGGAGTCCGTGCATGTCCGTCCGTCGTACCAAAATCGTCGCCACCCTTGGCCCGGCCAGTAACTCGCCGGAAGTCCTCGAACAGCTGATTCTGGCTGGTTTGGACGTCGCCCGTCTGAACTTCTCCCACGGCACCCCGGACGAGCACAAGGCTCGCGCCAAGCTGGTGCGTGACCTCGCCGCCAAGCATGGCCGCTTCGTTGCACTCTTGGGCGACCTGCAAGGCCCGAAAATCCGTATCGCCAAATTCACCAACAAGCGGATCGAGCTGAAGATCGGTGACAAGTTCACCTTCTCCACCAGCCACCCGCTGACCGAAGGCACCCAGGACGTGGTGGGCATCGACTACCCGGACCTGGTCAAGGACTGCGGCGTCGGTGACGAACTGCTGCTGGACGACGGCCGTGTGGTGATGCGCGTTGACACTGCCACGCCGACCGAACTGAACTGCACCGTGATCATCGGCGGCCCGCTGTCCGACCACAAAGGCATTAACCGTCGCGGTGGTGGCCTGACGGCGCCGGCCCTGACTGAAAAAGACAAGGCCGACATCAAGCTCGCCGCCGAAATGGAAGTGGACTACCTCGCCGTGTCCTTCCCGCGCGACGCCGCCGACATGGAATACGCCCGTAAGCTGCGCGACGAAGCCGGCGGTACCGCCTGGCTGGTAGCGAAGATCGAACGTGCTGAAGCCGTGGCCGATGATGAAACCCTCGACGGCCTGATCAAGGCCTCCGATGCAGTGATGGTTGCCCGTGGCGACCTGGGCGTTGAAATCGGTGACGCCGAGCTGATCGGTATCCAGAAGAAGATCATCCTGCACGCACGCCGTCACAACAAAGCGGTGATCGTTGCGACCCAGATGATGGAGTCGATGATCCAGAACCCGATGCCGACCCGTGCCGAAGTGTCCGACGTGGCCAACGCCGTACTCGACTACACCGACGCCGTGATGCTCTCGGCTGAAAGTGCCGCCGGCCCTTACCCGCTGGAGGCCGTACAGGCCATGGCGCGTATCTGCGTCGGTGCCGAAAAGCACCCGACCAGCAAGACCTCCAGCCATCGCATCGGCAAGGTCTTCGAAAGCTGCGACCAGAGCATCGCCCTGGCTGCCATGTATACCGCCAACCACTTCCCGGGTGTCAAGGCCATCATCGCCTTGACCGAAAGTGGCTACACGCCGTTGATCATGTCGCGTATCCGCTCCTCGGTGCCTATCTACGCGTTCACCCCACACCGCGAAGCCCAGGCCCGCGCGGCCATGTTCCGTGGCGTGTACACCATCCCGTTCGACCCGGCGTCGCTGGCACCGAACGAAGTCAGCCAGAAGGCGATCGACGAGCTGGTCAAACGCGGCGTCGTGGAGAAAGGCGACTGGGTCATCCTGACCAAGGGCGACAGCTACCACACCACCGGTGGCACCAATGGCATGAAGATCCTGCATGTGGGCGACCCGCAGGTCTGAGTGACAGGCTGAAAAACAAAAGCCCCGCCCTGTGAATGGCGGGGCTTTTTGCATTTCAGTGCAGGCAGGCCAGCTCCCACAATAGTTAGACAACTCGGTCTACTGTGGGAGCTGGCTTGCCTGCGATGGCGTCATCAGCACCCGGCGATAAACTCCGATACCGACTTGAGCAGGCTTTTCATAAAGTGAAAGGGCGGGATAGAAACACATCCGCCAGCAATTGATTACGCGGCAGTCCCGCCAGGAACAAGCGCTTGGAAAAGGCCTCGACGCTGGCAGGGTGCCCGCAAAGCAAGGCCAGGGTATGCCGGGAAACCAGCCGCAGTTGCGCCAACGCCGGCTGCAACTGCGCCGCGGTCCATAGCTCCACGGTCAGGTTCCCATGCCGGGCGGCAAGGGCTGCCAGGGGTTCAGCCAGATAATGACCTTCGGCCTCATGGGCCAGGTGAATCACGCGAATGTCGCCCTGGTGATCCTGGCGCAGCGCCTCGCGCAACACCCCCCATAAGGGCCCCAGGCCAGTACCGGAAGCCAGCAGCCACAACGGCCGCGATTGCCAGTCAGGGTCATAGTGCAGTGCTCCACCCCGCAGTTCACCCAGGCGCAAAGGATCACCGACCTTCAACTGTCGCGCCGCATCGCTGAATGCACCGGGTTGGCGACACTCGATATGAAACTCCAGGTACGGCTCTTCCTGGGGCAAGCCCGCCAGAGAATAGGGGCGCGCCACCTGCCCCGCCCACAGCACCAGATGCTGCCCGGCGTTGTACCGCAGGGCACGTTCCGGTTGCAGGCGCAGGCGCAGTACCGTCGAACTCAGCCAATCGGCGCCCACCACCTGGGCGGGCAGGCCATCGCGCTGAGGGTCAAACGCTTCGACCTTCAGGTCCGCACTGACCCGGCACTGGCACGCCAGGCGCCAACCTTGCTGGCGCTGCGTCGGGCTCAAGGCTTCGGGCTGCTGGTCGTCAACCTCACCCTCGCAACGCACCAGGCACGCATGGCAACTGCCGGCCCTGCAACTGAAGGGCACGGCCACGCCGGCCTGATTCAAGGCATCCAGCAGGTTGCTGCCGAGGGATACAGACCAGTGGCGTTCGCCGACGTACAGTTCAGGCATATAAAGACTCAATCATAAGGAGCGCGCACAGGGAATCATGCCTGCGACAGTTTGACCATAGTCGGGTGTATCGGCCACCGTGCCGGGTTATACTGCCGCGCCTTTTTAGCGTCGCGCCTGCACCATTCTGGCGTGCCTTGGAAAGATGGCTTCAGCCGACCGATGCAACACTGGCGCCATCTTTATTGAATGTTCCCTTATAGAGGAGCGCGACTCATGACCGTGATCAAGCAAGACGACCTGATTCAGAGCGTTGCCGACGCCCTGCAATTCATTTCCTATTACCACCCCGTTGACTTCATCCAGGCCATGCACGAAGCCTACCTGCGCGAAGAATCGCCGGCAGCCCGTGACTCCATCGCCCAGATCCTGATCAACTCGCGCATGTGCGCCACCGGCCATCGCCCAATCTGCCAGGACACCGGTATCGTCACCGTGTTCGTGCGCGTGGGTATGGACGTGCGTTGGGACGGCGCCACCATGGGCCTGGACGACATGATCAACGAAGGCGTGCGTCGCGCCTACAACCTGCCAGAAAACGTCCTGCGCGCCTCGATCCTCGCCGACCCGGCAGGCGCCCGCAAGAACACCAAGGACAACACCCCCGCGGTCATCCACTACTCCATCGTCCCGGGCAACACCGTGGGAGTGGACGTGGCGGCCAAGGGTGGCGGCTCCGAGAACAAGTCGAAAATGGCCATGCTCAACCCGTCCGACTCGATCGTCGACTGGGTGCTCAAGACTGTTCCGACCATGGGCGCCGGCTGGTGCCCACCGGGCATGCTCGGCATCGGCATCGGCGGTACCGCCGAGAAAGCCGCGGTAATGGCCAAGGAAGTGTTGATGGAGTCCATCGACATCCACGAGCTGAAAAAGCGCGGCCCGCAGAACCGTATCGAAGAAATGCGCCTGGAGTTGTTCGAGAAGGTCAACCAACTGGGCATCGGCGCCCAGGGCCTGGGTGGCCTGACCACCGTGCTCGACGTGAAGATCATGGACTACCCGACCCACGCCGCGTCCCTGCCGGTGTGCATGATCCCCAACTGCGCCGCCACCCGTCACGCGCACTTCGTGCTGGACGGCTCGGGCCCGGCGTCGCTGGAAGCGCCATCGTTGGACGCCTACCCGGAAATCGTCTGGGAAGCCGGCCCATCGGCCCGTCGCGTCAACCTCGACACCCTGACTCCGGAAGAAGTGCAGAGCTGGAAGCCGGGCGAAACCGTACTGCTCAACGGCAAGATGCTTACCGGTCGCGACGCGGCGCACAAGCGCATGGTCGAGATGCTGAACAAGGGCGAAACCTTGCCGGTGGACCTCAAGGGCCGCTTTATCTACTACGTCGGCCCGGTTGATCCGGTGCGCGAAGAAGTGGTTGGCCCGGCGGGCCCGACCACCGCGACGCGGATGGACAAGTTCACCCGTCAGATCCTCGAGCAAACCGGCCTGTTGGGCATGATCGGCAAGTCCGAGCGCGGCCCGACCGCCATCGAAGCGATCAAGGACCACAAGGCCGTGTACCTGATGGCCGTGGGCGGCGCCGCTTACCTGGTGGCCCAGGCCATCAAGAAGTCGCGCGTGGTTGCCTTCGCCGAACTGGGTATGGAAGCCATCTACGAGTTCGACGTGAAAGACATGCCGGTCACCGTTGCAGTGGACAGCAAAGGTGAGTCCGTCCACATCACCGGTCCTGCCATCTGGCAGAAAAAGATCAGTGACAGCCTGGCGGTAGAAGTGCAGTAAGCACCTCATCCAAAAGAATAAAGGCGACTGCGGCCCCACGGCCCAGTCGCCTTTTTTCTGCCTGAAGCAAGGGAACTGCTCTTGCTCTTGCTCTTGCTCTTGCTCTTGCTCTTGCTCTTGCCCTGCTTTTGATCTTGATCCCAGGCGCCCCGTTAAACCACGCTGGCCGAACGCAGGCTTGAATTCGTGGGTAACCCGGCAGGACGCCGGGTTAGCCGCCCCGCGCCATGGATGGCGCGTGGCGGCGGCCCACGGATTCAAGCCTGCGTTCGGGCACACCGAGCCTAGGCGAGGTGCCGAGTGGTGGGGCAAGAGCCCTTTGGTTACTTTGGGGCTTTTCCAAAGTGACCCGCCGTCAGGGCGGAACCCTAAGTGGCCGTTACCGCAGCAATGGATATGCACACAATCCAACTGTGTCGCCTGCCAGGCCCCCTTCGCGAGCAAGCCCGCACATTGGGATCGTGGGGCGTCAGGTAGATAGCCGTCGGCTGGCAGGCCGTCATCGCAGGCAAGCCAGCTCCCCCACAAGCTCCTTGGTCACAAGATATGAGCTGCCCATGCTATGGTGCTCGCCCCTTACCGTGCCTGTTCATCATCGTATGATCGTGATCCCTCGCCCCCTGCGCCTGACCTTCTATTCTCTGTTGATCATCGCCGGTGCGGTGCTGGCTGCCGCCTTGGCCACGCGCCATGCCGAACGCCAGGCCCTGGTGGACGACGCCGCCCGTGCCAATCAGCAGCTCGCGCTGTATGCCAACTCGCTGCATACCCTGATCGAACGCTACCGTGCCCTGCCCGCCGTACTGGCGCTGGATTCGGAGATGATCAGCGCCTTGAAGGGCCCGCTGGACGCCGCCACGCAAGACCGGCTCAACCGCAAGCTGGAGCGCATCAACGGCGCTGCGCAGTCTTCGACTCTGGAACTGATGGACCGCACCGGCCTGGCCGTGGCCGCGAGCAACTGGAACCTGCCCAGCAGTTATGTCGGCCACAACTACGCGTTCAGGCCGTATTTCAGCCAGACCTTGAGCCAGGGCACCGGGCGCTTTTATGCAGTGGGCGTGACCACGGGTATTCCGGGCTACTTTCTTTCCAGCGCGGTCGTGGATGAGCACGAGCAGTTCCTCGGCGCCATGGTGGTCAAGCTGGAGTTCCCCGAGCTGGAGCGCGAGTGGGCCCAGGGCAATGACCTACTGTTGGTCAGCGATGCGCGGGGCATCGTGTTTATCGCCAACCAGCCGGGCTGGCGTTATCGCAACCTGCGGCCGTTGTCCGAAAATGACCTGGCTGAACTCAAGGCCACCCGCCAATACGACAAGAAGCAACTGCAGCCGCTGGACACCCAGCCCCTGCAACGCTTTGACGAAAACAGCCACTTGATCCGCGTCAACGGCCCCGACGGCAACGCCAATTACATCTGGGAGTCGCTGCCGCTCAAGCGCGAAGGCTGGACCCTGCACCTGTTGCGCAAACCCCAGTTTGCCTTTGAAGACCAACGTAACGCGGGCCTTGCCGCTGCGGGTTCGTGGCTGGCATTGGTGTTCCTGGGGCTGTTCCTCAGCCAGCGCTGGCGCCTGGCCCGCTTGCGCCAGCGCAGCCGTGAAGAACTGGAGCAATTGGTCGAAGAACGCACCCAGGCGCTGCGCACCGCCCAGGATGGCCTGGTGCAGTCGGCCAAGCTGGCGGCATTGGGACAGATGTCGGCCGCCCTCGCCCATGAAATCAACCAGCCGCTGACCGCCCAGCGCATGCAACTGGCGACGCTGCGGCTGTTGCTCGACCATGGTCGCGTGGACGATGCCTACAAGGCTCTCACGCCATTGGATGACATGCTCACGCGCATGGCCGCGCTCACCGGCCACCTCAAGACATTCGCGCGCAAGAGCCCCAGTGGCCTGCGCGAAAAGCTGGACCTGGCAACGGTGGTCGACCAATCCATGCACCTGCTCGACGCGCGCCTGCGTGACGAAGCCATCGGCGTGGTGCTGGACCTCACTCGCCCGGCCTGGGTACGTGGCGACGCGATCCGCCTGGAACAAGTGCTGATCAACCTGCTGCGCAACGCCCTCGACGCCATGGCCGATAAACCGCGCAAGCGCCTGGAAATCCGCCTGCACGCCGATCAGCAACTATGGCAGTTGAGCGTCTGCGACAGTGGCGGCGGGATTGCCGAGGAACATTTGAGCAGCGTATTCGACCCGTTTTTCACCACCAAACCGGTGGGCGACGGGCTCGGCTTGGGGCTCGCGGTGTCCTACGCTATCGTGCATGAACTGGGCGGACGCCTGAGTGCCGCCAACCGTGGCGATGGCGCGATTTTCACCTTGACCCTGCCTATCGCCCTGGAGACGCCAGACCTATGTTGAACGCGGTGATTGTGGTCGATGACGAAGCCAGTATTCGCACGGCCGTCGAGCAATGGCTGAGCCTGTCGGGGTTTGACGTGCAGTTGTTCAGCCGCGCCGAAGAGTGCCTGGCGCAACTGCCCAAGGACTTTGCCGGGGTGATTCTGAGCGACGTGCGCATGCCGGGGCTCAGCGGCCTTGAACTGTTGGCCGAGGTGCAGCGCCGCGATGCCGATTTGCCGGTGATTTTGCTCACCGGCCATGGCGACGTGCCAATGGCCGTCGAAGCCATGCGCGACGGCGCCTACGACTTCCTGGAAAAACCCTTCAGCCCCGACGCCTTGCTCAACAGCCTGCGCCGGGCGTTGGACAAGCGTGGCCTGATCCTGGAAAACCGCCGCCTGCATCAACAGGCCGATCATCGCGCGCAGTTGGAGTCCAGCCTGCTGGGTGTGTCCAAGGGCCTTCAAAGCTTGCGCCGCCAAGTGCTGGACCTGGCGAGTTTGCCGGTCAATGTGCTGATTCGCGGTGAGACCGGCAGCGGCAAGGAGTTGGTCGCCCGCTGCCTGCACGACTTCGGCCCACGCGCCAAGAAGCCGTTTGTGGCCCTCAATTGCGCGGCAATCCCCGAGCAGTTGTTCGAAGCCGAACTGTTCGGACATGAAAGCGGCGCCTTCACCGGCGCCCACGGCAAACGCATCGGCAAACTGGAATATGCCCACGGCGGCACCTTGTTCCTGGATGAAATCGAAAGCATGCCCCTGGCCCAGCAAGTGAAATTGCTGCGCGTATTGCAAGAGCAGAAGCTGGAGCGGCTGGGCTCCAACCAGAGTATCCAAGTGGACCTGCGCATCATCGCTGCCACCAAGCCCGACCTGCTGGAAGAAGCCCGTGCCGGGCGCTTTCGCGAAGACCTGGCCTATCGGCTCAACGTCGCGCAACTGCGCCTGGCGCCATTGCGTGAACGTCGCGAAGATATTCCGCTGTTGTACGAGCATTTTGCGCAAAGCGCCGCCGAGCGTCTGGGCCGCCAGGTCGAGCCTTTGAGTGGCCCACAGTTGGGGCGCCTGCTCAGCCATGACTGGCCGGGCAATGTGCGCGAACTGGCCAACGTCGCCGAGCGCCAGGTGTTGGGGCTGGACGAGCCGGAACCGCAAGGGATCGAAGCCGGGCAGTCGTTGGCGGCGCAGCAGGAGGCGTTCGAGGCACACTGCCTGAAGGCCGCGTTGACGCGTCACAAGGGCGATATCAAGGCGGTGCTGGCCGAGTTGCAACTGCCACGTCGCACCTTCAATGAGAAGATGCAGCGGCATGGGTTGGTAAGGGAGATGTTTGTGTAGCGACCTTTGGATCGCCATCGCGGGCAAGCCCGCTCCCACACTGATCGTTCCCACGCTCCGAGTGGGAACGCAGCCTAGGCCGCTCTGCGTCGCTTTTTAAAGGCGCGACGCGGAGCGTCACAACAGGCGTTACCACGCAGAGCGTGGGAACGATTACTGCAGCCATAAGCGGATTTCCGCTCACCACCCCAAAACCATCAGCGAATTTCCGCTCAATAAAATCCCGCAACCCTTCTATTCCGGGCCTTCCTCTACCTGGCACAGCTCCTGCTATAGCCCCAACAGGCTGCGCACGCGCCGCTCCATAAAAACAACTAGATGAAGGATCCTTCAATGGATAACTCCAACACCGTGCCTCTGGGATCGACGGCCGTCAAAGCGCAGGAGCGCACCACCTCCAGCCGCATCAAGTCGATCTTCAGCGGATCGGTCGGCAACATGGTCGAATGGTACGACTGGTACGTCTACGCCGCCTTCTCGCTGTACTTCGCCAAAGCCTTCTTCCCCAAAGGCGACACCACTGCCCAACTGCTCAACACCGCCGCGATCTTCGCCGTGGGCTTCCTGATGCGCCCGATCGGTGGCTGGCTGATGGGCCTGTACGCCGACAAAGTGGGGCGTAAAAAAGCCTTGATGGCCTCGGTGTACCTGATGTGCTTCGGCTCGCTGCTGATTGCCCTGAGCCCCGGCTATGAAATCATTGGTATCGGTGCGCCGATCCTGCTGGTGTTTGCCCGCCTGCTGCAGGGCCTGTCGGTCGGCGGCGAATACGGTACCTCTGCCACTTACCTGAGTGAGATGGCCACCAAGGAACGTCGCGGTTTTTACTCCAGCTTCCAATACGTGACCCTGATCTCCGGCCAGCTCATCGCGCTGGCGGTGCTGATCGTTCTGCAACAGGTGCTCACCACCGAGCAGTTGTATGCCTGGGGCTGGCGTATCCCGTTCGCCATCGGTGCATTGTGTGCAGTGGTCGCGCTGTACCTGCGTCGCGGCATGGAAGAAACCGAGTCGTTCACCAAGAAAGAAAAAGCCAAGGAAAGCGCAATGCGCACCTTGATGCGCCATCCCAAGGAGCTGATGACCGTGGTCGGCCTGACCATGGGCGGCACCCTGGCGTTCTACACCTACACCACCTACATGCAGAAATACCTGGTGAACACGGTCGGCATGAGCATCTCCGACTCCACCACCATCTCGGCGGCGACGCTGTTCCTGTTCATGTGCCTGCAACCGATCATCGGCGGGCTGTCGGATAAAATCGGCCGCCGCCCGATCCTGATCGCCTTCGGCGTGCTTGGCACCCTGTTCACCGTGCCGATCCTCACCACCCTGCACACCATCCAGAGCTGGTGGGGCGCGTTCTTCCTGATCATGGCGGCGCTGATCATCGTCAGCGGCTACACCTCTATCAACGCCGTGGTGAAGGCCGAGCTGTTCCCGACCGAAATCCGCGCACTGGGCGTGGGCCTGCCGTATGCCCTGACCGTGTCGATCTTCGGCGGTACCGCTGAATACATCGCGCTGTGGTTCAAGAGCATCGGTATGGAAACTGGCTACTACTGGTACGTGACCGCGTGTATCGCCGTATCGTTGATGGTCTACGTGACCATGAAGGACACGCGTAAACACTCACGCATCACCACCGACTAAAAAATGTGGGAGCGGGCTTGCTGTGGCGAGCAAGCTTGCTTGCGCTGGGGTGCGAAGCGCCCCCAAAAAGCTGGCTCCAGCTACGCTGTCGAACGGGAGCAAGCTACCTCGCCACAGCAAGCCCGCTCCCTCATTTATTTAGCCTTAGGACAACTCTGCGGCCTCATTGCGCCCATAGCGCCGCTGCGCATACGACGCGCCAGCAATCATCACCACCAGCACCGCAGCCAATACCGCGGATGAACCGATGGTGCCGAAATCCAAGCCGCCTTTTTCATGGGGTTTGGTCAGGAAATCCCCCAAGGTCGCGCCAAACGGCCGTGTCAGTACAAACGCCACCCAGAACAACAATACCGACGAGATGCGGGTGAAGTACTTGAGTACCACCACCGCGGCGATGGTCGAGCCGATCAACAATGCGCCACCGGCGAAGCCCAGCCCCGAATCGTCCGCGAGGAAATCGCCCAATGCGGTGCCCAAGGTGTTGGAGAACAGGATCGCCATCCAGTAAAACAGTTCCCCTCGGAAGGTCTGCACCTTGTTCACGTTCAGCGAGTCACCACTGAGGTGCCACAATGCAAAGATGATCATCAGGATCACGATCAGGATCATCGACCCGGTGGCGTAGCCCAGCCCCAGCGTGCGGTCCATGAAGTCGGACATTGTGGTACCCGCCGTGCTGGTAGACAAAATCACGATCCAGTACAGCACCGGGTTGTAGGTTTTCGACCAGAGTTGCGTCACCAGGGTCACCAGGAACACGCTGATGAGGATCATGGAGCTGATGGCGTAGCCAACATTCAAGGTCATCGACAGCAAGTCCCCGGCAGTTTCGCCCAAGGTAGTTGCGCAGATTTTCATGACCCAGAACGCCAGGGTGATCTGAGGAAGTTTGTTCATGCAGTGGATAGCTCCAAGGCTCAGTCTTATAGGGGGTATTGACCTTGGGCGCAGACTGAAGGGGAAACTGTGAAAAATAGGTGGCAGATGTATGAAAAATCCATGGGCACGATGGAAATTCACCGCCATGAATTGCACTATGACCGCCTCCCAAACCGCGTAGCAGGAACCCCGGCCATGCCTGACGACATCCACTATTACGAACCCGCCAACGGCCACGGCCTGCCCCATGACCCGTTCAATGCGATCGTCGGCCCACGCCCGATTGGCTGGATCTCCTCGCACGATCGCGAAGGCCGCCTGAACCTGGCGCCCTACAGCTTCTTCAATGCGTTCAACTACATTCCGCCGATCATTGGGTTTTCCAGTGTCGGGCGTAAAGACAGCCTGAACAATATCGAACAGACTGGAGAATTCGTCTGGAACCTGGCCACCCGCCCGCTGGCCGAGCAGATGAACCAAAGCTGCGCGGCCGTATCGCCCGAGGTAAATGAATTCGAACTCTCCGGGCTGACGCCGGTGGCTTCGAAAATCGTTGGCGTACCACGGGTGGGCGAGAGCCCGGTGTCGTTCGAGTGCAAGGTGACGCAGATCATCCAACTGCAACGTGCCGACCAACAGTTGGTGCCAAGCTGGCTGGTGCTGGGCGAGGTGGTTGCGGTGCACATCGCCAAATGGTTGCTCAAGGATGGGATCTACGACACTGCTGCCGCCGAGCCGATTTTGCGCGGGGGTGGCCCGGCGGATTATTTCCAGCTGGGGCCTGAGGCCCTGTTCAAAATGCACAGACCAGGCGCCACCAAACCCTGACTAAAATGCAATCAAAACTGTGGGAGCTGGCTTGCCTGCGATGACGGTGGGTCAGTTAACTCAGGAGTGACTGATACACCGCTATCGCAGGCAAGCCAGCTACCACATTGGTTAGGTGTGCTGCCTCAGCGTTCAGCAGTCGCCCAGGTCAGTTGGCCTTCTGCATCCACATCGACCAGATGCTCGAGTTGCAACGTCGCCGCATCATCGGCATCGGACGCAGTCTTGAACGTCTGCCCATCAAGGATCTTGTGAAACCTGGGTGCGCCCATGCCATCCAGTGCCTTGACGGCGACGGCGGCGCTGTAGCCACCTTCGCCCGGTACTACGGCGGAAACGGCTTCGTGGTGGGCAAATTGTTTACGTGCCATGTTGCAGGTCCTGGCCAATGGAAAGTCGGCCATTCTAACCGTTAACCGGCCAGTTGCAGGTACTCGCCGTAGGCCTGTGCCGCCGATGCGTCGGTGAAGGTCTGGAAGTCCATGCTGCGCACGACCATGTCGTTCAGAAGCTCGGTGAAGATCATCAGGGCCGGAGAGTTGAAGTAGGCGCTCATGGCCTGCTCGCTGCTCCAGAACCCGGACACCAGCCAGACATCGGGATCGACCTGGGAGTGCTGCAACGAGAATTGCAGGCAACCCTGGGCCTGGCGACCTGGTTCGATCAAACTGCTCAAGCGTGCACCGAGTTCGGTGCTGCACCCGCTACGGGCGCGGATAAAGGCCATATGGCTCGCGGGAATGGGGGTGGACATGTTCGACTCTCCCGTTGAGAAGTGATGCTCGGCAAGCACAATGAGGGCGTGTTGCCACAGGATCAAAGATAACGGCGCGGGGGTGGGCGCGGTTAGTCAATTCCTGCAGGCTTATTGCACAATCCTGCGAGAAGCGTAGGGAGGACGTTCTGCCCCAGGATTTATTCCAGGCCCAGGCCTCATGTTTCAGGGTGATGACAGGCTGCGCACTTGCCTGATTCACGCTATCTCGCAGGATCAGGCAAGGATGCTGCAGAATCGACGTAACACTTTTTGAAAAGCCGCCGCTAAGCTGAGCCCATCAAAGCAGCGTGTAGAGGACGCCCCATGCCGTCGCCCGAATTCAAGTCCATTCCCCTCGATGCCGAGATGGAGAAACAACGCGCCGAGCTGGCCAGTATCGTGCACCGCCATACCTGGGAGGACGGCTCCTACGGCACGGCGATCACCTCGCTGTACCTGAACCGCCACAACGCGCCCCGGGATTTCATGCCGGTGCTGGTGGAACCCGCGCTGTGCATCCTAGCCAGTGGCAGTAAGGAGGTGCGCCTGGCCGACGAAATCTTTGCCTACGACCCGCTCAACTACCTGGTGTTCTCGGTGGCGATGCCGGTAGCCGGCCGCATTATTGACGCCACCGCCGAGGACCCGAACCTCTCGGTGCGTATCAATATCGACCCGGCGCAGCTCACAGCGCTGATCGCAGAGGCCGGGCCGATGGGCGTGCCCTCGCGCCCGACCTCACGAGGCATGTACGTCGACCGCATCGATCACGCACTGCTCGACGCGGTGCTGCGCCTGACCCGCTTGCTGGACACGCCTAAAGACATCGCGATGCTCGCGCCCTTGATCAACCGTGAAATTCTCTACCGCTTGCTGCGTGGCCCGCAGGGTTATCGCCTGTATGAAATCGCTGTGGCTAACAGCCAGAGCCATCGGGTGAGCCAGGCGATCACCTGGTTGAACGGTAACTACGAACAGCCGCTGCGTATCGACGACCTGGCCAAAGAAGTGAACCTGAGCGTCTCGACCCTGCACCATCGCTTCAAAGCGATCACGGCCATGAGCCCGCTGCAATACCAGAAGCAACTGCGCTTGCAGGAAGCCCGGCGGCTGATGATTGCCGAAGGGCTGGAGGCCTCGGCGGCGGGCTATCGGGTGGGGTATGAAAGCCCGTCCCAGTTCAGCCGGGAGTACAGCCGGTTGTTTGGTGCGCCGCCGCTGCGCGACCTGGCCCGGTTGCGCCAAAGCATCTGATGTACGCAGAGCAACATGTGGGAGCTGGCTTGCCTGCGATGGCGGTGTGTCAGTCACTAATGAGTCAACTGAACCACCGCTATCGCAGGCAAGCCAGCTCCCACATTTGATCTCAGGTGTTTGTTAGTCCAAGGTTCTTGGTAGTTGCAGGGTAACGCGCAGGCCGCCTTCACGCAGGTTCTGCAAACTCACTTCGCCCCCATGGCTGTGGGCAATATTGCGCGCAATCCCCAACCCCAATCCGTAACCCTGCTGCTGGCCGGCCAGGCGGAAGTGCGGCTCAAACACCTGCTCCAGTCGCTGCTGCGGCACACCGGGGCCCTCGTCATCCACATGCAGGATGAACTGCACGCCATCGTCCTCGATATGCAAATGCGCGTTCTGCCCGTACTTGAGCGCGTTGTCGATCAGGTTGCCGATGCAGCGCTTGAGCGCCAGCGGCTTGCCTGGGTAGGCTGACAGGGCCGCGCCATCAAGGGTCACTCGGCCATTGCCATGGGGTGCCAGGTACGGCTCCACCAGGCATTCGAGGACGTGGTTGAGATCCACCGGCTGGATGTTTTCGTGGATGTCGGTGTCTTTCACGCATTGCAGCGCGCCCTTGACCAGCAATTCCAGCTCATCCAGGTCACGGCCGAATTTGTTTTGCAGGTTCTCGTCTTCCAGCAATTCCACACGCAGGCGCAGGCGGGTGATGGGCGTGCGCAGGTCATGGGAAATCGCGCTGAACAACTGGCTGCGCTCGGTCAGGTAACGGCTGATGCGTTCACGCATGGCATTGAATGCACGGCCCACTTCCACCACTTCACTGCCGCCGCCTTCAGCCACCGGCTCCACATCGGCGCCCAGGGACATGTCCCGCGCCGCTCGCGCCAGGCGCTTGAGCGGTCGGCTTTGCCAGTGCACCAGCAGGCCGATGAACAGCAGCAGAAAACCGCTGGTGAGCACGATGAACCACACCTGCTGGGACGGCAGGCCTTGCTCTTCCAGGCTGGTGTAGGGCTCGGGCAATAGCGAGGCGATGTACAGCCATTCACCGGGTGCCAGTTGGATCTGGGTGACCAGCACCGGCGGGTTCACCGGTTCCAGGGTCAGCGCGTAATGGGCCCAGGAACGTGGCAGTTCGTCGAGCTTCAGGCCGGCATTGAAGATGCGCAGGTCTTCGGCGCTGACAAACTCCACCGAGATATGCACGTCGGCACCCAGGGTCTGGCGCAGCACTTCATCCACCGCCACCAGCACCGCTTGCTTGCGCGGGGTTTCGGGCAGTATTTGCATGTCCAGCGGGCGATCATTGAGGGTCACCACAAAACGCGTGCCGCCCATGCTGCGCAATTGGTCCAGCACTAACGGGCGATAGGCCACCGGCAGCGACCGGAAGTAACTCACGCTGGCGGTCATTGAGTGCGCCAGGCTACGGGCGCTGGTCACCAGGCCCTCAAGCTGGGTGGCGCGCAGTTGCGACACCCAGATCACGCTGGACAGCGCTTGGGCAAACAGCACCGCCAGCAAGGTCAGCAGTAACATGCGCCCCAGCAGCGAGCGGGGTACCGGGAAGCGGCGACGGCGTTCGTTCAGCGGTTCAATGGGCATTGCCGGCAACCACGCTGGCTGCCAGTTGATAGCCGCTGCCACGCACGGTGCGGATCAGCCGCGGAGGTTTCTCGGTGTCGCGCAGGCGCTGGCGCAAGCGGCTAACGGCCATGTCGACGATACGGTCCAGGGGCATCAGGTCGCGGCCACGGGTGGCGTTGCCGATGGTGTCGCGGTCGAGGATCTGTTGCGGGTGGTCGAGAAACAACTTGAGCAAGGCGAAGTCGGCACCGGAGAGGATCACCTCTTCACCATCCACATGAAACAAGCGGTGGCTGATCATATCCAGGCGCCATTCATCGAACACCCACACATCACCGCCGCTGCTGCGCTCCTGGCCGAATTGGCAGCGGCGCAGCAGTGCCTTGATGCGCGCCTGCAACTCGCGGGGGCTGAATGGCTTGCCGATATAGTCATCGGCGCCCAGCTCCAGGCCGATCACGCGGTCGGCTTCGTCGGAACTGGCGGTGAGCATGATGATCGGCACCTGCGCCTGGCGCGGGTGCTGGCGGATCCAGCGGCACAGGCTGAAGCCGTCTTCGTCTGGCAACATGACATCGAGGATGACCAGGTCGCACGGCGCCTCGTTCATTGCCTGGCGGAACCCCGCACCGTCGGACACGCCACGGACCTGGAAGCCGGCGCGACTGAGGTAGGTTTGCAGCAATTCGCGGATTTCCTGGTCGTCGTCGACGAGGAGAATGGATTTACTGATTACGCTCACGGGGCCTCCTTGTTGTTATGGCCTGGCTTAAATCATCGGGTGCCCTTTAGGCCGTCATCGCAGGCAAGCCAGCTCCCACACTTGGAATGCATTCCAGACTGTGGGAGCTGGCTTGCCTGCGATGGCGCCATTATGACCTATGCAAAAGCTTGCTCAAGCGCCACACCAGCCCCAGTCAACCCGGAATACGGCGCTGTCACCAGCCACACCGGAATACCTTTGAAGTAGTCGCTCATGCAGCCTTTGTCGCGAAAACTCTGGGCAAAGCCACTGTTGATAAAGAAGTCGGCAAACCTCGGTATCACCCCACCCACGATGTACACGCCACCGCGCCCACCGGTGGTCAAGACGTTATTGCCCGCCACTCGGCCCAGCCAGATGCTGAACTGGTCCAATACTTCCATGGCCACCGGATCGCCGGCCAGGCCCGCCGCCGTGATGGCTTCGGGGGTGTCGAGCACCGGCTCGTGCCCATCCACCGCACAAATCGCCCGGTACAGCCGTGGCAGGCCGCCACCGCTCAACGCGGTTTCGGCGCTGACATGCCCGATCTCGCTGTAGATGTGTTGCCACAGCTGGGTTTCCCGTGGGCTGCTCAGGGGCAGGTCGACATGCCCACCCTCCCCCGGCAATGCTGCCCAACGGCCTGCGCCGAGGTCCAGCAAGGTGCCGACGCCGAGACCCGTACCTGGGCCGATCACCACGGCCGGGCGCAAGGGCTCCGGCGTGCCTTTGCAGACCACGCGGAATTCGTCGGGCTTGAGTCGGGTCATGCCCAGGGCCATGGCCGAGAAGTCGTTGACCAGCAACAGTTCATCCACCTGCAGGGCCTGGCAAAACGCGGTTTTGCTCAGGCGCCAGTGGTTGTTGGTGAACTTGAATTCATCGCCGCTCACCGGCCCGGCCACCGACAGGCACACCGCACCGATGTCCCCGATTTGCAGGCCTTCTTCTTTGAGATAGACCTTGATCGCCTCTTCAGGGCTGCCGTGATCCGCCGTGGCATGCACGCGGATCGAATGCAGTTCCTGATCCCGCCATAACGCAAAACGGGCGTTAGTCCCCCCGATGTCACCGACCAGCGCAAGCTTCACTTAAGCGTCTCCAAGGCAGAGGTAAAGGCGCTGGCGCCCTGCTCTGCGGAGCTTGCGGCCAAGCGCATGAATGCAAACAACTCGCGACCGGCCCCCACGTTATTGCCCAACAGGCCCGTGGCAGGCGTGCGCGCTGCAAATACTTCGGCGTCCACCTTAAGCTCCAGGGTGCCGGTAACGCCATCCACACGGATGATATCGCCATCCTGGACCCGCGCCAGCGGCCCGCCGCTCTGGGCTTCGGGGTTGACGTGGATCGCGGCTGGGATCTTACCCGACGCGCCGGACATTCGCCCATCTGTCACCAGCGCCACTTTGAAACCACGGTCCTGCAACACGCCCAGGAACGGGGTCATCTTGTGCAGTTCCGGCATGCCGTTGGAGCGCGGCCCCTGGAAGCGCATCACCGCGACGAAGTCTTTTTCCAACAGGCCGGCCTTGAAGGCATCGGCCAGGTCCTGCTGGTCCTGGAACACCACCGCGGGCGCTTCGACAACCTGATGCTCCGGCGCTACCGCCGAAACCTTCATCACGCCACGGCCAAGGTTGCCTTCCATCACGCGCAAGCCGCCTTCCGGCGAGAACGCACGGGCCACCGGGCGCAGGATGGTTTCGTCGAGGCTTTCGATCGGGCCGTCGCGCCAGACCAGTTCGCCATCCACCAGGAAAGGTTCCTGGATATAGCGGCTCAGGCCCTTGCCGGCCACGGTGTTGACGTCTTCGTGGAGCAGGCCGGCTTCCAGCAGTTCGCGGATCAGGAACGACATACCGCCCGCCGCCTGGAAGTGGTTGATGTCAGCCTTGCCATTTGGATACACGTGGGACAGGGTCGGCACCACCTCGGAGAGGTCGGCCATGTCCTGCCAGGTCAGGATGATGCCTGCCGACATGGCAATGGCCGGCATGTGCAGGGTGTGGTTGGTGGAGCCGCCAGTGGCGTTGAGCGCAACGATGGAGTTGACGATGGACTTCTCGTCGACAATCTCGCCAATCGGCGTGAAGTTGCCATTGGCCTTGGTCAAACGCGTGACCTGGTGCGCAGCTTCACGGGTCAACGCATCCCGCAGCGGCGTGTACGGGTTGACGAACGAAGCGCCGGGCAAGTGCAGGCCCATGACTTCCATCAGCAACTGGTTGGTGTTGGCGGTGCCGTAGAAGGTGCAGGTACCAGGGCTGTGGTAGGACTTCATCTCCGATTCCAGCAGTTCTTCGCGGCTGGCCTTGCCTTCGGCATAGCGCTGGCGCACATCGGCCTTCTGCTTGTTGGAGATACCCGACGGCATCGGCCCGCCCGGCACGAAGATCATCGGCAGGTGGCCGTAGCGCAGCGCGCCCATCATCAGGCCAGGGACGATCTTGTCGCAGATGCCCAGCATCAGCGCGGCGTCGAACATGTTGTGGGACAGCGCTACCGCCGTGGACATGGCAATGACTTCACGGCTGAGCAGGCTCAGCTCCATGCCTGGCTCGCCCTGGGTCACGCCGTCGCACATGGCGGGGGTCCCGCCGGCGAACTGACCGACCGAGCCGACTTCGCGCAGAGCCTTTTTGATTTGTTCGGGGAAATGCTCGTAGGGCTGATGCGCCGAGAGCATGTCGTTATAAGAAGAAACAATTGCCACGTTGGCGGCATTCATCATGCGCAGGCTGTTTTTGTCTTCGGTGCCGCAACCGGCCACGCCGTGGGCGAAGTTGGCGCATTGCAGCTTGCCGCGCATCGGACCGTCGCTGGCTGCGCCGCGAATGAGCGCAAGGTAAGCCTCGCGGGTGGCGCGGCTGCGGGCGATAAGCCGTTCGGTGACCTCAAGAACGCGGGGATGCATGTATAGAACTCCAGGCTAACGGATGTGGCGACCTGAGTGTCTATGCTGATCAAACGCCCACGGCTCATGGGATGGCAGGGGGTCGTTTGGATCATCGGACCAGTTGATTCAGGTCACTCGTTGTAGATTGAACAAAATATTGCCACTAAAAAGGCTTGTTTTCTATTTTTATGCGAATAATCTTGTAATTCTTACAACAAATCGACGACAGGCACCTTCCAATGACTCTTCGTATCGCAATCAATGGTTTTGGCCGTATCGGCCGTAATGTCCTGCGCGCACTGTATACCCAAGGCTATCGCCAGGATCTGCAGATCGTCGCCATCAACGATTTGGGCGACAGCTCGATCAATGCTCACCTGCTCAAGTACGACACCGTACACGGCACTTTCGACGCAGAGGTTGCCCACGATCAGGAAAGCCTGACCGTCAATGGTGACCGGATTGCCGTGAGTGCCATTCGCAACCCCGCCGACCTGCCGTGGGCTGCGCACAAGATTGACGTGGTGTTCGAATGCACCGGTCTGTTCACCGACCGTGACAAGGCTGCCGCCCATATTAGCGCCGGCGCGCGCAAGGTGATCATTTCGGCCCCGGCCAAAGGCGCGGATGCCACTGTGGTTTATGGCGTAAACCATGACATCTTGCGTCAATCCCACCAGATCATTTCCAACGCATCGTGCACCACCAACTGCCTGGCGCCGGTGGCCCAGGTGCTGCACCGCGAGCTGGGTATCGAAAGCGGCCTGATGACCACCATTCACGCCTACACCAACGACCAGAACCTTACCGACGTGTACCACACCGACCCGTACCGCGCGCGCTCGGCCACCCAGAACATGATCCCGAGCAAGACCGGCGCCGCTGAAGCGGTGGGCCTGGTGCTGCCAGAACTGGCAGGCAAGCTGACCGGCATGGCGGTGCGTGTACCGGTGATCAACGTGTCGCTGGTGGACCTCACCGTGCAGTTGAAGAAAGAAGCCACGGCCGATGAAGTCAACGCCCTGCTCAAACACGCCAGCCAGCATTCGAAGATCCTCGGCTACAACACCCTGCCGCTGGTTTCCAGCGACTTCAACCATAACCCGCTGTCGTCGATCTTCGACGCCAATCACACCAAGGTCAGTGGCAAATTGCTCAAAGTATTGGCGTGGTATGACAACGAGTGGGGCTTCTCCAACCGTATGCTGGATAACTGCCTGGCGTTGTGCAACGCCGAGTAACTCCACAAGATCGACCAGATCGTTCCCACGCTCTGCGTGGGAATGCCACCCTGGACGCTCCGCGTCCTGCTCTTAAAGTTGTGACGCGGAGCGTCACAGGATGTGTTCCCACGCAGAGCATGGGAACGAGCGGCACAATCTCCAAGGCATCTCAAAGTGCCACTTGCCATTTCAGTTGATGATAAGCATTATCATTAACTGCAAATCGGTCTGGTATCACTGTGAGCCAATCTCGCTTCAACCACGTCTTCCTCACCCAACGGGTGATCCTGCTACGAACTCTGCAACGCATGGTGCATAACCACAGCACTGCCGAGGACCTGTTGCAGGAAACCTACCTGCGCGTGACTCGGGCCCTCAGCGAGCGGCCAATCGACCACCTTGAACCCTTTGTCTACCAGACGGCGCGCAACCTGGCGCTGGATCACTTGCGTTCGCGCAGGATTCAGGCGCGTACCCTGCAGGAGGATGTCCCGCTGGATGTCCTGCAAAGCGTCGCCGCGCCGGCCAGCACGCCGGAGGAAGCTACCCAGGCCGAGCAGCTACTGGAGCAACTGAGTGTCAGCCTCGGCCAGTTGAGCGCCCGCCAGCAGCGGATTTTCATCCTCAGCCGTCTGCACGGTTGCAGCTATCAGGAAATTGCCGATCAGTTGGGTGTGTCCTTGAGCACGGTGCAAAAGGAACTCAAATTGATCATGGCTATCTGTGTGGGTGTGGCCGAACGGCTGGATCAGCCTTAAGCTTCACCCGACAGAGGTGTCGATCCAAGCTGTAGGAAAAATGAATAGAACGTGGCGAAGACCCGAGGAACACCGTGACGGACCCGAATAAACTGCGCCCCCATGCGTTGGCTCATGAGGTGTTGCAAGACGCGGCCATGGACCAAGCCCTCGATTGGCTGATCGCCTTGCAGTGCCCGCAACCTGGGCAGCAGGCCGCGTTCGACGCTTGGCTGGCCCAGGACCCGGCGCATGTCCACGCCTTCAGCAAGGCCCAGGCCGCCTGGGGTGACGCGCCGGTACACAGCGCCGCCGTGGCCCTCGCCGCACCGCGCAAGCCCAGCGGCTGGCGCCGGATCAGACCGCACTGGAAACCCCTGGCCACCGCCGCCGTGTTACTGGTCGGCCTGTTCAGTTTCAGCAACCTGCCGGTGCGTTTGCAGGCCGACCATCTGACGGTGGTCGGCGAGCGCCAGCGCCTGCAACTGGACGATGGCTCCAAGGTACTGTTGAACACCAACTCGGCATTTTCCAGCACCATCAACCACCACCAGCGCATTGCCCGCCTGTACCAGGGCGAAGCGTTCTTTGAAATAGCGCCCACCCGTGGCCTGCCCCTGGAAATAGACGCCGGCCCGGTGCGCGCCAGCGTGCGTGACACCGCCTTTGCCGTGCGCTACCTCAATGGCGAAGCCCAGGTCCAGGTGCAGCGCGGCGATGTCGACCTGAGCAACACTTTCGACGATGCCCGCGTGCGCCTGAGCGCCGGTGAAAGCATTCGCATCGGCCCCAAGGGTTTCGGCCAACCGGCCAAGCTCGATCCCAGCAAGGACCTGGCCTGGGTGCAGGGCCGGCTAGTGTTCGAAAACTGCCCGATGAGCGAAGTGCTGGCTGAGCTGCGCCGCTATTACCCAGGCTGGATCGTCAACAACAACGAGCAGTTGGCCAGCGTCGCCGTCACCGGCAACTACCGCCTCGACCAGCCCCTGGACGTGGTGCGCTCCCTGGCCCACATCACCTCGGCCAAGCTGTCGGAGTACCCGGCGCTGGTGATCCTGAACTAAATGAGAATTATTTTTACTCGATGTTAACCGGCGATACGTCTCGTTATAGCCAATGCAACTGATTCCTATTTGGTTCGGTTCGCAACTATAAGATTCGTATTCCCGGAGCGCTCTCGATGTCCTCTCGTTTCAACCGCCGGTCTGCTTCGCCCGTTTTGTCCTTGCTGACCGCCGCGATCCTGCTGGCTGGTGCGCCCGTCATGAGCGCCACCGCCGCGGAACCTGCCGCTCGCAGCCACGCCAATTACACGTTCAGCATCGAACAGCAGCCATTGGTGTCGGCACTCAACGCTTTCACCGCAGTGACCGGCTGGCAAGTGGGCCTGCCGGCCGAACTGGGCCAGGGCGTATCGTCCCCTGGCGTGCGCGGCCCGCTGCCAGCGGAAAAAGCCCTGGACCGGCTGTTGGTGGGGACCAACCTGAGCTATCGCAAACTGGGCACCAACAACATCGTGCTGGAAAAACGTAGCGCCGGCAGCGCCCTCGCCCTGCAACAGGTGACCATCAGCGCCACTCGCAATGAACAGGATGTGAACAGCGTACCGAGCACCGTCAGCGTGCACGACCGCGCAGAACTGGACCGCCAGAACGTCAACAACATCCGTGAACTGGTGCGCTACGAACCCGGCGTCTCCGTCGGCGGCGCCGGTACGCGCTCGGGTAACGCGGGCTACAACATTCGTGGCATCGACGGCGACCGCGTCCTCACCCAGGTGGATGGCGTTGAAGTGCCGGACAATTTCTTCAACGGCCCTTACGCCAAGACGCGCCGCAATTACGTCGACCCGGAAATCGTCAAGCGCGTGGAGATCTTGCGCGGCCCGGCCTCGGCCCTGTACGGCAGCAGCGCCATCGGCGGCGCGGTGAGTTATTTCACCCTCGACCCGGATGACATCATCAAGCCAGGCCAGGACGTCGGTGCCCGCCTGAAGACCGGCTACAGCTCCGCCGACGAGAGCTGGCTGACCTCCGGCACCTTCGCCGGGCGTGTGCAAGACTTCGACGGTTTGCTGCACCTGAGCCAGCGCAATGGCCATGAAACCGAATCCTACGATGGCAACAACGCCACCGGCCTGGCCCGTACCGGCGCCAACCCGGAAGATGCGCGCACCACCAACGTGCTGGCCAAGCTGGGCTGGAACTATGGCGATGACAACCGCCTGGGCCTGACCTACGAGAAGTTCAAGGATGACCGCGACGTCAATCTGAAAAACGCAGTGGGCGGCCCGTTCATCGGTGGCCGGGGCATGAACCTGTACCGCGACCGTCGGGGTAACGACACCATTACCCGCGAGCGCTTCGGCCTGGAAAACACCTTCGCCCTGGAGTCGCCGATTGCCGACCGCATCAAGACCAGCCTCAACTACCAGATCGCCAAGACCGACCAGACCACCGCCGAAATCTACCAGGCCGGCCGTCGCGTCCTGCGTACCCGCGACACCCTTTACGAAGAGAAGCAGTGGGTCTTCGACGCGCAACTGGACAAGGCCTTCAGCCTCGGCGAAACCGACCACCAGGTTACCTACGGCACCACCCTCAAGCAGCAGAAAGTCACCGGTTCACGCGAAGGCTCGGCCTCGTGCCTGGCCATTGGTGCCGGCTGCACCGCCATCGGCGCGCCAAGCCCGCAAGCGAGCGACAGCGTGAAGAAGGCCAGCGACTTCCCCGACCCGACCATCAACACCTACTCGCTGTTCGCCCAGGACCAGATCACCTGGGACAAATGGACCTTCCTGCCCGCCGTGCGTTATGACTACACCCGGCTCAAGCCCAAGCTGACCCAGGAATTCCTCAACACCGTCAACCCGACCGGCGCCTATGCCGTCGATGGCAAAGACAAGACCTGGAACCGCGTAACACCCAAGTTCGGCCTCACCTATGCCCTGACCGACAACTACACCTGGTTCGGTCAATACGCCGAGGGCTTCCGTACGCCGTCTGCCAAAGCGCTGTACGGTCGCTTCGAAAACCTCAACCTGGGCTACACCGTCGAACCCAACCCCGACCTCAAGCCAGAAACCAGCAAAGGCATCGAAACCGGGATTCGCGGCAAATTCGACGAAGGCTCCTTCGATATTGCGGTGTACTACAACAAGTACCGTGACTTTATCGACGAAGACAACGCCGTGGTCGGCGGCACTGTGGAGCAATTCAAGGCGGTCAACATCAAGCGCGCCACCGTCAAGGGCGTGGAAGCCAAGGGCCGCCTGAACCTGGATACCTTCGGCGCGCCGAAGGGCCTGTATACCCAAGGCTCGGTTGCCTACACCTACGGTCGCAACGACGACAATGGCGAGCCGTTGAACAGCGTCAACCCGCTCAAGGGCGTGTTTGGCCTGGGCTACGACCAGGACAACTACGGTGGCCTGGTGAGCTGGACCTTGGTGAAAAAACAGGACCGCGTCGACAGCACCACCTTTCACGCGCCCGACGGCGGCACCGACGGCCCGTTCAAGACCCCGGGCTTCGGCATCCTCGACCTGACCGCATACTACAAAGTGAGCAAAGACGTGACCGTCAACGGTGGCCTCTACAACCTCACCGACAAGAAGTACTGGAACTGGGATGACGTGCGCAGCTACGACAGCGTCGGCGAAGCCGGTGTGACCGGCCCGGCCAACCTCGACCGCCTGACCCAGCCCGGTCGCAACTTTGCGATCAACGTGATCTGGGACATCTGACCCTTCCGCCTCACCTCGCCGCCATTGCATCCGCGGCGAGGTGAGGATTTTTTACTGTGCCGCGTCTTCTTGTTCGTCTAGTTGATAACAGCTCTTTTCAGGGCACCCAGGCGCTTCTCTTCTCAAGGACTTTTTTCATGACCGCTTCTTCCACCGCAGAACGTCCAAGCCTGCGCTCCCAACGCCTGAACCAGATCACCAACGAGCCGCACACCAAGCTCGACGCATTGGTGAAGGCTCACGCGCCGTTCGAAACCCAAGCCAACTTCGCCCGCTTCGTAGTGGCCCAGTACCTGTTCCAATCGGAACTGGTGGCCTTGTACAACGATGCCGAACTGAACCAGATCATCCCTGACCTGGCCGCCCGCTGCCGCGCCGAAGCCGCCAAGCTCGACCTGGCAGACCTGGACACCGAAACCCCGGCCCCGGTTGCCGGCGCGGTGAACAACCCCAGCAAAGCCGAAGCTTTGGGCTGGCTGTTCGTCTCCGAAGGCTCCAAGCTGGGCGCTGCGTTCCTGATCAAGCGCGCCGTGGGCCTGGGCCTGAGCGAAACCTTCGGTGCCCGCCACCTGGGCGAGCCGGCCGGTGGTCGCGCCGAGGGCTGGAAAAGCTTCACCCGCACCCTCGACGGCCTGGCATTCAGTGCCGAAGAAGAAGCTGCCGTGGAAAAAGGTGCGATTGATGCGTTTGTGCGCTTCACCGTGTTGCTGGAACAGGCGTACGCTAGCGCACCAGAACTGGCGTAAGTGTTCTGGTAGACAGCGGTTCAATGTGGGAGCTGGCTTGCCTGCGATGGCGGTGGGTCAGCGCCAGATGTTTAACCTGATACACCGCAATCGCAGGCAAGCCAGCTCCCACACTTGGGTGCATTTCATGGCTGATAATGTGTAAACCTTCCCACCAGAAAACTGCAGCATGACCGGCAAACCCCAATCCTCCTCCAAAATCGCCCAAGTCCTCTTTGGCCTGCTGGCCTACGTCAGCCTGGGGATCGGCTTGGTGGCGATTGTGATACCGGGGTTGCCCACCACCGAATTCATCTTGCTCGCCGCCTGGGCCGCCACCAAAAGCTCGCCGCGCCTCAGCGCCTGGCTGGAAAACCACCGCCTGTTCGGGCCGATCCTGTCCAACTGGCGCAATGGCAAGATCATCGCCCGCCGCGCCAAGGTCAGCGCCACCGTGAGCATGTTGCTGTGCGCCGTGCTGATGCTGGTGATGCTCGATCACGGCTGGCCGGTGTACCTGGCGATTGCCGGGATGAGCCTGGGCAACCTGTGGATCTGGTCCCGCCCCGAGCAGCTCGCACGCCCCGTATAACGGCCGGTGTAGGCATTTTCCTACCGCTCATCGCCTATTGCTCATGAATTGATTTGTGACGCCGATGTTTCAGGTACGGCGCCGAATGGACTTGGCTCTTCTGCGTG
The DNA here is from genome assembly GCF_058797315.1 of Pseudomonas sp. GW823-FHT02F05. NCBI lineage: Bacteria > Pseudomonadati > Pseudomonadota > Gammaproteobacteria > Pseudomonadales > Pseudomonadaceae > Pseudomonas > Pseudomonas sp. GW823-FHT02F05. The sequence goes on from NZ_JBXAJM010000004.1 coordinate 63,097, forward strand.
CATTCCAACAAGTCCATTCGTGAGTGAACCTATGTTCGACACCCTCTCCATCCGCTTGAAAATCGTGTTGCTGTCCGGCCTGTGTCTGTTGGGTGTGATTGCACTGGTGGTCGGCATCAATATCTACAACACCAACCAGAACGATCGGCTGGTCAGTGATTCAAGCTCACGAATGCTCACCGCCAGCGTGGAGCAGTTGCTGCAATCCAAAGCGGCCGAACAGGCCGGCCACTTGCAGCAGACCTTCGGCGAAAACCTGCTGGTGGTCACAGCCCTGGCCGACCAGATCAAAGACCTGCGTCAGTTGGGCACTCAGCGTTCCCTTGAAGCCGGAGCCCTGCGTGAAGAGCTCAACCGCAGCGTCAAAACCGCGTTCGAGCGCAACACCAAAGTGCTGGGCATCTGGTTGTCGTTCGAACCCAACGGACTGGATGGCAAGGACAGCGAATTCATCGACGACAAGGCACGCGTCTCCAATGAAAAAGGCCGGTTTTCCAGCTACTGGAGTCGTGCTGGCGGCGAAGGCCAGAACACCATCATGGTCGAAGATGACCTGACCAAGACCACCCTCAACCTCAGCGGCACGCCCTACAACATCTGGTACACCTGCCCACGAGACACGCGCAGTACGTGCCTGCTGGACCCGTACGAAGACACGGTGGCCGGCAAACCGGTACTGATGACCACCATTTCCCTGCCGCTGATCGTCGACGGCAAAGTCATCGGTGTGGTCGGCGTGGACATCGCCCTCACCGCCCTGCAAGCGACCACCGATGCTGCGCAGAAAGACCTGTTCAACGGTGCCGCCCACCTGGAGATTCTGTCCAGCACCGGCCTGATCGCCGCCTACAGCGGTGAACCAGCCAAAGTCGGCAAGAACCTGATCGACAGCATCGGCGCCGAAGGCAAAGAGATCGTGCAACTACTGGCCAATGACCGGCCTGTTATCCGTGAACAGGACGACACCATTCGTGCCGTGTACCCGCTCAAGCCGATTGCCGGTGCCAAATCCTGGGGCGTGGTGATCAAGCTGCCCAAAGCGGTGATGCTGGCCGACAACGAAAAACTGCAAGCCGTACTCGACGAGGCCCAGGCAACGGGCACGCTCAAAGCCCTGCTGGTGGCCGCCGCCGCTGGCCTGCTGGGCTTGCTGTTGATCTGGCTGACCGCTACTGGCGTGACCCGCCCTATCAATAGCGTGGCCGCCATGCTCAAGGACATCGCCAGCGGTGACGGCGACCTCACCCAACGCCTGGCCTATGCCAAGAAAGACGAACTGGGCGAGCTGGTGAACTGGTTCAACCGCTTCCTCGACAAACTGCAGCCGACCATTGCGCAGATCAAGCAAAGCATCACCGAAGCTCGTGGGACGGCCGATCAGTCGTCCGCCATTGCGCGCCAGACCAGCGAAGGCATGCAGGTGCAGTTCCGTGAAATCGACCAGGTCGCCACCGCGTCGAACGAAATGAGCGCCACCGCCCACGACGTGGCCAACAGCGCCTCCAATGCCGCCAGCGCGGCACGCGGTGCCGACCAGTCGGCCCGCGAAGGCATGTCGATCATCGAGCAGAGCACCCGCGATATCACCACCCTGGCCGACGAAGTCAGCAAAGCCGTGGGCGAAGTCGAAGCCCTGGCGGTCAACAGCGAGCAAATCGGTTCAGTGCTGGAGGTGATCCGCAGCATTGCCGAACAGACCAACCTGCTGGCGTTGAATGCGGCGATTGAAGCGGCACGCGCCGGGGAAAGCGGACGTGGTTTTGCGGTGGTGGCCGACGAGGTGCGCAACCTGGCCAAACGCACCCAGGACTCGGTGGAAGAAATCCGCCTGGTGATCGAGCGTATCCAGAGCGGCACCCGTGGCGTAGTGGCGACCATGCACTCCAGCCAGCACCAGGCGCAGAGCAATGCCGGGCAGATCCATCAAGCCGTGCAAGCCCTGGGCAAGATCAGCGACGCGGTCACCGTGATCAGCGACATGAACCTGCAAATCGCCAGCGCGGCCGAACAGCAGAGCGCGGTGGCCGAAGAGGTCAACCGCAACGTCTCGGCGATTCGCACCGTGACTGAAACCCTGACCGGCCAGGCTACCGAGTCGGCGGCGATCAGTAGCCAGCTCAATGCGCTGGCCAGCCAGCAGATGAAGTTGATGGATCAGTTCAGGGTCTGACTCGGTTCTGAAACATTGCCCCCTGTAGGAGCAGAATGGTGGTGAATTACCGGCCGGGCCAGGCCTGGACGAACGGCGTCAGGTCTTCCTTCGGCGCCGTACGCGGTGGGTTCTGCGGCGTGCCCAGGTAGAGAAAGCCAATCACTTCTTCATTCGCCGCCAACCCCAGGCCTTTAGCGACATGGGCTGAGTAGGACAATTCGCCGGTACGCCACACCGCACCAATACCCTGGGCATACGCCGCCAGCAGAATGCCGTGGGCCGCACAGGCGGCGGCCAGCAACTGCTCGGACTTGGGCACTTTGAAATGCTCTTGCACACGTGCAATCACCACCACCACCAGCGGCGCACGCAGCGGGCCGTTCTGAGCCTTGTCGATGGCGGCTTGCGGTGCGTCGGCGTCTTGCAGACGAGCGGCTTCGGCCAACAGCGTGCCCATCTGTTCACGGGCGCAGCCTTCCACGGTGAGGAAACGCCACGGGCGCAGTTGACCGTGATCGGGCGCGCGCATGGCGGCGGCGAACAGCAGGTCGCGCTGCTCCTGGGTCGGTGCCGGGTCGAGCAAACGGGGCACGGATACACGGTTGAGCAAAGCGTCGAGAGCCTGCATTGGCCACCTCCATAAAAAAATGTGCAGCCATTCTAGCGGGAAAGAATCGGGATGCCACCAAACGATAATTGCTCTTATTCAATCTGCCCTGCCCTGTTAGACTTTGCGCCTTAATTTTCTGCCCTCGTCCAGGAATCTCGATGTTCCGTGCGCTTTTGTACCTGCCTGCAGCGTTGATGGCTTTAAGCCTGACTGCTTGCGATGACGCCCCTCGCTTCACGAAAGCAGAGCCGGGTGAATCGCGGGCCGGTGGCGCGGCGACGGTAAACAAGCGCGACCAGAACGCCTTTTCCCTGCCCTCGGCCAACCTGGCGCCGACGCGGCGCCTGGACTTCAGCGTCGGCAACAGTTTCTTTCGCAACCCGTGGGTGATTGCGCCGTCCACCACCACGGCGCGCGATGGCCTGGGCCCACTGTTCAATACCAACGCCTGCCAGAACTGCCATATCAAGGATGGCCGTGGCCACCCGCCGCTGCCCGACGCGCCCAATGCCGTATCGATGCTGGTGCGCCTGTCCATCCATCCCTCTATTACAGAGCAGCCCGCCTACGCCAAGCTCATCGAACAGATCGGCGTGGTACCCGAGCCGGTCTACGGCGGGCAACTCCAGGACATGGCGGTGCCTGGCGTTGCGCCGGAAGGCAAGGTGCGGGTCGACTACACACCGGTCAACGTCAGGTTCAAGGACGGCACGCTCGTTGAATTACGCAAGCCCGACCTGCAGATCACCCAACTCGGCTACGGCCCGATGCACCCCGACACACGCTTCTCGGCGCGTATCGCCCCGCCGATGATCGGCCTGGGCCTGCTCGAAGCGATCAGCGATGCCGATATCCTGCGCAACACCGACCCCAAGACCGCCGACAAAGAGGCCATCCTGGGCCGCGCCAATTGGGTCTGGGATGACACTCAGGCCAAAACTGTCCTCGGGCGTTTTGGCTGGAAAGCCGGGCAGCCCAACCTCAATCAACAAAACGTTCACGCGTTTTCTGGTGATATGGGCCTCACCACGTCCCTGAGACCCTTCGATGACTGCACCGACGCCCAAGTGGCCTGCAAACAGGCGCCCAACGGCAATGGCCCGCAGGGTGAACCGGAAGTCAGCGATAACATTCTGCGCCTGGTGCTGTTCTACACCCGCAACCTCGCGGTGCCCGCACGTCGGGACGTTGATACGCCGCAAGTGCTGGCCGGCAAGAACCTGTTCTACCAGGCCGGTTGCCAAGGCTGTCACAAGCCCAGCTTCACCACCGCCGCCAATGCCGCCGAACCTGAACTGGCCAACCAGTTGATCCGCCCTTACAGCGACCTGCTGCTGCACGATATGGGCGAAGGCCTGGCCGACAACCGTAGCGAATTCAAAGCCACCGGCCGCGACTGGCGCACCCCGCCGCTGTGGGGTATCGGCCTGACGCAAACCGTGAGTGGTCACACCCAGTTCCTGCATGACGGCCGCGCCCGCAACCTGCTTGAAGCCGTGCTGTGGCATGGCGGTGAAGCTCAAGCGGCGCAGCAACATGTGTTGTCGTTCAATGCCGAGCAGCGTGCCGCGTTGCTGGCGTTCCTGAATTCTTTATAAGCTTTGCCCCACTTACAGAAGGGAGCTCGACATGTTTCGTCCCAAGTTGTTGTTCACCAGCCTCGCCGCCCTGGCCTTGGGCGCTTGCTCGCCCCAAGACCCGCAAGCAGTGACCTCGGCAGCCATCGCCAAACAAGTGATCCTGCCAACCTATAGCCGCTGGGTTGAGGCCGACCGTCAACTGGCCGTCAGCGCCCTGGCCTACTGCCAAGGCAAGGAAAGCCTGGACACCGCCCGCGCCGACTTCCTGCACGCGCAAAAAGCCTGGGCCGAGTTGCAACCGCTGCTGATCGGCCCGCTGGCCGAAGGCAACCGGGCGTGGCAGGTGCAGTTCTGGCCAGACAAGAAGAACCTGGTCGGCCGCCAGGTCGAGCAACTGGTCAGTGCACAGCCGCAGATCGACGCCGCGGCCCTGGCGAAATCCAGCGTGGTGGTGCAGGGCCTGTCGGCCTACGAATACATCCTCTACGACGCCAAGCCCGACGTCGCCGACGAGGCCCAGAAAGCCCGCTATTGCCCGTTGCTGATGGCTATCGGCGAGCGCCAGAAAGTCCTGGCCGAAGAGATCCTGGCCAGTTGGAACAGCACCGACGGTATGCTCGCGCAAATGACCAAGTTTCCGAACCAGCGCTACGCTGATTCCCACGAAGCCATCGCCGATCTGCTGCGCGTGCAAGTGACCGCCCTGGACACCCTGAAGAAAAAACTCGGCACCCCAATGGGCCGCCAGACCAAGGGCATCCCGCAACCGTTCCAGGCCGATGCCTGGCGCAGCCAGTCGTCCCTGCAGAGCCTGGAAGCCAGCCTCGCCGCGGCTCAGACCGTGTGGGTAGGCGTCGATAACAAAGGCCTGCGTGGCCTGCTGCCGGCGGACCAGAAGCCACTGGCCGAGAAAATCGACGCCGCCTACGCAGCGTCGCTGAAACTGTTCGCCAGCAACCAGCGCACCCTCAACGAACTGTTGAACGACGACGCCGGGCGCCAGCAACTCAACGACATCTACGACAGCCTCAACGTAGTCCACCGCCTGCATGAAGGTGAACTGGCCAAGGCGCTGGGCGTCCAACTGGGCTTCAACGCCAACGACGGTGACTGATGATGCTCAGGCGACAGGCTTTGGCGGTGGGCAGCGTGCTGCTCAGCGCTATCACCTTGGGTGGCTGGACGCTGTTCAAGCACAAAGACAAAGGCCCGCTGCTGCTGTCGGCCCGCGATGATGCCGACGGCAAGCACTACGCTGTCGGCTATCGCCTGGACGGCAAGCCGGTATTTGCCACTCAGGTCAGCCAGCGCTGCCATGACATCATCAACCACCCGACGTTGCCGATTGCGTTGTTCGTCGCCCGTCGCCCAGGCACCGAGAGCTACCTGATCGACCTGCGCGATGGCAGGCTGCTGCAAACCATCACCTCGAACGCCAACCGCCATTTCTATGGCCATGCGGTGATCCACAAGAGCGGTGACTGGCTGTACGCCACCGAGAACGACACCTCCGACCCTGGCCGCGGCCTGTTGGGTGTGTATAAGTTCGAAGGTGAGCGGCTGGTGCACAGCGGCGAGATATCCACTCACGGCATCGGCCCGCATCAAGTCTCGTGGATGCCCGACGGCGAGACGCTGATCGTGGCCAACGGTGGCATTCGCACCGAAGCCGAAAGCCGGGTAGAAATGAACCTCAACGCCATGGAGCCGAGCCTGGTGCTGATGCGCCGTGACGGCAGCCTGATCAGCAAGGAAACCCTGGCCCAGCAGATGAACAGCGTGCGGCACATGGGCATCGCCAGCGATGGCACCATCCTCACCGGGCAACAGTTCATGGGCCCGTCCCAGGAGCGTTCCGAGTTGCTGGCGATCAAGCGACCGGGGCAGCCGTTCGTGGCGTTCCCGGTGGCTGACGAACAGTTGCAGGCGATGGGGCATTACACCGCCAGCGTGGCGGTGCACAGCGAACTGCGCCTAGTGGCGTTGACGGCACCTCGTGGCAATCGCTTTTTTATCTGGGACATGGACACCGCCGAACTGCGCCTGGATGGGCCCTTGCCTGACTGTGCGGGGGTGGGTGCGGTGGCGGATGGATTTGTGGTGACATCCGGTCAGGGCCGTTGCCGCTTCTATGATTGCCGCCAGGAAAAGTTACTGGCAACACCACTGGAGTTACCGGCGGGGTTCTGGGATAACCACCTGCACCTGGTCTAAAGACCGACGACATCAAAATGGCTGATCGTTCCCACGCTCTGCGTGGGAATGCAACCCGTGACGCTCTGCGTCACTGGCGCTAACGGACGAGACGCAGAGCGTCTCAAGAGGCATTCCCACGCAGAGCGTGGGAATGATCATGCCTGGCGCACCATAAAAAAAGGGCCTCGCATGGCAAGGCCCTTTTCGGGGTCAATCGTTTCAACTTTGCGGCCTCATCGCTTGAGACATGCCGAACATGAATAACAGCAATTCATGGTCGGGCTTGGCCGCCACACTCGTCTTGGCAATGCGTGGCAGCAGGCATTGCCCGCCACCGTCTACCGCACTCAACACTTGTGTACGAGGTTGTTCCCATACCGCCAGGGCCAGGGCTGCAACACCCAATGCCCCGACCAGAAACAAACCTCGTGCTATTTCTAGCTTCATCTGGTTAAACCCTTGATAGCGCTGCCAAACGCCGTCTCGTAAAAGTAGCTGAGTTTTTTCCAGTCGGTATCATTCCACGACGAATGGCGACGCAATTGCAGCATGTCGTGGGACGCGGCCCGATAAGCGGTCAGGCGCTGGCGGCATTTCTCAAAGTCCAGCAGGGCCACTTCCACAGTCGCCGCATCAGGCTCACCGGTCACCCGCACGAAAATGTGCTTGATATACAGGCAACCGTGTTGCCAGCGGCCTTTGTGCATACGGGCCAAGGTGCCGGCCAACTCTTGCAGCAGGCGCTCGTGGACCGCCTCGCCATACTGTTCGCGGCCACCGGCGGCGTACCAGTTTTCAATCTCGTCGAAACCGTCCAGAGACGCGGTGACCAACAGGGCTTTCCATTGGTGCTCCGGGTCGCGACGTGCTTCGCAAAACACCAGTTCCGGCACACGCACATCCAGCAAACGCAGGCCTTTGAGGGCATCGCGTTCACGCAGCACGGTCGGACGCCCAAAGGGGTGCAGCCAGCTGCGGTAAATGTGGCCGGTCTGGCGCTTGCAATAGAGCAAACGGCCATTAGGGCTCATCACCCGTTGCACGCCACTTTCGCCACCACGTCGGCGGTTGGGTTCTTCAACCCACTCACCCTGTTGACGCCAGAAAAAATCAAATCGTTCTTCGGGAGCTACATGACTGCCTACTACGCACTCAACTGCCATCCTGTTACCTCTTGCGCAATACATACACTCGCCACATGGCGTAGAGCGGTATGAAGTCCAGGGATTCCTGAACACGGAAACCGGCCTGCTCGAATTCTGCCTCGACAGTAGCAGCCGGTAACACAAACCGGTTTTGGTAACCTTCTTGCTCACCTTTTTTGCGACGACGCACTTCGCTGCGCTTGCGCTTCCAGGCCTTGAAATTACCGTCTACCCACAGCGAAATAATCACGCTGTCGCGGGTAACACGTTGAAACTCGCGCAATATTGTCAATCTGTGCTCTGGATCACCGATGTGGTGCATCAAGCGCATGCAGAAAATACTGTCGACGGAGTTATCTGGCAAATCGATATCAAAGGCAGACGTCTGCAAAGGGCGTACCCGTTTCACCACATCTGCCGGTTGGGCAGCGGTGGCGATCTTCAACATCGACGCCGAATTGTCAGCTCCGATAATCACACGGTTGGGTTTTTCGGCCAGCAACGGCCAGAAACGTCCAGCGCCACACGGCAGGTCCAACACCAGCCCCGGCTCGCCGGCCATGGCCAGCGCACCGCGCGCCAACTGCTCGTCGCGCTTGTGGGACAACCGGCGAGCCAGATTGTCCTGATGCTTGAGCAAATATTTCTGGGCGTGTTGATCGTCGTACTTATCAGAAAATTCCAGCTTGATCGGGGAAGGCATCTTACGTCTCCAGTAACTGATGCCTACGACCTTAAGCAGCGAACTGTGATCAACAGGTCAACTCGTTGTGAAAATCTTGTCCTGTCCAATTGCATACATTTCAAGACTTTACAGAAACATTCAGTAGCACCGGGCCATCTTCGCCGAAAAGCACGCAGTCTGCATCAGCAAAACGACAGACTGAATGGTCAGGTTTTGACTGGGTTGAGCTCCACATGAAAACGGCAGCCATTAGGCTCCATGGTGCTCAGGCTCACGCTCCAACCCTGGCTTTCGCAGATCCGCTGCACCAGTGACAAGCCGAGGCCAAGGCCCTCGCCACGCTTCTCGCTACCGCGCACGAACGGCTCGAACATCGCTTCGCGCTTCTCTTCGGGGATGCCGACACCGGAGTCCTCCACCGTGAAACCACTGGGCTCCAGGGTCAGGCGGATAAACCCGTGCTCGGTGTAATGCAGTGCGTTGCGCAGCAGGTTGCCCATCACCGCATGCAAGAAGGTGGTGTTGTAGCAGGTGTCCAGGGGGTTGCCTGGCAGGTAGATCAACGTCAGGCCTTTTTTCTCGATGGGCTCGCGCCAGATACCGAGCAGGTCCTCGGCCACCTGGGTGAGGTTGCCTTGGGGCGAACTGGCGGCGTCGTCGTGTTTGGCGCGGGCCAGCATCAGGAAGGTTTGCACCAGTTCGCGCATTTCTTCACAGGCACGGGCAATTCGTTCTACCTGATTGCGACCGCGCTGATCGATGGCCGGGTTTTCGCGCAACAGTTCGCAGGAGCTGGCCAGGACCATCAAGGGCGTGCGCAACTCATGGCTCACATCGCTGGTAAACAATTGCTCACGTGACAGCGCCTGGCGTAAACGACCCAAGGTGGCGTCGAACGCCACCGCCAGTTCGCCCACTTCATCGGCGGCGTAATCCGGCGCCAGGGGCGGTGCCAGGCCCAACAGTTGGTCACGATGACGGACCTGACGGGCCAGGCGTACCACCGGCGCCATCACCTTGCGGGCCAGCACCCAGCCGAGGAACGCCGCCAGCGCCAGGCTGAGTACGAACCCCACCAGCACCACCGCAAACAGCACGCGCTCACGCTCTTCGAAATCGCTCTGGTCTTGCAGCAATACATAACGCCGGCCGTCGACCACTTCGACCATGGCGTGGTACGACAGCGCCTCGCGAAACACCTCATGGAACCCCGGGTCCAGATGGCGCAGATCCTTGGGCAGTTCAAAATCGCCACGCCCGCCGCTGAAATAGAACAGCTGGTCCGGTTCTGGCCGGTGGCTCCAGTCTTCAACGCTGTCCATCAGCAACAGGCGCTGCAGGTCACCCCCCAGGCCAGCCGAGATCAACTTCTCCTCCACCAGGTGCACCGTCGCGATGATGCCGATGGCGAAGGCCCCCGCCACCAACGCACTCATCAAGGCGAAGGCGATGATGATGCGCTGGGCAAGGCTTTGCTTAAACTCCATCACGACCCTCGGCCAGGCGATAACCCACACCGTGCACCGTTTGCAGTAGCGGTTTGGCGAAGGGCTTGTCGATCACTTGACGCAATTGATGAACGTGGCTGCGCAGGCTGTCGCTGTCCGGGCAGTCGTCGCCCCACAGGGCTTCTTCGAGAATTTCCCGGCGCAGAACGTGCGGGCTTTTTTGCATCAGCACGGCGAGCAGTTTCAGGCCCACGGGGTTGAGCTTGAGCAAGCGCCCTTCGCGGGTGACTTCCAGCGTATCGAGGTCGTAGTTCAGGTCACCCACTTGCAGGGCACGACGCCCGCCACCCTGGGCACGGCGCAACACCGCTTCGATACGCGCAGCCAGTTCCGACAAGGCGAAGGGTTTGAGCAGGTAGTCATCGGCGCCAGACTTGAAGCCCTGCAGCCGGTCGTCCAGTTGATCGCGAGCGGTAAGCATGATCACCGGCGTGTCGCGGCGCGCGTCTTCGCGCAGGCGTTTGCACAGGGTGTAGCCATCGATGCCGGGCAACATGATGTCGAGCACGATCAGGTCGTAATGCTCGGTGGCTGCCAGGTGCAGGCCCGACAAACCGTCCTGCGCACAGTCCACTGTGTAGCCTTTGAGCCCCAGGTAATCGGCCAGGTTGGCGAGGATATCGCGGTTGTCTTCAACCAATAGAATTCGCATGGGCAGTGTCTCCGTACGCGGTAACGGCCGTGTTGGCTCGCGCAGCTTAAGGCCAAGCGGGGCTCAGGGATAGAGCGCAGAGCCCCGCCGATAAAGCTTTTCAACTGTTTTTAGAGCCAAACAAGTTTTTCACTATAGCTTCACAAACTGACTACAGCCTCAGGAAGAAGATCGCCCCCCATTGATCTAAGGAACATAGACATGGTTTTTTTCAAAACCGCGCCAATGCGTTATTTGCTGTTGATCACCGGTGCCTGGTTAGTGGTTTTCCTGCTCACCCGCAGTGTGCTGCTCATCACTCACCTGGATGAAGTCGGCGGCAACCTGCTGCCGGTGTTTGGCGTAGGTGTGCTCTACGACCTGGCCTTCCTCGCCTATGCAGCCTTGCCGCTTGGCCTGTATTTGCTGCTCTGCCCACCCGCCCTGTGGCGCCGCCGTGGCCATCGCTGGTTCCTGCAAGCGGTGCTGACCGTCAGCCTGTTCGCCATGCTGTTCACCTCGGTAGCCGAATGGTTGTTCTGGGATGAGTTTGGCGTGCGCTTCAATTTTATCGCCGTCGATTACCTGGTGTACTCCGATGAGGTACTGAACAACCTGCTGGAGTCTTATCCGATCGGCAAGCTGCTGAGCCTGCTGGCAATGCTGGCGTTGATTCTGAGCGTGGCTCTGCGCAAACCCTTCAATGCCGCGATGGCAGCGCCATTGCCTGCACTGCGTGGCCGTGTGATCAACGCCCTGGGCCTGCTGGTGCTCGCCGGCCTCAGCCTGCAACTGGTCAGCCAGGACAGCCCGCGCACCCAAGGCGGCAACGCGTACAACAACGAATTGGCCAGCAATGGCCCCTATCAGTTCTTCGCCGCGTTCCGTAACAACGAACTGGACTACACCCAGTTTTACAAAAGCCTGCCGACCGACGTCGTCGCCAAGCAGTTGCGCGCCGAACTGAGTGAACCCAACGCCCGCTTTATCGACCAGGACCCGCTGGATATTCGCCGAGCCATCACCAACCCCGGCACACTGCGCAAGCCCAACATCGTACTGGTGACCATCGAGAGCTTCAGCGCCAAGTACATGGGCAGTAATGGCGATGCGCGCAACCTCACGCCCAATCTGGATGCGTTGCGCCAACAGAGCCTGTACTTCAATAACTTCTACGCCACCGGTACGCGCACCGACCGCGGCCTGGAAGCCATTACCCTGGCAATCCCGCCGACGCCGGGCCGTTCGATCGTCAAGCGCATCGGCCGCGAAAGCGGGTTCGCCAGCCTGGGGCAACAGCTCTCGGCCATTGGCTATGACAGCGTGTTTGTCTATGGCGGGCGCGGTTACTTCGACAATATGAACGCGTTCTTCAGCGGCAACGGCTATCGGGTGGTGGACCAGAGCAGCGTGCCAGAGTCGGAGATCTCGTTCAAAAACGCCTGGGGCATGGCCGACGAAGACCTGTTCAAACAGACCTTGAAACTGGCCGACGCCGACTACGCCAAGCAACAGCCGTTCTTGCTGCAACTGATGACCACCTCCAACCACCGTCCTTATACCTACCCGGACGGGCGCATCGACATCAAATCCGGCAAGGGCCGCGACGGCGCGGTGAAATACACCGACTACGCCATCGGCCAGTTCCTTGAGGCAGCGCGCCAGAAGCCGTGGTTCGATAACACGATCTTCGTGTTCGTCGCCGACCACACCGCCGGCAGCGCGGGCAAGGAAGACTTGCCTATCACCAACTACCAGATCCCGCTGTTTATCTACGCGCCCAAGCTGATCGACGCACGGGAATCCGCCCAACTGTCCAGCCAGATCGACCTGGCGCCAACCTTGTTGGGCCTGCTCAACCTGAGCTACGAATCGACATTCTTTGGCCGCAACCTGCTGCAAGACAACCCATTACCTCCACGGGTGGTGGTGGGCAATTACCAGCACCTGGGTCTGTTTGATGGCAAGGACCTGGCAATCCTCAGCCCGCGCCAAGGCTTGCGTCGCCACGACCAGGCCCTGGGCGAGAGCCAGGAGCTGCGCGTCGGTAGCGATGACCCCTTGATTCAACGGGCGATCACCTACTACCAGGCCGCCAGTTACGACTACAAACAGCAACTGCTGAGCTGGAAAGCGCCCAAGGAAGAGGCACCAGTCTTAAGCAAACGCTAATCAAAAAGCCCCGCGCAGGTGAGCGCGGGGCTTTTTTACCAAGGTTCGAGATGAAATCCCCCTCCTCTTTACCGGTTTCCAAACCGCTTGATTTTTGGCTGTGCCTGGGCCTGCCTGCCAGCGCTGCAGTGGCCTTGCTGTTGCTGGAGCTGACGTCACTGGACATGGACCTGGCCAGGCTTTTCTACAGTGCAGAGGCTGGCGGCTTCATTGGCCGCTATAGCTTCTTCCTTGAAGACATCCTGCATGACCGTGCCAAGCAACTGGTGATCCTGTTTTCGGTGCTGGCGATTCTGGGCCTGGTCGGCAGCTTCATGCTGCAGCGACTCAAGCCGTACCGCCGTGAACTGGTGTGCCTGGTGCTGTCGCTGGGAATGGCGACGGCGTTCGTGTCGCCATTGAAAACCATCACCGCCGTGCAATGCCCCTGGAGCCTCAAGGAGTTCGGCGGCCAGGAAACCTACAGTGAACTGCTCAGCCCGCGCCCACCTACCGATAAACCCGGCCGTTGCTGGCCCGGCGGACATGCCGCCACCGGGTTCGCCTTGTTCGCCTGGTTCTTTGCCTTGCGGGATCGACGGCCGCGGCTGGCCCGATATGCGTTCATCTTTGCCGTCAGCCTGGGCAGCGTGTTTTCAGTCAGCCGTATGCTGCAAGGGGCGCATTTCTTTTCCCACAATGTGTGGACAGCGATCTTTTGCTGGCTGATCTGCCTCGGGCTGTATTGCTTGTTGCTGTACCGGCCTAATCGCATTCTCCTGTAGGAGCGAGCTTGCTCGCGAAAAACGCACAGGCGCCGCGTTTACTCAGCAAGCACGCTTTACCGTTGACGTTTTTCGCGAGCAAGCTCGCTCCTACAGAGGAAGGCAAGCCGTGCATAAAAAAGCCCCGCCTGCATCACTGCAGGCGGGGCTTTTTAAAGCGCCGGGTAGGCTGGCTTACATCATGCCGCCCATGCCACCCATGCCGCCCATGTCTGGCATACCGCCGCCAGCCGAGCCTTCTTTCTTCGGTGCTTCAGCGATCGCAGCTTCGGTGGTCAGGATCAGACCGCCGATGGAGGATGCTGCTTGCAGCGCGGAACGAGTCACCTTGGTTGGATCCAGGATGCCCATTTCGATCATGTCGCCGTACACGCCAGTCGCAGCGTTGTAACCGTAGTTACCTTTGCCGTTCTTGACTTCGTTGACCACAACGCTTGGCTCATCGCCAGAGTTGGCAGCGATCTGGCGCAGCGGTGCTTCAACGGCACGGCGCAGTACAGCGATACCAACGTTCTGGTCAGCGTTGTCGCCGGTCAGGTCAGTCAGGGCTTCCAGAGCACGGATCAGCGCAACGCCACCGCCAGGTACCACGCCTTCTTCAACGGCTGCACGGGTTGCGTGCAGGGCGTCTTCAACGCGGGCCTTCTTCTCTTTCATTTCAACTTCGGAGCCAGCGCCAACCTTGATCACTGCAACACCGCCAGACAGCTTGGCCAGGCGCTCTTGCAGTTTTTCACGGTCGTAGTCCGAGGAAGTCTCGGCAACCTGGGCACGGATCTGAGCGATACGGGACTCGATGTCGCCTTCAACGCCAGCACCGTCAACGATGATGGTGTTTTCCTTGGAGAGGGTCACGCGCTTGGCACTACCCAGGTTTTCCAGGGTGGCGCTTTCCAGGCTCAGGCCGATCTCTTCGGAGATAACGGTACCGCCGGTCAGAACGGCGATGTCCTGCAGCATGGCCTTGCGACGGTCGCCGAAGCCTGGAGCCTTGACGGCTGCAACCTTGACGATGCCACGCATGTTGTTCACAACCAGAGTCGCCAGGGCTTCGCCTTCAACGTCTTCAGCCACGATCAGCAGTGGGCGGCCGGCTTTGGCAACGGCTTCCAGCACTGGCAGCATTTCGCGGATGTTGGAGATCTTTTTGTCGACCAGCAGGATCAGCGGGCTGTCCAGTTCGGCAACCATGGTGTCCGGCTTGTTGACGAAGTACGGGGACAGGTAGCCACGGTCGAACTGCATGCCTTCTACAACCGACAGTTCGTTTTCCAGGCCCGAGCCTTCTTCAACGGTGATCACGCCTTCTTTACCGACTTTTTCCATGGCTTCGGCAATGATGTCGCCGATGGAGCTGTCGGAGTTGGCAGAGATGGTGCCTACCTGAGCGATGGCCTTGGTGTCGGCGCATGGCTTGGACAGGTTCTTCAGCTCTTTGACGATGGCGATGGTCGCCTTGTCGATGCCGCGCTTGAGGTCCATCGGGTTCATGCCGGCAGCAACGGCCTTCAGGCCTTCGTTGACGATCGACTGAGCCAGTACGGTTGCGGTGGTAGTACCGTCACCTGCGTCATCGTTGGCACGGGAGGCAACGTCTTTGACCAGCTGCGCGCCCATGTTTTCGAAACGGTCTTCCAGTTCGATCTCTTTGGCTACGGAAACGCCGTCCTTGGTGATGGTCGGAGCGCCGAAGCTCTTCTCGATGATCACGTTACGGCCTTTCGGGCCCAGGGTCGCTTTTACTGCGTCAGCCAGCACGTTGACGCCAGTGAGCATTTTCTTGCGGGCGGAGTCGCCGAATTTAACTTCTTTAGCAGCCATGATCGATATTCCTTAAATACTTTGTAGTAACGGGAAAATGAGCGGGGAAATCAGCCTTCCAGTACAGCGAGAATTTCGTTCTCAGCCATTACCAGCAGGTCTTCGCCGTCGACTTTCACAGTGTTGCTGCCGGAGTAAGGGCCGAAAACAACCTTGTCACCCACTTTCACGGCCAGCGCACGTACTTCACCGTTTTCCAGGGTCTTGCCTGGGCCAGCAGCGACGATCACACCGTGGTTGGCTTTTTCAGCAGCCGAACCTGGCAGAACGATCCCGCCAGCGGTTTTCTTTTCTTCTTCGCTGCGACGGATGACGACGCGGTCGTGCAGAGGACGAAGCTTGCTCATTGTCGATCTCTCCTAATTGTGTTTTTCATCGGCCGGTTCAATCCGGCGGGTTAAATTCCGGCGGTGCCGGTCGCGGCTCGCTGGGCGAGACGCGGAAGTCTGTCTAGTGTCACCACCAGAAACCTTGCGGTGACCGTTACATAAGGGCGCCCAGGCTTATTACAAGGGGCCGAGGATGAAATTTTTTGTGTCGGCTCAAGGGTAAATGCAACACGGCACCCGAAGGTGCCGTGCCGGTGAAGCGGTTATTTGTTGTCGCGGTGTTCGAATTCGCCTTCGATCACATCACCTTCACGCCCCAGGGGTTGGCGCGGAGCCGGACCGCCACGGGGTTGCAGGTCGTCGGCGAACGCACGCTGGCGCATGGCGGCCTCTTCAGCACGCTGGCGCATTTTGCCGGCCAGCAGCTTGCGGGTGAATGGCAGCAACAGCACCAGGCCAAGCACGTCGCTGATAAAGCCCGGCAGGATCAGCAAGCCACCGGCCAGGGCCATCATCAGGCCCTCAAGCATGGTCTGGGCCGGCAGTTCGCCGCGGTTCAGGCTTTCACGGGCACGCAACGCGGTCGCCAGGCCGGCGACACGCAGCACCAGGACGCCGAGCATGGAGCCTACGATGATCAGCAACAGCGCCGGGAAAAACCCGATCGCACCGCTGACTTTAACGAATACGAACAGCTCCAGCACCGGGAACAGCAGAAAGAGCAATAAAAAAGGGCGCATCAAATGGTTCCTCAACGCAAGAATGCCTTGCCAGTCCACCTTAGATGACGTCGCCGTTGTGTAAATTCAAGCGTCAACCGTGGTTTTTTTCGGCCACACCTCGGCGTGAGCCAATGAAACCAGGGCTTCGCGTACTTGTGTCGGTGTGTTGCAAGGCGTCTCGAAAGGCAACCAGTGCAAGGATTGGCCGATACGCAAGTGCATGCCTTCGCTGTCGATGCCGGCCAGCTGTGCCGGCTCGCTGGTCGGCAAACCGCCGAGGTCGACGTAATGGGCGATGGCCTTGGTGTGATCGCTGTTCATGTGCTCGATCATGCTGCGCTCGGCCTTGCCCGCAAACGGGTTGGCCAAGGTTAACTGGTCGACCCAATGGATCGCGCCAAACCCACCGATGTAACGGTGACGGACGGGGTTGAGCACCCAGAAATCGAAATCGTGGGCCTTGTGGTAGTTGGCCGAATCAGGGAAGTAGCGGTAGTAGCGCTCGGCCGCAGCTTCGATGACGGCCGGGTCTTCCAGCTTCTCGGCTTCGGCCAGGTAGGTCAGGCGCCCCACGGCTTGCACATCATCGGCCTCGCGCTCACCCACCAACAGCGAACACTTGGGATCTCTTTGCAGGTTGTGGGTGTGCTGGGCAATGCGGCTGATCAGGATCAGCGGGCGGCCCTGCTCGTCCAGGCAGTAGGGCACCACCGAGCCAAAGGGAAAGCCGGGCATGGCTTTGGACTGTGTGGCGAGCGCCCCACGGTATTCCTTGAGCAACAGCTCTCGGGCGTTCTTGGCAACCTGCGTGCTCAATAGATGACTCCTCGGGTGTTCCGCCGCCCATGGCATATGGGAATGGATCTCAACACAAGGTAATCAATATCTGCGCAGGTTGCCAGAGTGGCCGACGCCGGTTTACCAGGCCACGCCGAAGCCTGCGGTGTAACGGGTCTTGCTCAAGCTGCTATCGGAGTCGCCGCTGATGACGTCACGCTCGGCCTTGAGATTGAGGGACGCCCATTCGGTGACTTTGTAGCGCAGGCCCATCTCGGCATCCAGGGAGTAATCGGCCGGACCGTCCAGAGGCTTGCCCAATTCGCCGTTGGTGAAGAACTCCACGGTCTTGCCCACCAAGTAGCGGTTGTAGTTCCACTTCATGGCCAGAGAGTAGAAGTTGTCCTTGCCGCCGTCGGCATATTCGTAATCGGTACGGTTGACCAGCGATCCGAGGGAGAACGCGCCCAACTCATCGTCCCAGAACTGGTAGCCCGGGCCGGTACCCACGGTGCGCTGGCGCGCCAGGTCTTCGACCTTGTCGCGCTTATAAGTCAGGCGCCCCTGCCAGAACCAGTGCTCGGTGATAAAACGGTCCAGGTCGTATTCCAGGGCCCAGTTGTCGGTGGTGGTGACGTCGTCCTGGAACTCCCGGTTATATTCGCCCTTGCCCGTATGACGCCACTGGCCGTGACGGGCCGAGGTCTTGAAGTCGATGTCGTAGTCGTTGGTGTCTTTGTCCGCGCGTTTGTAGTCCAGCGCTAGGTCGACATTACCCTTCCACACCAGGTCTTCGATCACGGGCTTGGGCTTCATGATCTGTTGGATACTTGCCAGTTCCACCGTCTTGGGCGCCTCGCCATTGGCCAGCACCACCTTGCCGTCATCCGATGCCTGCAAGGACTTGGCCTTTTCACCGCTGTAGGCGTCCTGCTTGACCAGCAGCTCCTGGTCACTTTCCAGGGTTTTGACCTGCTTCCAGTCCACCGGAATGGAGCCTGCGTAGTCGGTTTGGATCAGCAACTTGCCACCGTCGAAGACTTTGATCTTGCCGGTGAGCCGGTCACCGTTTTTCAACCAGACGGTATCGGCGAGCAAGGGCGTGGAAGCACTGAAAACAGCAAGGCACAACAGGGTTCTGGACAACATAAGCAAGTACGGGACTCGGGGTTGGCGAAAATAAGGGGCGTTATAGTGTTACATGGCTAGAACTGACTCAAGGATTTATATTGAGTTCAATACTCATCGTCATGTTTACAGACGTTTCTGACAAAACAACGACGATCTCAACGGATATCCCCACAGTGATCCTACCCGCCGATACGCCACAAAGCCCCGCCGAGATGCGCCGCACCGCACTCTACCTGACGTTGTCGCAGGTGCCCGAAGGCTGCGTGGTGAGTTACGGCGAGCTGGCCCACTTGGCCGGTTTGGGGCGGGCTGCCCGCTGGGTCGGGCGCACCCTGAGCCAGTTGCCGCAAGACACGCGGTTGCCCTGGCATCGGGTGCTGGCTGCCGGTGGTCGGATAAGTTTGCCGGTGGGCAGTGCCTCGGGTGACGAACAACGTGCGCGTTTACGTAGCGAAGGCGTCACCATCCTGAACAATCGTGTTGATATTCAGCGTCATGGCTGGCGCCCGGTAGAGCACAGCGGTTAGAGTGCGCGCTTTGTTTCCGCAAATCTGAGGCAGACTCCAGCCCATGCCCCGTAAAACCTGGCGCGCCGCGCTCGCCGCCTATGCCAGCCCTTCGACGTTAGTGCTGTTGTTGCTCGGTTTCGCCGCCGGCATGCCTTACATGTTGGTGTTCTCGACGCTTTCGGTGTGGCTGCGTGAAGCCGGTGTGGCTCGCGAGACCATTGGCTATGCGAGCCTGATCGGCCTGGCCTACGCCTTCAAATGGGTCTGGTCGCCGCTGCTCGACCAAT
Source organism: Pseudomonas sp. GW823-FHT02F05 (assembly GCF_058797315.1). Classification (NCBI taxonomy): domain Bacteria; kingdom Pseudomonadati; phylum Pseudomonadota; class Gammaproteobacteria; order Pseudomonadales; family Pseudomonadaceae; genus Pseudomonas; species Pseudomonas sp. GW823-FHT02F05. Next base: position 82,116 of record NZ_JBXAJM010000004.1, read on the forward strand.
GGCGCCTGCCGTTGCTTGGCAAACTGGGGCGTCGTCGCTCCTGGCTGGTGCTGGCCCAATCGCTGGTGATCCTCGGATTGATCGGCATGGGCTTTTGTGACCCGCAAAAACACCTGTCCTGGTTGATCGCCATTGCGGTGATCGTCGCCTTCGCGTCGGCCACCCAAGATATCGCCGTGGATGCCTACCGCCTGGAAATCGCCGACGACAGCCGTCAGGCCGCCCTGGCGGCAAGCTACATGTCCGGCTATCGCATTGCCGCCCTGCTGGCTACCGCCGGTGCGCTGTTCTTTGCCGAAGGCTTTGGCTCCACCGGCTTCAACTATAAACACTCGGCCTGGACCGGCACCTATGTGCTGTTCGGCGTGTTGATGGTGCCGGCGTTGCTCACCACCTTCCTCATGCGTGAACCTGATGTGCCACTGCGCACCCAGTTGCAGGCCGGACGCTACAGTTTCATGCACCAGTTGGTGTCGGTGTTTGTACTGATCGTGCTGTTGGTCTCGGTACCGGCGATGTTCACCCAGTTGTACAACACCGACTTCGCCAGCGTGCTGTTCCAGGGCGTGAGTTTGTGGGAACTGCTGATGGAAGACCGCGCGTTCCTGCGCGCCATCCTCTATATCATACTCACTACCCTGTGCCTTTCAGCCATGGGCCGCCGGGGCCTGGCGCCCGTGCTCACGCCGGTCAACGACTTTATCCTGCGCTACCGTTGGCAGGCGCTGCTGCTGCTCGGGCTGATTGCCACCTATCGCATGTCCGACACGGTGATGGGCGTCATGGCCAACGTGTTCTATATCGACCAGGGTTTCACCAAGGACCAGATCGCCGGAGTGAGCAAGATCTTCGGCCTGATCATGACCCTGCTCGGCGCCGGCATGGGCGGCCTGTTGATCGTGCGGTTCGGCATATTGCCGATCCTGTTCATCGGCGGCGTGGCCTCGGCCGGTACCAACCTGCTGTTCGTGATGCTCGCCGACATGGGCCCCGACCTGCAGATGTTGATCGTCACCATCTCCCTGGACAACTTCAGTTCGGGCATGGCCACTTCGGCGTTCGTGGCGTACCTGTCGAGCCTCACCAACCTCAAGTTCTCCGCCACCCAATATGCGCTGCTCAGTTCGATCATGCTGTTGCTGCCGCGTTTGATCGGCGGCTATTCAGGGGTGATGGTGGAGAAGTTCGGTTACCACAACTTCTTTATGATCACCTGCCTGCTGGGTGTGCCGACGCTGATCCTGATTGCGTTGCACTGGTTCCAGGAGAACCGCCGCGCCCGGCTGAATCCCCCGCCGGAAGACTGACACGACTCAGTCAATGTGGGAGCTGGCTTGCCTGCGATAGCGGCGTTGGGTTCACCATCGCTATCGCAGGCAAGCCAGCTCCCACACAAGCGACGGTTACGACAGATACACCCAGCTACCTCACGCCTGTACTCCGGCGACAAGCGCCCGTACAATCCCAAGTCATTTCAAGTCCACGCAACCGACAACGGCCTACCATGCGTACCAGTCAATATTTGCTCGCCACACAGAAAGAAACGCCTTCCGACGCGGTTGTGATCAGCCATCAGCTGATGCTGCGCGCCGGTATGATCCGCAAACTGGCCTCGGGCCTGTACACCTGGTTGCCCATGGGCTTGAAGGTGATGCGCAAGGTCGAAGCCATCGTTCGTGAAGAAATGAACGCGGCCGGCTCTCTGGAAGTGTTGATGCCGAGCACCCAACCGGCTGAGTTGTGGCAGGAATCCGGGCGCTGGGAAGAGTACGGCCCTGAGTTGCTGCGCTTCAAGGACCGTCATGGCCGCGATTTCTGCGCCGGCCCGACCCACGAAGAAGTCATCACCGACCTGATGCGCAACGAGCTGAGCAGCTATAAGCAGTTGCCGCTCAACCTGTATCAGATCCAGACCAAGTTTCGTGACGAGATCCGCCCACGCTTCGGCCTGATGCGTGGCCGCGAGTTCATCATGAAGGACGCCTATTCGTTCCACGCCGACCAGGCTTCCCTGCAAGCGACCTACGACCGCATGCACCAGGCCTACTGCAACGTGTTCACGCGCCTGGGCCTGAAGTTCCGCCCGGTTGAAGCGGACAACGGCTCCATCGGCGGAGCCGGCTCCCACGAATTCCACGTGCTGGCCGAGTCCGGCGAAGACGATATCGTGTTCAGCAACGGTTCCGACTACGCGGCGAACATCGAGAAGGCCGAAGCCATACCACGTGAAACCTCGCGCCCTGCTCCCACCGAGGAGCTGCGCCTGGTCGACACGCCAGACACCAAGACCATCGCGGCCCTGGTGGAGAAATTCAATCTGCCGATTGAAAAGACCATCAAGACCCTGATCGTGCGCGCCGAAGAAGAAGGCAAGCTGATCGCCCTGGTGATCCGTGGCGACCACGAGCTCAACGAAATCAAGGCCGCTAACCAGCCTGGCGTAGCCAGCCCGCTGGTCATGGCCACCGATGCCGAACTGCGCGACGCCATTGGCGCCGGTGCCGGCTCCCTGGGCCCGCTGAACCTGCCGCTGCCGATCATCATCGACCGTTCGGTCGAGCTGATGAGCGACTTCGGTATCGGCGCGAACATCGACGACAAGCACTACTTCGGCGTGAACTGGGAGCGTGACCTGCCGGTTCCGACCGTGGCCGACCTGCGCAACGTCGTGGCCGGCGACCCGAGCCCGGATGGCAAGGGCACCCTGGAGATCAAGCGCGGCATCGAAGTCGGGCACATCTTCCAGCTGGGCAACAAGTACAGCAAGGCGATGAAGTGCGAAGTACTGGGTGAGAACGGCAAGCCGATCACCCTGGACATGGGCTGCTACGGCATTGGCGTATCCCGCGTGGTTGCCGCTGCCATCGAGCAGAACAACGACGAGAAAGGCATCATCTGGAGTGACGCGCTGGCGCCGTTCCAGGTAGCCCTGGTGCCATTGCGCTATGAAACCGAGCAAGTACGCGAAGCCACCGACAAACTGTACGCGGAACTCACCGCTGCCGGTTTCGAAGTGCTGCTCGATGATCGGGACAAGAAAACCAGCCCGGGCATCAAGTTCGCCGACATGGAACTGATTGGCATCCCGCACCGGATCGTGGTCAGTGACCGCGGCCTGGCGGATGGCAATCTGGAATACAAGAGCCGGACCGAAGCCGAAGCCCAACCGTTGCCGGTGGCTGACGTGCTGTCTTTCCTCCAGGCGCGTATTCGTCGCTGAAAACCAGATCAAGAGAAGTCATGTTCAAGCGAAACACCAGAGCCCTGGGGGGCGCCGCCTTGTGCGGCGCCCTGCTGGTCAGCGGCTGCGCCAATCAGATGTCGCAACGCAGTGAGCACGAGGAGCGGGTCGAGCGTAAGTTGCTCGACCACAGCCTGCAGATCGATGTAGGCGAACCCACAGTGCTGGAGCTGCCGCAACGCCGGGTTCGCATTCATGAGCAGAAGACCTTCGAGGTCACCGAATTCGAAGTCACCCGTCGTTATGACCGATACACGCCCTACCAGCCCTGGCGCAAACTCTATGAGATGCCCTTGGGTGCCGTGGCGCTGGTGGCGGGCGTGGGTGCCAACGTGGCGAATATCTTCGCCCTCGGCAACCTGCCCACGAGTGTGACCCATGACTGGTTGAGCTACGGCGTGGACGGCATCAACCCGTTCATGAACGTGCAATCCCACGGCCGTGCGCAACAGAACCTGGCGGCTATCGATGAAGTCCAGCGTGACAAGCGCCTGGAGTATTCGAGCCTGCCCTGGAGCGAGCGCCCGGTGCAAGTCACTGCCGGCAAGCAGACCCATGAGCTGACCACCGACCGTAACGGCATCCTGCGCCTTAACCTGTTGGACAGCCCCTTTGCCGAGCAGGACCTGAACCGCGTCACCACGCTGAAAATCACTGTGGCGGATGGCCAGGACGACGTGCATACCGACTCGACCCTGGCGGTCAGCAACACGCTGCGCAGCAAGCTGCTCGAAGCCCATGCCCTGATCTATGACGACCTGGAAGATGACGAAGTGAACCAGTGGGTACACCGGGTCAAACGCCTGTCGGAGCTGGGCCTGGAAGAAGAAGCCAGTGAGCTGGAACAAAGCCTGATTGAACTGACGCGCAATGATCCGGAGTTGCAGCAGGAGTTTGTGCAGGCGTTGACCAAGGATGGGGGGCGCTTGGTGGCGGATCCCGGCGCACGCTGATCGCTCAATACCTGTGAAGATCAAACTGTGGGAGCTGGCTTGCCTGCGATAGCGGTGTATCAGTTAAAGCATTCGTGACTGACACACTGCTATCGCAGGCAAGCCAGCTCCCGCATTTATTTCGGGTTTTTACCAGGAAAACTCGAGCTGTTCGTTGCCGCCGCTCAGGTCCAGCAACCGTACGCCTATCCCCAACAACCGCACCGGCTTGCCCCCGCGATTGAACGCCTGGGTCATCAACTGTTCATAACTCTCCAGATCCCGCCCTGCCCCCGCCTGCTCCAGCGTCGTCTGGGTAAAGTCATGAAACTTCACTTTCACGAACGGCTTGCCCGCCCGGTAGCTACTGTCGATACGCGCCATGCGCCCGGCCAGGGTCTCCATCAACTCCGGCAGTTTCGCCAGGCAACTTGAAAGATCGGGCAAATCCACGTCGAAGGTATTTTCTACACTGATGGATTGCCGCCGGCTGTCGTTTTGCACTACACGATCATCAATCCCACGGGCCAGGCTCCAGAGGCGCTCGCCAAAACTGCCGAATTCGCGCACCAGCGCCAGTTTGTTCCAGTCGCGCAATTGCAGGCAGTCTTCGATGCCCAGGCGCGCCAGCTTGTCAGCGGTGACCTTGCCCACGCCATGCAGCTTGCTGACACGCAACTGCGAGACAAAGTCTTCAACTTGATCCGGCGTGATCACAAACAGGCCGTTGGGCTTTTTCCAGTCGCTGGCGATCTTGGCCAAAAACTTGTTGGGCGCCACGCCGGCAGACACAGTGATATGCAGCTGGTTGGAGACCCGGCGCCGAATGTCCTGAGCAATACGCGTGGCGCTGCCGCCAAAATGCGGGCTGTCAGACACGTCGAGGTAAGCCTCATCCAGCGACAACGGCTCGATCAAGTCGGTGTAGTCGCGGAAAATCAGCTGGATTTCTTTCGACGCTTCTTTATAGGCATCCATGCGCGGCTTGACGATGGTCAAGTCCGGGCACAGCTTCAGGGCGTGACGTGACGACATCGCCGAACGCACCCCATACGCCCGCGCCTCATAATTGCAGGTGGCGATCACGCCGCGCCGATCTGCCGAGCCACCGACAGCCAAGGGCTTTTGCGCCAGGCTCGGGTCGTCGCGCATCTCGATGGCGGCGTAGAAGCAATCACAGTCGACGTGGATGATTTTGCGCTGCGTCATATAAACGGGGTGTTAACCAACGGGTGGCCAGTATCGCACTCACCCCTGTATATAGCACCAGTAGTTTGAATCTTCTGTCTGAGCGGTAGGAAATTTCGTAGATGAATATATTTTCTCAATCGAATCCAGCATCCCAATAGAGCTGAAAGCCTTGCCCTGCCTAGCTTCAAGCCCTCAAGAAGCCCCTCATCAAGCGCTAACCAATTGAAGCAAAAGCGCTTTTCTTCGATTCACAGGTTGACACACTCGCGTTCCTCTGTAGAATGCCGACACACAGACGCGGGATGGAGCAGTCTGGTAGCTCGTCGGGCTCATAACC
>NZ_JBXAJM010000004.1:87914-216841 GCF_058797315.1 Pseudomonas sp. GW823-FHT02F05
CCCGAAGGTCGTCGGTTCAAATCCGGCTCCCGCAACCAAACATCAAAAAAGGCTACTCGAAAGAGTGGCCTTTTTTGTGCGCGCTTGTTTTCCCTTGCAGAATGCGCCCAACACCTTGATTTCAGAATAATTAGCGCTTATTTCAGTGATCGGCTCATTAACGGTTGACACCCCGCCATTGGGCTGTAGAATGCCGCCCACAGACGCGGGATGGAGCAGTCTGGTAGCTCGTCGGGCTCATAACCCGAAGGTCGTCGGTTCAAATCCGGCTCCCGCAACCAAACATCAAAAAAGGCTACTCGAAAGAGTGGCCTTTTTTGTATCTGGCGAAAAAGTTCTTCTGAAACAATGGCATGGCATCTTTCATGAAACCGTAGACGGTTTGCAGAGTCCATCTCATTGCACGCTATGCTCAATGCTCAAGCGCTACCCCTCTACGACCAATGGCCGCAGTCGCCGCGCCCGGTGATCCGCGTTAATATTTGTAATTATTTTGTCCATAGGGATTGGTAACTTGGCTGGATACCTCCATCCTGTCGCGCACAATCCACGAGGTGATTGATGCGCGCCAACTCGTCTGAACCACAAGACACCGTCACAGCAGAACAACCGATCACTCCCACCCGTTTGCGGTGGCTGGACCTGTTGAGCAAGTACCGCCAGCCCATCGGCCTGGCCGTGACGCTCCTGCTGTTTGCAATCGCCCTGATCGCCTGCCGGCACCTGCTGCTAGAGCTGGACCTCTACGCCCTGCACGATTCGATCTTGGAAGTGCCCAAGCCTGCCCTATTGGGGGCCTTTGCGGCGGCAGTCGCCGGTTTTGTGATCCTGCTCGGCTATGAATTCTCCGGCGCGCGTTATGCCGGCGTGCAATTGCCCGCCAAGACCCTGGCCCTGGGTGGCTTCACCGCCTTTGCTATCGGCAACGCCATTGGTTTGTCGATGCTCTCGGGCGGTTCGGTGCGTTACCGTTTATATGCACGCCATGGCATCGGCGCCTCGGAAGTGGCGCACATGACCGTGTTCGCCAGCCTGGCCCTGGGCTGTGCGCTGCCGCCGCTGGCCGCGCTGGCCACGTTGAGCAACTTGCCAGCCGCCTCCACTTACCTGCATTTATCGCAAAGCCTGCTCGGCGGCATTGCCGGCGCCGTGCTGCTGTTGTCGGCCCTGCTGTGCATCGGCATCTATCGCCGCCGCCTGCCGGAACAGCCCTACCCCGACAACCTGCTGGTCAAGGCCGGGCGCCGCACCCTGCGCCTGCCTGGCCGACGCCTGACTTTCCTGCAACTGATCATCACCGCACTGGACGTCGCCGCAGCCGCTACCGTGCTGTATCTGCTGTTGCCCGAAGCGCCGCCCTTCGGCCCGTTCCTGTTGGTGTACCTGCTGGCCCTGGCCGCCGGTGTGCTCAGCCATGTGCCGGGCGGCGTGGGCGTATTCGAAGCGATCCTGCTGGCGGCCTTTGCCGACAAACTCGGTGCCGCGCCCCTGGCTGCTGCCTTGCTGCTGTACCGCATGATCTACGTGGTGCTGCCACTGTTGATCGCTTGTGTATTCCTGCTGGTCAACGAGGCCCAGCGCCTGTTCCAGACCCAGCAAAGCCTGCGGGTAGCATCGGGGCTGGCAGCGCCAGTATTGGCCGTCCTGGTTTTTTTGTCCGGCGTGGTCCTGCTGTTTTCCGGCGCCACGCCAGAGATCGACTCACGCCTGGAAAACATCGGCTTCCTGATTCCCCATCGTCTGATTGACGCGTCGCACTTCGGTGCCAGCCTGATCGGTGTGTTGTGCCTGTTGCTCGCCCAGGGCCTGCGCCGGCGGTTGTCGGCCGCCTGGATGCTGACCATGGTGTTGCTGCTGGTTGGCGCCCTGCTCTCGCTGCTTAAAGGCTTCGACTGGGAAGAAGCCAGCCTGATGACCATGACCGCAGTGCTGCTGGCCATCTTCCGGCGCTCGTTCTACCGCGCCAGTCGCCTGACCGAGTTGCCGTTTTCGCCGCTGTACCTGGTGGCCAGTGTCTGTGTGCTCGGCGCCTCGATCTGGCTGCTGCTGTTTGCCTATCAGGACGTGCCCTACAGTCACCAACTCTGGTGGCAGTTCACCCTCGACGCCAACGCCCCGCGTGGTTTGCGTTCGCTGCTCGGCGCCGCCGTGTTGCTGGTGATCGTGTCGCTGACCTGGCTGCTGCGCACGGCACGCCCGGTCATCCACCTGCCGACCCCGGAAGAACTGGAGCGCGCCAGCAAGATCCTGATGGCCTCGTCCCAACCTGACGGCGGCCTGGCGCTCACCGGCGACAAGGCACTGCTGTTTCACCCCAACGATGAAGCCTTCCTGATGTATGCCCGTCGCGGGCGTAGCCTGGTGGCTTTGTACGACCCGATCGGCCCGACCCAACCCCGCGCCGAGATGATCTGGCAGTTCCGCGACCTGTGCGACATCCACCACGCCCGTCCGGTGTTTTACCAGGTACGCGCCGAGAACCTGCCGTATTACATGGACATCGGCCTCACCGCGATCAAACTGGGTGAAGAAGCCCGCGTCGACCTGAAACGCTTTGACCTGGAAGCCAAGGGCAAAGAAATGAAGGATTTGCGCTACACCTGGAACCGTGGCACCCGGGACGGCCTGTCCCTGGAAATCTGCGAACCGGGCAAGGCGCCGATGGATGAATTAAAAGTCATCTCCGATGCCTGGCTTACAGGTAAGAATGTGCGGGAAAAGGGCTTCTCCCTGGGCCGTTTCAGCGATGACTACCTCAAGCACTTTCGTATCGCGATCATTCGCTTCGAAGGGCGCCCGGTGGCCTTCGCCAATCTGCTCGAAACCTACAATCATGACCTGGCCAGCCTCGACCTGATGCGTGCCCACCCGGACGCGCCCAAGCTGACCATGGAATTCATGATGGTGGGCCTGATTCAACACTATAAGAGCCACGACTACGCGCGCTTCAGCCTAGGCATGGTGCCGTTGTCGGGCTTGCAACCGCGCCGTGGCGCACCGCTGACCCAGCGCCTGGGCTCGATGGTGTTCCGCCGTGGCGAGCAACTGTATAACTTCCAAGGTTTGCGCCGCTTCAAAGACAAGTTCCAGCCCGACTGGGAACCCCGTTACATGGCCGTGCCCGCAGGACTGGATCCGCTGGTGGCATTGGCCGATACCGCCGCCCTGATCGCGGGCGGCTTGACTGGATTGGTGAAACGCTGATGATTCGACGCTCCTGGCGGTATGTATTGGCTTTAGTGGTGCTGCTTGCGCTGATCGCGGCGGGTGGCTTCTGGTACTGGAACCGCCCTGCTCCGCAACCGACCCTGGAGCACTTGCCCCAGGCCGACGGTTCGGTAATGACCCGCGTAACCCCGGCCAGCAACGCAAAAGCCCGCGTGGCCGTGGCGGTGATGGCCGACGAAACCCTGACCGACAGCCAACTGATTGCCCTGAGCCAGGGCGGTTCAGCGCAACTGGTTCAGGTGGTGCTGCCAAAAGATGACTGCGCACTGCAGGAAAAAGCCCTGCAAGGCGCCCTGGCCCAGCTGAAAGGCCCGGCAACCTTGGTCAGCGGCATTGGCCCTGGCGCCGCACTCGCCTGGCGCTGGCTGGCCACCCAGAACGACGACAAGGCCAACGCCATCTCCGTGGGCTTCGCCCTGAAACAGGAAGGCTGCAACGACCCGCTGCCGAAAACCGCCGCCCATGGCAGCTGGCTGGTGGCGTGGAACGATAACCCCGACGATGAAAGCGCCAGTTTCGTACGCGACACACCGCGCGCCACCACCAGCATCAGCGACTACGACATTCATTACCCACAGGTGCTGAATAACGAACTGCGCAAGCAACTGGTCGGTTCGGACAACGGCGGCCTGGCGATTCCGGTAGTGGAAGTACCCGCCGGCCAAGCCAAGGACACCGTGACCCTGTTCCTCTCCGGTGACGGCGGCTGGCGCGACCTGGACCGCGACGTGGCGGGCGAGATGGCCAAGATCGGCTACCCGGTGGTGGGCATCGACACCCTGCGCTACTACTGGCAGCACAAGACGCCAGAGCAAAGTGCCAAGGACCTCACCGAGCTGATGCAACACTACCGGCAAAAGTGGGGCACCAAGCGCTTCGTGCTGACCGGTTACTCGTTCGGCGCCGACGTATTGCCGGCGATCTACAACCGTATGCCAGAGAACGAACAGCAACGGGTGGACGCGATCATCCTGCTGGCCTTCGCCCGCACCGGCAGCTTTGAAATCGAAGTGGAAGGCTGGCTGGGCAACGCCGGCAAAGAAGCCGCCACCGGCCCGGAAATGGCCAAGCTGCCGCCTGAGAAAGTCGTGTGCATCTACGGCGCCGAAGAAGTCGACGAGAGTGGCTGCACCGACAAGACCGCCGTGGGCGAAGCCATGAAGCTGCCGGGCGGGCATCACTTCGATGAGAACTACCCGGCGCTGGCCAAGCGGTTGGTGGATATTATCGTCAAGCATCAGGCCAAAGCCGAATAATTCCAGCTTAATCCAAGACCCAATGTGGGAGCGGGCTTGCCCGCGATAGCGGTGGCTCAGTCACAGTAGCGTTGACTGACACTCCGTCATCGCGGGCAAGCCCGCTCCCACAGTGGTACGTGGTGTTGATGAAAACTAGCGCGGTTCGATGTGCGCAATCATCAGTTGCACCGTCTCATTGCCACGAAATTCATTCACATCCAGCTTGTAGGCCAATTCCACCCAACGCACCGTCGGGTTTGGCCACACTTCGCGGTCCACACCAAAGGCGATGCCATCGAGCTTCACCGACCCGCATTCGCTCTTGAGCACCACTTTCAAATGCCGCTCACCCACCACCCGCTGCTCCACCAACTGGAATACCCCGTGAAACAACGGCTCGGGAAAGTGCTGCCCCCACGGGCCGGCATGGCGCAGGGCGCGGGCCAGTTCCAGGTGAAACTCTTCCACCGCCAGGGTGCCGTCTGAAAGCAGGCGACCGGTGAGGTCTTCTTCGCGCAGTTGCCGGCGCACTTCGGCATCGAAGGCTTGCGCAAACAACGGGAAGTTGGCCTCGGGCAAGGTCAGCCCCGCCGCCATAGCGTGGCCGCCGTACTTGGTGATCAGGTTGGGATGCTGGCTGGCGACGACCGCCAGCGCATCGCGGATATGAAAGCCTTGCACCGAGCGTCCAGAGCCCTTGAGCAGGCCATCACCGGCATCGGCGAAGGCGATGGTCGGGCGGAAATAACGCTCCTTCATACGTGACGCGAGGATCCCGATCACCCCTTGGTGCCACTCCGGATCAAACAGGCACAAGCCGTACGGCATCGACTCCACCGGCAGGTCCTTGAGCTGGGCCAGGGCCTCGCGCTGCATGCCTTGCTCGATGGACTTACGGTCCTGGTTCATGCCGTCCAGTTGCGCGGCCATTTCTCGTGCGGCGGCGAAGTCTGTGGTAAGCAGGCATTCAATGCCCAGGCTCATATCATCCAGGCGTCCGGCAGCATTCAGGCGCGGGCCGAGGATAAAACCCAGGTCGGTGGAGGTGATACGCGCATGATCACGCTTGGCCACTTCCAGGATCGCCTTGATCCCCGGCCGCGCCCGACCGGCCCGAATACGCTCCAGCCCCTGATGCACGAGGATGCGGTTGTTGGCGTCCAGCGGCACCACGTCAGCGACGCTGCCCAGAGCCACGAGGTCGAGCAGTTCACCGATGTTCGGCTGGGGCTTGCTGTCATACCAACCCAGGCTGCGCAAGCGCGCGCGCAGGGCCATCAGCACGTAAAAGATCACGCCGACACCGGCCAGGGCCTTGCTGGGAAACCCGCAGCCCGGCTGGTTCGGATTGACGATGGCGTCGGCGGCCGGCAGTTCATCGCCGGGCAAGTGATGGTCGGTGACCAGCACTTGCAACCCTGCCGCTTTCGCCGCCGCCACGCCTTCGACGCTGGAGATACCGTTGTCCACGGTGATCAGCAACTGCGGCTCTCGCTGCAGCGCCACCGCGACGATTTCCGGGGTCAGGCCGTAGCCGTATTCGAAGCGGTTGGGCACCAGGTAGTCGACATGGGCCGCCCCGAGCAAACGCAGGCCCAGGGTGCCTACGGTGCTCGCTGTGGCGCCATCGGCGTCGAAGTCACCGACGATCAGGATGCGCTGACGCTGCTCCAAGGCCGTCACCAGCAAGTCCACAGCGGCGTCGATGCCCTTGAGCTGCTGATAGGGAATCAACCGCGCCAGGCTCTTGTCCAGCTCGGCCTCCGACTGCACCCCGCGTGCGGCGTAAAGGCGGGTCAACAGCGGTGGCAGTTCACCGAGAAAAGGCAGGACGGCGGGCAATGGGCGGGGATCGATACGCATGGGGTGACGGGAGCTTCTCTTCTAATACATCGGTTAAACACAGATAGTGAACGCAACAAGATCAAATGTGGGCGCTGGCTTGCCTGCGATACATACGACTCGGTACATCAGGCACGCCGAGTGGATGCCATCGCAGGCAAGCCAGCTCCCACCTTTTCAACCGCGTTCGCCGACCAGCCATTGCAGTTGCACTTCATGCTGGCCACGGTCATCGGTCACAAAGATCGTGCCTTCGCTGATCATCACGTCCCACTTGATCACCCGCGGCATGTCCTTGGCCAGGGTCTCCAGCACTTCCTGGGGCACGGCAGCGATATGCACGTTTTTCAGGTTGTTGGCCACCGGCACCACCTTGCCTTCCCACACGCGCAGGCTGCCATAGGCCAGCAGGCTGGTGCGCTCGGTGCGGCGCGAGCACCAGGTGAGGCGGTCGGCATCCGGCTGGCCGACTTCGATCCAGTGCAAAACACGATCATCCAGGCTTTTTTCCCACAGGGCCGGTTCGTCTACATCCGACAGGCCACGCCCGAACGCCAATTGCTCGTTGTACCAAAGGGCGTAGGCCAGCAGGCGCACGGTCATGCGCTCTTCGGTTTCCGAAGGGTGGCGGGCGATGGTCTGTTTGACGCTCTCGTACACCGAGCGGTCGAGGTCGGTGAGGTTGAGTTCGAATTTGTAGGTCGTGGACGGCTGGGCCATGAACGGGCTTCTAAAGACAAGGAAAGGCGGCCAGTCTAACCGATGGCGAGGGCATTGAACGAATACTGCGCTGCATCCGCGCGGCTCGCCTATGTTAAAAAGCAGTACATCATCGTCCCGCGCTTGTAAGGATCCCCATGTCGCTCACTGCCAAACCACTTGCCGGCCTGAAAGTCATCGAACTGGGCACCTTGATCGCCGGCCCGTTTGCCTCGCGCATCTGCGCCGAATTCGGCGCCGAGGTGATCAAGGTCGAATCCCCGGACGGCGGCGACCCGCTGCGCAAATGGCGCAAGCTGTATGAAGGCACTTCGCTGTGGTGGTTCGTGCAGGCGCGCAACAAGCAGTCGCTGACCCTCAACCTCAAGCACCCTGAGGGGCTGGCGATCCTCAAGCAACTGTTGGCCGACGCCGACATCCTGATCGAAAACTTCCGCCCAGGCGTGCTGGAGAAACTCGGCCTGAGCTGGGAAACCCTGCACGCCCTCAACCCCAAGTTGGTGATGGTGCGCCTCTCGGGCTTCGGCCAGACGGGCCCGATGAAGGACCAGCCGGGGTTTGGCGCGGTGGGCGAGTCCATGGGCGGCTTGCGCTATATCACCGGCTTCGAGGACCGCCCGCCCGTGCGCACCGGTATCTCCATCGGCGACTCGATTGCCGCGTTGTGGGCAGTGATCGGCGCGCTGATGGCGCTGCGTCACCGCGAAGTCAACGGCGGCCTGGGCCAAGTGGTGGATGTGGCGCTGTATGAAGCCATCTTCGCCATGATGGAAAGCATGATCCCCGAGTTCGATGTGTTCGGGTTTATCCGTGAGCGCACCGGCAACATCATGCCTGGCATCACCCCGTCCTCGATCCACACCACCGCAGACGGCAAGCATGTGCAGATCGGCGCCAATGGCGATGCGATCTTCAAGCGCTTCATGCGGGTGATCGGCCGTGACGACCTGGCGAACGACCCTGCACTGGCGAGCAATGACGGGCGTGACACTCGCCGCGACGAGCTGTACGGCGTGATTGATCGCTGGGTCAATTCGCTGTCGCTCGACCTGGTGATTGAACATCTGAATAAAGCCGAGGTACCCGCCAGTCGCATCTACAGCGCCGAAGACATGCTGGGCGACCCGCAATTCCTGGCCCGGGAAATGTTCCTCAAGGCGCAGTTGCCGGGCGGCAAGGATTTCAAGATGCCCGGCATCGTGCCCAAGCTCTCGGACACACCGGGCAGTTGCGAATGGGTCGGCCCGCAACTGGGTGAACACAACAGCCAGGTGCTCAATGCCCTGGGCTACGACGCGGCGGCTATCACTCGCCTGCGCGAGGATGGCGCGATCTGACAAATCCCAGGCAAAAAGAAACCCCGAGCAGTGGGGAGACAACTCGGGGTTAAACGTGGTCTACAAAAAGACCCGCACAGCAAGCGACAAACACCGGAGCACAATGCCTGCTCTTGCTGTTACAAACTCTGACTGACCACCTTGTAGGAAGGTTCCGAAGAAAAATAATGTTTCATGCCAGTGCGCCGCCACGGGTTTGGGAGGCGTTGCGCAAGGCAGCGATGACTGAAGGTTCCAGGCGCCCTTCGGCGATTTTCAGGTCGCGGAGCAGGCAATCCACCACATCCACCAGCGCGCGCTTGTCGCTCAATTGCGCACGATCGACTTCACGTTCAACCACGATGGCGCCACCGGGGTTCTTCACGGTTACCAGGCAGTCGTCGCGCATACCGGCAGAGGTCAGCGTAACCTGATAAGGGCTCAGTGCTTGGCTGAGCAATAGGTTGATACTTTCCATCTCGATCACCACTCAATCATTCGAAAAAGGTTCGAAAAACAAAAATGTCACGAAGAGGCTGACATTCAAGTGACCCGTGCTCAAAGCAGAAAGTTCTACCTTTTGTGTAATCCACTGCTTGAGGAAAACGAGCATGCACGGAAAAGATGACAGAGAAAAAACAACGGCGCACAGGCTAGAATCCCTGGATTGTCCCGGGAGCCTGCCTTGAGAGCTGCGTCTGAACCGCCCTTGCGTATCGTGATTGCCGACGATCACCCGATTTTCCTGATTGGCCTGCGCGCCGTGCTCGAACGTGACCCGCACATCAGCATCGTCGGCGAGGCCAATTCCCCCCAGGCCCTCAGTGCGTTGTTGCAACACTGTGCCTGCGATGTGGTGGTGACCGACTTCATGATGCCCGTCGAGCCCCAGGCCGACGGGCTGCGCTTGATCGAGCAACTGCGCCGGCACTATCCGCACCTGCCCATTGTGGTGGTGACCATGCTCAACAATGCCGGGTTGTTTCATTCCATCCTGGCATTGGGTGTGATGGGCCTGCTGAGCAAGGCCAGCCTGGCCGATGAGCTGCCCCAGGCGATCCGCCAGGTGCGCCAACAACGCACCTATGTGGCCCAGACCATCCGCCAGGCGCTGAGCCTGGCCGGGGAAGTCGGCGCTGATCGCCTGCATTCCCAGGAGCACCTGTCACCCCGGGAACTGGAGGTGATTCGCCTGTTGGCCAGTGGCATGACGGTGGGCGAGATCGCCGCGCACCTGCATCGCAGCAAGCAAACCGTCAGCGCGCAAAAAGTCAGCGCCATGCGCAAGCTGGGGCTGGCCAACGATGCAGCCCTGTTTATTTACGTGCAGGAACACGGGCTGGCCTAGCCTGGAACGCGATCCATTGCTTGAGCGCCGCGGCGTCCATCGGCCGGGCGATAAAGCAGCCTTGCAGCCACGCCGCGCCCAGTTCGCCCACAGCGTGATAGTCGGCGGCGGTTTCCACGCCGGTGACCACCACGGCAACGTCCAGGCGCGCTGCCATGCTCATGGCGCCCGCCACCACAGCGGCCTTGCGGTCATCATTGGCCATCCCGCAGGCAAACGCCGGGGGAATTTTCAGCTCGGTAAAAGGCAGTTCCAGCAAATGCTGCAGGCTGGTGCCGCCCGTGCCGAAGTCGCCGATGGACAACTGGCAACCCAACATGCGCAAGCGCAGCAAGCCGGTGACATGGGCGCTGTCGGTTTTCAAGGTCGAGGTTTCCACCAGCTCCAGCGTCAGGCTATGGGCGGGTACACCGTGCAACTGCAGCAGACCTTGCAGCACCTGGGGAAAGTGCTCGCGCTCCAGCATGCGCCCGGGGATGTTCACGGCCACTGGCAGCACCTGGCCGCTTTCGCCCATCACCTGGTTCGCCAGGCCAAGCGCCTGCTCCAGCACGTGCCAGGTAAACGCCTCTTCCATGCCGGCAAACTCCAGTACCGGCAGAAACTCGTCAGGCAGCAACAGCTCACCGTCCGGCAACTGCCAACGCGCCAGCGCCTCCACCCCTTGCAACACACCGGCCTGACTGACGATGGGCTGGTACCAGACCCTGCCACAGGCTGCGATAGTCGCCTGACTGACGTCCGCCGAGGGCGGCAGTTGTTCTCGCTCGCTCAAGCCCAACAGTTGGCGCACGCGCTCCCAGGACAGCACCGGTGGCCCCGGGCGAAAATGAACCTGGCAATCGCTCAGTAGTTGCCCGATCAACTTGGCCGAAGCCGGCTTGGGCAAACACGCCAAGACCTTGAGCCCCAATTGGCAGGCCATGTTCGCCACACCTTCTAGCACGTCGGGCTCGGCGTTGCTGAGCAGAATCAATACTTGGGCCAGGCGGCGTTCCGCCAACTCGCGGATCAATTCCAGGCCATCGCCCTGCTCCAGGTACAAATCGCAGATGGCGATATCCACCGGGCCTTTGCTGTCCAGAGACTGGCGGGCGGTTTCAACCGTTTCCGCGGCCCGTACATTGAACACGCCGTTGGCATTGAGCATCTGGTGCAGAGCCATCAGTTGAAACGGGTTGTCTTCGAGGATCAGGACGTTCAGGGATCGCATGGGTAGGGATGTCGGTACAGGGAAAGTGCTGCACAGTAGCCACATGCTGTGGTGTACCCCATAGGACGTGTCCTAAAAGCTTGCTTAAATGTGGGAGGGGCAAGCCTTGTCGGTCAAGCGCAGATCTCCTGTGGGGCTTGCCTGCGAAGGCGGTGTGTCAGTCACTACATCTGTTACTGCACTACCGCTATCGCAGGCAAGCCAGCTCCCACATTTGATCGTCGTTGCCTTGAGCATTGCGTTCGCTTAGCTGATCGGCATTAAGGTGTCAGGCATCCAGATAGGGTTGCAGGTCGCGACGAAACGCCTTGAGCACCTCGGACAAGCGCAACCAGGGTTCTTCAAGCTCGGCGCCGCGCTGCTCTCGGGCGCATTGCTCAAGGGCGACACAGGCCTTGGCCAGTGGCAGTGCGTCCACCAGCGAGCAAATGCCCTTGAGCCGGTGCAGCGATGCATTCAAGCGTGCCACGTCGCGCTCGGCCAGGGCTCCCGCCAATACCTCGTGTTCGTGGTCCAGGCTCTTGGCCAGTTCCTGCAACATGCTTTGCAGCACCGGGCCATCGGCCTGGGTCATGGTGCGCAGGGCCTGGATATCGAACGAACGCTGGGGCGCCACGCGGGCCAGCACTTGGGTCCAGTGTTCCAGGGTCACCGGCTTGACCAGCAGCTCATCCATACCGGCGTCCTCGCAGCGGCGTTGTTCATCTTTCATGGCGTTCGCGGTGCAACCCACCAGCGCGCTACGAGGCCGTTGCTCCTCGGCTTCGAGGCGCCGTATCGCCGCACTCAAGGCATAACCGGACATGCCGGGCATCTGGCAATCGGTGACCAGCACGTCAAAACGCTGCTCACGCCAACGTTGCAACGCGGCCTCGGCCGACTCCAGAGCGACAACCTGGTGACCGAGGAACTGCAACTGCTGCGCCAGCACCAGGCGGTTGGCCGCCAAATCATCCACCACCAGTACCGACAGGCTACGCCCCGTCGGTGACAACGTCGCGGTGGGCGTTGCCGGCACATCATCGGTGCTGACCCGGTCCAGGCGCAGGTCAATGCACACCGCCGTCCCCTCACCCACCACGCTGTCGAGGTGAATGCTCCCGCCCATCAATTCCACCAGTTGCTTGCAGATACTCAGGCCCAGACCGGTGCCGCCGTGTTGCGCAGCGGTCAGGGCGCTCACTTGGGTAAACGGTTTGAACACCCGCGGCTGTTGCTCGGCGCTGATGCCTGGGCCGCTGTCCTTGACGCACAGGTGCAGGTATTCGCTATCGGTCTCATCCCGTTGGCAGGTCACGCTGAGGTGAACCCCGCCCCGCTCGGTAAATTTGAGCGCATTGCCCAACAGGTTGTGCATCACCTGGCGTAACCGCAGCGGGTCGAACCAGTAATAACCCTGAGCAGCCGGATCAAACGCCAGGGTCAGATGCAGGCCCTTCTTTTGCGCCGTGGCTTCGAACAGGCTCTGGATACCCTCGAAAAAGCGCTTCAACTCAGTGGTCTGTGGCGCCAGTTGCAGGTGGCCGGCTTCGATCTTGGCCAAGTCCAGGCTGTCGCCCATCAGCGCAATCAGCTCGCGCGCCGAACGATGGGCCACCTGCAGCGCCTCGGAAACCGGCTGGCCGCTTGCCAGACAACGCTCTTGCTCCAGTTCGAGCAAGCCAATGATGGCAGTCATGGGGGTGCGAATCTCGTGGCTCAAGGCCGAGAGAAATGCACTTTTGGCGTAGTTCGCTTCGTCGGCGGCCTGGCGAGCGTCCATCAACTGGCGCTCCAGGTCTTTGCGTTCGTTGATATCGATCCAACCGCCCAACAATCCCTGCAGACGGCCCTGGGCATCAAAAAAAGGCACGGTCCACTGGTAGACGTGATAACTGCCGCCGTTGAGCTCCAATTGCCGGTCGACAAACAACGGCTGCTGCGTGGCCAATTGCTCCATGTGGCCTTCGTGCAGCCGCGCCGCTGTGGCGTCGGGCACGACCTTGCTCTCCATCAGCGTCAGGCCCTGGATCAGCTCCAGCCGGGTCGCCAATTGCTGTTCATAACTTTTATTGCAGGTCACCAGGCGCCCGTCCAGGTCGCGGACGAACAGCGGGTTGGGCATGCCGTCGAGCAGTGCGCGCTTGAACGCCAACTGGTCATTGAGCCGTTGCTCGGCCTCCAGCCGTTGGTGAATCTGGCGCTTGAGCCGGCTGTTCCACACCAGCGACACCAACACAAACAGCAGCGCCGTGGCCACCGTCCAATAGGCCCATGGCGGTACCCGTTGCCAGGCCGGCAGCGGAATCGCCACGGCACCGATCCAACGCAAGCGCAAGGCACTCAACTCAGCCACCGGCAGCGCCTCCAGGGCCTTGTTCAGAATGCTCAGCAGCTCAGGCTGGTCCTTGCGCACCGACAGGCAGTTGGACGACCACTTGCCATCGACACTGCGGCCGATACGCAGGCCATCTTCCGGGTAACTCTGCACTTCCACTTCAGTTTGAATGGTAGCGGCCGCCTCGCCCCGTCGTACCAGCTCACGGGCCTGGTTGTAATTGTCCACCAGGCGCAACGTGATGTTCGGATGCGCATGGCGAATATCATTTTCCAATACATGACGTGCCGGCAGCGCCAGCACCTTGCCGTCCAACTGCTTCAAGCCGGTGAGCGGCGCGGCATCGGCACGCTCGACAAACACCCAGCCGGACCCACCATACCCATGGCTGAAGTTGAGCACTGTGCTGCGCTCGCGGTTAACGGCCAGGGTCGTGTTCATCT
Organism: Pseudomonas sp. GW823-FHT02F05; assembly: GCF_058797315.1. Lineage (NCBI taxonomy): Bacteria > Pseudomonadati > Pseudomonadota > Gammaproteobacteria > Pseudomonadales > Pseudomonadaceae > Pseudomonas > Pseudomonas sp. GW823-FHT02F05. The sequence continues at coordinate 101,580 of NZ_JBXAJM010000004.1, forward strand.
GCGCCCTGCCTGTTTCCAGCCATTCCAGGGTTTGCGCGGTGGAGTGCACCTCTTCAAAGATAAATTGCAAACCGGTCATGCGCGTGATGCGATGCAACAAATCCACATTCAAGCCAACCCAGTGGCCATCCTTATCCTTGAATATGTACGGAGACATCTGCTGGGCCACCACCACGACATGGGGATGCTCGCGCACCCAGGCCTGTTGCGACGCCGACAACGCAATGCGCTCACCACTGATACCGACGCCGAGCCCGGTGGTCCAGCGCGCGAGAATTTCGCGCTGCACCGACTCGTCGAGGCTTGCCAGCGCGCGATTCATCATGGCCCCCAACAACGGATCTGCCTGGCGGGTGGCGAAGGCAAAACCGATGGGCGCCAGCCGGCTCTGCTCCTTGATCTGCAACCCCAGGTAAGGCCGCAGCGATTTATAGGCGCGCACAATCACTTCGTTGCCGATAAACGCATCGACGTCACCTTGCTTCAAGGCTTCGAGGCCGCTGTAGAGGTTAGGGGCGAGCATGATGTGGCTGTCGGGATACGCCGCGTGAACCTTCTGCACGTTGGCGTAGCCGTCGAGCAACACCAGCTTCTTGCCGGCCAGATCGTCGCCTTGGGTATCGTCGCGACGCAGCACCACCACCGAGCGGTCGGGCATGTAGTCCGGGGTGAATTGCAGGCCGGGTACGTCACGCTCGTAACCATTGGCACTGGTGAGTATGTCGATGGTGCCGTTGCGCAGCGCTTCGACCGCCTGGGCGCGCTCGGAAAAGCCCAGCACTTGCATGGGCACACCCAGCCGTGCGCCAACCAGGCTCAAATAATCGGCGCTGACGCCCTGGTAGCGATTGCGGTCACGGGTGATATCGATCGGCTGGTAGTCATCTATCGAGATGCCCACTTTGAGTGTCCGATGCGCCGCCAACCACTGCTGCTCCGTCGGCGCCAGCGGCATAGGTTCAAGCGGGATAAACGCCGGCACCAGTTTGAACGGCAGGCTGACGGCGGCCAGGCTCATGGGCACCTGGATGAGCCACAACAGGCACACCAGCTTCAACGTCCATTGGATCAAAACCTGCACCGGTTGGGTTTCCTTGATTGGGCGACTGGGCAAGTATGGCTCGCCAGAATGAAAAAGCCCGTCACGAGGACGGGCTTGGCCGACTGCAAAAAAGCTGAATGCATACCTGTAGCAGCCTGATATCCGCCTCATGGTCAGCGGGTGAGTTAGCTGAATGTGGGAGCCGGGCTTGCCCGCGATGCAGACGCCTCGGTATTCAGTCGTACCGAGGCGCCTGCATCGCAGGCAAGCCAGCTCCCACACAAACCCGCTACCCCATTCTTGATTAGAGCGGCTTGCCCCGATTGCCATGCTGGCTGACGAACGCCTGCACCGCCTTCAGGTCATTGGCCAACACGGTGCAGCGCTCTTCGCGCTCGAACAGGTCGGTCAAATGTTCCGGCAGATCCAGCGCCTTGCCAATGCCGGCTTTCTCGACCGCTTCCGGGAACTTGACCGGGTGTGCGGTACCGAGGATCACCATTGGAATATCCAGGCTGCGGCGGCATTCGCGGGCGGCTTTCACGCCGATAGCCGTGTGCGGGTCGAGCACTTCGCCGGTCTCGGCATAGACCTGCGCGATGGTTTCGCAGGTCTGCGCATCGTCCACGGCCAGGGAATCGAACAGCTTGCGGGTTTCGGTCCAGCGCTCTTGCTCGACGCTGAAACCGCCACCTTGCTTGAAGCTGTTCATCAACTCGGCCAGGGCTGCGCCGTTACGACCGTGCATGTCGAACAGCAGGCGCTCGAAGTTCGACGACACCATGATGTCCATGGACGGCGACAGCGTGGCGTGCAGGGTTTCCTTCACATACTGGTTGCCGCTCATGAAGCGATGCAGGATGTCGTTGCGGTTGGTGGCGACGATCAACTGGTTGATCGGCAGGCCCATGTTGCGCGCCAGGTAACCGGCAAAAATGTCGCCGAAGTTGCCGGTCGGCACCGAGAACGACACCGAACGCGCCGGGCCGCCCAACTGCAGCGAAGCGTGGAAGTAGTAGACGATCTGGGCCATGATCCGCGCCCAGTTGATCGAGTTCACCGCCACCAGGCGTGTGCCCTTGAGGAAGCTCTGGTCAGCGAAGCTGTTCTTGACCATTTCCTGGCAGTCATCGAAGTTGCCTTCGATGGCGATGTTGTGGATGTTCTCACCGAAGATGGTGGTCATCTGCCGACGTTGCACTTCCGACACGCGCTTGTGCGGGTGCAGGATGAAGATGTCGACGTTTTCGCAGTGCTTGCACCCTTCGATGGCCGCCGAGCCGGTATCGCCGGAGGTAGCACCGATGATCACCACGCGCTCGCCACGTTTTTCCAGCACGTAGTCGAGCAGGCGACCGAGCAGTTGCAGGGCGAAGTCCTTGAACGCCAGGGTCGGGCCGTGGAACAGCTCCAGTACCCACTCATTGCCGTTCAGTTGGCGCAGGGGCGCGATGGCGTTGTGGGAAAACACGCCATAGGTTTCTTCCAGAATCTTCTTGAAGTCCGCATCCGGAATGCTGCCGGTCACGAACGGGCGCATCACTCGGAAAGCCAGCTCGTGATACGGCAGGCCGGCCCAGGAGGCGATTTCTTCCTGGGTGAAGCGTGGCAGGTTTTCCGGCACATACAGGCCGCCGTCGGTGGCAAGGCCTGCCAGCAGAACGTCTTCGAAATTCAGGGCCGGTGCCTGGCCGCGGGTGCTGATGTAACGCATGACTGGCTCCTCTAAAACATTCTCGAACAGGGGCCGCCGAATGGACGGGGCCCCTGGAACAAATCGGTTAGTTCAAGTGCTCGACGCGAATGCGCACCACCGGGCCGACCACGCCTTGCAGGGCTTCGAGGGCATGGATGGCATCGTTGATGTGCTGTTCGAGCACGCGGTGGGTCAGCAGGATCATCGGCACCTGGCCGTTTTGCTCCTCGACTTCCTTCTGCATGATCGACTCGATGTTGATACCGCGCTCCGACAGGATGCTGGCTACCTGGGCCAACACGCCTGGATGGTCCTGGGCCTGGATGCGCAGGTAGTAGGCACTTTCGCAGGCTTCGATCGGCAGGATCGGGTGGGCCGACAGCGAGTCCGGCTGAAAGGCCAGGTGCGGCACGCGATTTTCCGGGTCGCTGGTCATGGCGCGAACCACGTCCACCAAGTCGGCGATCACCGACGACGCGGTCGGCTCCATGCCGGCACCGGCGCCGTAGAACAAGGTAGAACCGGCGGCGTCGCCGTTGACCATCACCGCGTTCATCACACCATTGACGTTGGCGATCAGGCGGTCGGCCGGGATCAGCGTCGGGTGAACCCGCAACTCGATGCCCGCCGGGGTGCTGCGCGCCACGCCCAGGTGCTTGATACGGTAGCCCAGGGCTTCGGCATAGTTGACGTCGGCGGTGGTCAGCTTGGTGATGCCTTCGGTGTAGGCCTTGTCGAACTGCAGCGGGATACCAAAGGCGATGGAGGCCAGGATGGTCAGCTTGTGGGCGGCGTCGATACCTTCCACGTCGAAGGTCGGGTCGGCTTCGGCGTAACCCAGGGCCTGGGCTTCGGCCAGCACGTCTTCGAAGGTACGGCCCTTCTCGCGCATTTCGGTGAGGATGAAGTTACCGGTGCCGTTGATGATGCCGGCTACCCAGTTGATGCGGTTGGCGGACAGGCCTTCACGGATCGCCTTGATCACCGGGATACCACCGGCCACCGCGGCTTCAAACGCCACGATCACGCCCTTCTCGCGAGCCTTGGCGAAGATCTCGTTGCCGTGCACGGCGATCAGCGCCTTGTTGGCGGTGACCACGTGCTTGCCGTTCTCGATGGCCTTGAGCACCAGCTCGCGGGCCACGGTGTAGCCGCCTACCAGCTCGATAACGATATCGATCTCAGGGTTGGTGGCCACGGCGAACACATCGTTGGTAATCGCAATACCGGTCGTTTCGAACTGAGGCTTTGGCGAACGCGTGGCAATCTGCGCCACTTCAATCCCGCGACCTGCGCGGCGGGAAATTTCTTCAGCGTTACGCTGAAGTACGTTGAAGGTACCGCCACCGACGGTCCCTAACCCACAGATGCCTACTTTGACCGGTTTCACTGAAGAACTCCCCATGAAACGGCCGACGCTAGGTCGGCCGTGAAAACAGCCGCACAACTGCGGCTCTCAATTAATGACTCGCCGACGGTTCGGCGGGCCATGATCGTCAAAGGCTCAACGATAAATGCTTACTTGGCACCCAGTGCCAGTTTGGCAACTTGCGGCGCCGGCTGGTAGCCCGGAATCACCTGGCCGTCGGCCAAAACGATGGCCGGTGTACCGTTCACACCAATGGACTGGCCCAGGGCGAACTGCTTGGAAACCGGGTTGGCGCATTTGGCCGATTTGATTTCCTTGCCGTCGACCATCTTGTCCATGGCCGCTTTCTTGTCGGCCGAGCACCACACCGCCTGCAACTGCTCGTCACCCGGCGAACCCAGGCCCTGGCGCGGGAAGGCGACGTAGCGCACTTCCACGCCCAGCTTGTTCAGTGCCGGGATTTCAGCGTGCAGCTTGTGGCAGTACGGGCAAGTGGTGTCGGTGAACACGGTGATATGGGTCTTGGTTTCGCCAATGGCGGGGTAAACCACGGTTTCAGCCACCGGGATGCCGTTGATCAGCTTCGACACGCCCAGGCGCTCGGCCTTCTCGGTCAGGTTGACCGGCTTGCCATCCTTGAGCTGGAACAGGTAGCCCTGCACGATGTACTGGCCATCGGCGCTGGCGTACAGCACACGGCTGCCCTTGAGCTTGACTTCATACAGGCCGGCCATGGGGCTGGCGCTGATGCTTTCGATCGGGGTGTCGAGCGCCAGGTTGGCCAGGCTCTTGCGAATGGTTTGCTCGGCCGCATCATCGGCGACCGCAAAGGTGGAAACCAACGCAATGGCTGCGGCGGCAATAATCTGGGTCAAGCGCATGGGAACTCCTGAAGGCAGAGGCAGGGACGGGAGCAGAATACTGATCTGGAACACAACGGGTGCCGTCCCCTTTGCGAACCGGCAAAGCCTACCACAGTTGGGCGGGAGGGCAGACCGCGACAGCTAAAATGGGCCATTTCTGACGGTTTTATCCGCGCGGGTGGTGCTTGGCGTGCATGTCCTGCAAACGTGCGCGTGCCACATGGGTGTAGATCTGGGTTGTGGATAAGTCGCTGTGCCCAAGCAGCATTTGCACCACGCGCAAATCCGCACCGTGGTTGAGCAAATGGGTGGCGAACGCATGGCGCAAGGTGTGGGGCGACAGCGCCTTGCCGATCCCGGCCACTTTGGCCTGGTGCTTGATGCGGTGCCAGAAGGTCTGGCGGGTCATCTGCTCGCCGCGCTGGCTGGGGAACAGCACGTCGCTGGGGCGCCCACCCAGCAGTTCGTGGCGCGCATCGCGCATGTAGCGCTCGACCCACACAATCGCCTCCTCGCCCATCGGCACCAGCCGCTCCTTGCTGCCCTTGCCCATCACGCGCAACACGCCCTGGCGCAGGTTGACCTGCTCCAGGGTCAGGCTGATCAATTCGGTGACGCGCAGGCCGCAGGCATACAGCACCTCCAGCATGGCACGGTCGCGCTGGCCGATGGCCTCGCTCAGGTCCGGGGCCGCGAGCAAGGCATCGACGTCGGCTTCCGACAAGGACTTGGGTAACGGCCTGCCGAGCTGCGGCATGTCGATTTGCAGGGTCGGGTCGACGGCAATGAGTTTTTCCCGCAGCAGGTAGCGATAAAAGCCACGCACGCCGGAGAGGAATCGCGCAGTGGAGCGCGGTTTGTAGTTCTGCTCCAGGCGCCAGGCCAGGTGATCGAGGATCAACTCGCGCCCGGCATTGATCAGTTCGAGGTTTTTCTCCTGCAGCCAGCCGTTGAACAGCGCCAGGTCGCTGCGGTAGGCCTGGCGTGTGTTGTCCGACAGGCCTTTTTCCAACCAGAGGGCGTCGAGGAAGCGGTCGATCAGGGGATGGTCAATGGCAGGCATGGGCACTCAAGCGACTTAGCACAAGGCAATACGCGTATTATTTAAGGAACTGTGACAAGAGCCATTAGTCTTTCATAGCCCGCTATTTCAAGGAACAGGAAGCTTTAATGAACGAACAACAGATTTTGTTGGCTTTTGGCGGCATTGGCGTGGCCGCACTCGGCTGCCAGTGGCTGGCCTGGCGCCTGAAACTGCCGGCGATTCTGTTTCTTCTGCTGAGCGGGATTCTGGCAGGGCCGATACTCGGATGGCTCGACCCGCAAGAAATGTTCGGCCCTCTGTTGATGCCGTTGGTGTCGTTGGCAGTGGCGCTGATCCTGTTTGAAGGCAGCCTGACCCTGCACCTGTCGGAATGGAAGGAAATCGGCAGCGTTGTCCACCGGCTGGTCACCGTCGGCGCACTCTCGACCTGGGCGGTGATCACCCTGGCCACCCACTGGCTGCTGGGCTTCGACTGGATGCTGGCGCTGCTGTTCGGCACCCTGACACTGGTCACCGGCCCGACGGTGATCGTGCCCATGTTGCGTGTGGTGCGCCCCAAAGCCTCCATCGCCAATATCCTGCGCTGGGAAGGCATCGTCATCGACCCGATTGGCGCACTGCTGGCGGTAGTGGTGTATAGCTTCATCATCGCCAGTGCGTCGGGCGATGGTTTGAGCCACAGCCTGCTGACCTTCGGCGGCGTCATCCTCTGCGGCAGCCTGTTCGGCATCGCCGGTGGCTGGGTACTGGGGCAGATCATGCGCCGCCAGTGGCTACCGGAATACCTGCATAACCTGGCGACACTGGCGGGCGTGCTGGGCATCTTCATCGCCTCCAACCAGGTGATGCATGAGTCCGGCCTGCTGGCGGTCACGCTGATGGGTATGTGGATGGCGAACATGAAAGGCGTGGATGTACGGCACATCCTGCACTTCAAGGAAAACCTCAGTGTGTTGCTGATTTCCGGGCTGTTCATCCTGCTGGCGGCACGCCTGGACCTGAACGCCATGATCGCCCTGGGCCCGTTCGTGTTGATCCTGCTGTTGATCATCCAATTCATTGCACGCCCGCTGAACGTGGCGCTTTCGACCTTTGGCTCCGGGCTGAACTGGCGCGAGCGCGCGCTGCTGGCCTGGATCGCCCCAAGGGGAATCGTGGCGGCGGCGGTGTCAGCGATCTTTGCGATCCGCCTGGATGAGGCCGGCCACGAAGGTGCGTTGTTGCTGGTGCCGCTGACCTTCGCGGTGATCATCGGCACCGTGGTGCTGCAAAGCGCCACGGCACGCCCCTTGGCCCGCCTGCTGAAAGTCGCCGAGCCGGCGCCCAGCGGCTTCCTGATCGTGGGTGCGAACGGCCCGGCGCGGGCGCTCGGCAAGGCGTTGCAGCAGTTGGGCAGCCGCGTACTGCTGACCGACTCAAGCTGGGAAAACATCCGCGCCAGTCGTATGGAAGGCTTGCCCACCTACTTCGGTAACCCGGCCTCCCAGCATGCCGAGTCCCATCTGGACCTGGTCGGCCTGGGGCATCTGCTTGCGCTCTCGCCTTCTGGCGAACTGAATGCCTTGGCCACCATGCGTTTTCGCCATGACTTCGGCCATCGCCTGTTCGCCCTGGCCAGCAGCCAGGAAAACCGTCGCACCGACAAGCACAAGGCCAGCCATGAACACCGTGGCCACTTGCTGGGCAGCCAACCCTTGAGCTACACCAAATTGGCCAGCCTACTGGGCCAAGGCGCCGAGTTGTACAGCACTAGCCTCACCGACGGCTTTGGCTGGGAGCAGTACCAGGCGTTGCACGGGGAGCGCGCCACCTTGCTGTTTGCCCGGGACACCAGCGGCTGGGTGCATGTGGTCTCGCCCGAGAGTAACTTGAAGCCTGTAGCGGGCTGGACCTTGCTGGCAGTGATTCAACCGCAGGCCAGCACCGCCGAGTAATCAGTCAACAAAGCCAGGCAGTACCGGGACAGGGCGTTTATCTGCGTCAATCGCGACGAAACTGAACACGCCCTGGATCGCCTTTTCACGGCCATCAGCGCTCATGCTCTCAACGAACACCTCCACCTCGACCTTGAGGCTGGTGTTGCCGACTTTGATCACCCGACCGATCAGCTCAACGATAGAGCCGGCCGGGATCGCGTGATTGAAGTCGATACGGTCGGTGGAGACCGTCACCAAAGGCAAGCGACAGAAACGCGTGGCGGTGATGAACGACACTTCGTCCATCCATGCCAGGGCGGTGCCGCCGAACAGGGTGTTGTGGTGGTTGGTGGTGGGCGGGAACACGGCCTTGGTCACGTGGGTAACGGACAGGTCGGTGCGACGCTGGATTTCTTCGAGGCGGGTGGTCATGGGTCAATACCAACAGATAGGCAAATTTCAGGCACAAAAAAGCAGCCCGTAGGCTGCTTTTTTCTGCATCGGGGAGCTGGACTTAAGCCAGTTTTTCCTTGATGCGAGCTGCTTTACCGGACAGGTCACGCAGGTAGTACAGCTTGGCTTTACGTACGTCACCGCGACGCTTGACGGCCATGCTGTCGATTTGCGGGCTGTAGGTCTGGAAAGTACGCTCTACGCCAACACCGTTGGAGATTTTACGAACAGTGAAAGCACTGTTCACACCACGGTTACGCTTGGCGATTACCACGCCTTCGAACGCTTGCAGACGCGAACGGTCGCCTTCCTTCACTTTCACCTGAACGACAATGGTGTCGCCCGGGGCAAAGGTAGGGATCTCTTTGGTCATCTGCTCTGCTTCGAGTGCAAGGATGATTTTGTTAGTCATGCTGTGCTCCTAAGGTAAGTCAATGGACCTACCATCGATACGTTGTTAACTATCGTCCCGCGCGAGGATGTATTCCTCGAGCAGCTTCTTCTCTTCTCCAGAAAGCGAGCGGCTTTCCAGAAGATCGGCGCGTCGTTCATAGGTCCGACCAAGGGACTGCTGTAAACGCCAACGCCGGATGTGTGCGTGATTGCCACTTAGCAATACGTCGGGAACACGCTGATCCACATACACCTCCGGACGGGTGTAGTGCGGGCAATCCAGCAAACCATCCGTGAAGGAATCTTCCTCCGCGGAGTCCGCATGCCCTAAAGCTCCGGGCAGCAGTCGTGTAACCGCATCTATCAGGACCATCGCCGGCAGCTCGCCGCCAGACAGGACATAGTCCCCAATCGACCACTCTTCATCGACATGAGCTTCAATAAAACGCTCGTCAATGCCTTCATAGCGACCGGCAATCAGGATCAAACTTTCCTCATTCGCCAGTTCGCGTACCGCCGCCTGTTTCAGCTGACGGCCTTGAGGGGACAGGTAAATTACCTTCGCCTTCTCCCCGGCGGCTGCCTTGGCCTGAACCAACGCATCTTCCAGGGGTTTGATCTTCATCACCATGCCCGGGCCACCGCCAAATGGGCGATCGTCCACAGTGTGATGTCGATCCGTCGTGTAGTCTCGCGGGTTCCAACAGGTGAGCTGCAACAGCCCCTGTTTCACCGCCCGACTGGTGATGCCGTACTCGCTGATGGCGGAAAACATCTCGGGAAACAAACTGATCACTTCAATGCGCAAATTAGCCACGCTTAGAAGTCCGCGTCCCATTCCACCTTCATCTCGCCCGCGGCCAGGTCGACGGCCAACACGCATTGCTCGGTATAGGGCAACAGGCGTTCACGGTCATCCAGGCTGCCAGCGCAAGGCTTGACCACCATTACATCATTGGCGCCGGTTTCCAGAAGATGATCGATTTTCCCCAGCAATTGCCCGAGTTGATCAATAACCTTCAGACCTTCCAGCTGGTACCAGTAGTACTCGCCGTCGGTCAATTCAGGGAACAGGTTGCGCGGCACGCAGATCTCATAACCGGCCAGAAGACGAGCTTCTTCACGATCATCAAGACCCTTGAGCTTTGCGACCAGGAACTTGTCGCTCCCGCGTCCACTGACCAGCTCAACCTGCTTCACACTACCCTCGCGCTTGAGCGTCCAGGTTTTGTACTGCAACAGGTTTTCAGTCGGATCCGTAAAGGAATACACCTTCACTTCGCCGCGAACGCCATGAACAGAGTAAATCTTGCCGATAACGATCAAATCATCAGCAACAGCTGGCGTCGCGTTCATATTGCTCAGGCTGCGGCCTTAGCCGAGTCCTTCAACAGTTTTGCAACGCGCTCGGATGGCTGTGCGCCAACGCTCAGCCAGTAGGCTACGCGCTCTTGGTTCACGGACAGACGAACTTCTTGACCACGAGCAACAGGGTTGAAGAAACCAACCTGTTCCTTGTGCGAACCGTCACGCGGGTTGCGGCTGTCGGTTACGGTCAAGTGGTAAAACGGGCGCTTTTTGGAGCCGCCAAGGGCAAGACGGATTGTTAGCATGTGAACATCGTTCCTGTAGTCGGTGCTGCAAATCTAAATGCACAGCGGGCATAGGTGCCCGAAAGGCCGCATATTCTAAGGAATATCCGGACTTTTGCAAATGTCTTTTTCTGGCGCCTATCAGCGTGCCATTCAGATCTGCTATAGAGCCGTCGGTTAAAACGGCGAGTCAGCGCCCGCCAACGGCGGGTTTGCTGGAGATCCCACATCCTTGTGGGTCGGAGCGGGAGCTGGGCTCCCACTCGAATACTTTACATTTTAGGCATGCCGCCGCCGGGCAACATACCGCCCATGCCGCGCATCATCTTGGCCATACCGCCCTTGGCGGAGAATTTCTTCATCATCTTCTGCATCTGCTTGTGCTGCTTGATCAAGCGACCGATGTCCTGCACCTGGGTACCGGAACCCATGGCGATCCGGCGCTTGCGCGAACCGCTGATCAGCTCAGGGTCGCGGCGCTCGGCCGGGGTCATAGAGTTGATGATGGCTTCCATCTGCTTGAACTGTTTCTCTGCCGCGCCCTGGGCGTTGCCCATTTGCGCCAGGTTCACACCGCCGATGTTGGGCAGCTTGTCCATCAGACCGCCGAGGCCGCCCATGTTCTTCATCTGTTGCAGCTGGTCGCGGAAGTCTTCGAGATCGAAGCCCTTGCCCTTCTTCAGCTTCTTGGCCAGTTTGTCGGCCTTGTCCTTGTCCAGCGTGGCTTCGGCCTGCTCGATCAGGCTGAGCACGTCACCCATGCCAAGGATGCGCGAGGCGATACGCTCAGGGTGGAACGGCTCGAGCGCTTCGCTCTTCTCGCCCATGCCGATGAACTTGATCGGCTTGCCAGTAATGGCACGTACCGACAGCGCGGCACCGCCACGGGCGTCGCCGTCGACCTTGGTGAGGATCACGCCGGTCAGCGGCAGTGCGTCACCAAAAGCCTTGGCGGTGTTGGCCGCATCCTGGCCGGTCATGGCGTCGACCACGAACAGGGTCTCGACCGGGTTGATCGCGGCATGCAGCGCCTTGATCTCGCCCATCATCTCTTCGTCGATGTGCAGGCGACCGGCGGTATCGACGATAACCACGTCGATGAACTTGAGCTTGGCTTCTTTAATAGCCGCGTTGGCGATGTCGACCGGCTTCTGGCTCAGGTCGGACGGGAAGAAGGTCACGCCCACTTCGCCCGCGAGCATTTCCAACTGCTTGATGGCCGCCGGACGGTACACGTCGGCCGATACCACCATCACGGATTTCTTCTTGCGCTCTTTGAGGAAGCGCGCCAGTTTGCCGGCGGTGGTGGTTTTACCCGCACCTTGCAGGCCCGCCATCAGCACGACGGCTGGCGGCACGGCACTGAGGTTCAGGTCTTCGTTGGCCGCGCCCATCAGGCTTTCGAGTTCGGCCTGGACGATCTTCACAAAGGCCTGGCCCGGGGTCAGGCTGCGGGACACTTCGGTGCCGACCGCACGCTCCTTGACCGAGTTGACGAAGTCCTTCACCACCGGCAAAGCCACGTCGGCTTCCAGCAACGCCATGCGCACTTCACGCAGGGTGTCTTTAATATTGTCCTCGGTCAGCTTGGCCTTGCCGGTAACGTGGCGCAGCGTCTGCGAGAGACGGTCAGTCAAGTTTTCAAACATGCGCGATCCTTTCAGGCCCTATTCATCGAAATGCAGGTAGACCGAGGTAATGGCGGCCCAGGCTGGGGGAAATCGCTATTAAAAACAGCGTTCGCCGAGCCTGCGGCGTGGGCAGGTCGCGGATTATAGCGAAGACTGCGCCCATGCACACCCGCTGTCTGGCCCGGGAGTCTTTCGTGCAACGCAGGTGTGTGCCAAACTCAACGCCTTTCGGGCTTGCCTACCAGGATTTATGCTCCCCTTGTCACCCAGTTTGCTACCCAGCCTCGCCGCCGCCATTTTGTATGCCGCTGCGACCCTCTATCAGGGCACTCGTCTGGCCCAAGGCACCAAAGCGGACAAACGTCTGCTCGTCGGCCTTGGCGTGCTGGCCCTGCTGGCCCATGCCGCCAGCCTGTTCACCCACCTGATGACCCCGGTCGGCCTGGGCCTGGACTTTTTCAGCGCCGCCAGCCTGATCGCCGCGGCCGTCATCGCGCTGACGCTGCTGGCCTGCTACCGGATTCCGGTGGAGAACCTGCTGGTGCTGCTATTCCCCCTGGGAATGCTGACGGTGCTGCTGGCGCAGTTCACCCCTACTGGCACCGTACAGGTGATCGACGAGGAGCCGGGCATCCTTGCCCACATCCTGTTGTCGATCCTCGCCTACGGCATGTTCACCATCGCGGTGTTCCAGGCCCTGCTCCTGCTGCTGCAGGATCACCAGCTCAAGCACAAGCACCCGTCCGGGTTGATCAAGAACTTCCCGCCGCTGCAAACCATGGAAAGCCTGCTGTTCGGGTTCCTGTGGGCCGGCTGGACCCTGTTGTCGCTGTCGCTGATCTCCGGCTGGCTGTTCGTCGAAAACCTGTTTGCCCAGCACCTGGTGCATAAAACCTTGCTGGCGTGCCTGGCCTGGGTCGTGTTCAGCGTGCTGCTGTGGGGGCGCAACCGCCTCGGCTGGCGTGGGCACAAGGCCATCCGCTGGACCCTGGCTGGTTTCTGCCTGTTGATGCTGGCCTATTTCGGCAGCAAGCTGGTTCGCGAATACATCCTGCATATCTGACGGGCAGTGATCATGGACAACTTGCCCTTAGGGCCGATGCTCGCTGTAATTGCCCTGCTGATTCTATGGGCAGCACTGTTTACCGCCATTGAAGCCGCGCAACAACACCTGCTGGCCCTACGCCCTGGCACACGCCAGGGCGACAAGGCGGCCGCACGCCTGAGCTTCCCGCGCCATAGCCTGATCCTGTGCAACAGCCTGTGCCGCGCCGCCGTGGTGATTCTCTGCACCCTGCTGGCGATCTATGCCTGGGCAGAGAACGGGCCCTGGCTAGGCTGGCTGATTTCCTGCGCAGGGCTGCTGGTGCTGGCCGACTACCTGCCCCGCACCCTGGCTACCCGTCACCCCCAAGCAGTGCTGGGCTTTGGCAATACCTTGCTGGGCGTGCCGCTGAAAATCCTTTACCCGCTGGCCTGGCTGCTCAATGGCATCAGCCAGCTGTTATTGCGCCCGTTTGCGCGCAAAGCCGGCATGGTGAAAAACAGCGACGAGCCCCTGCCCGACCATGATGACGACCCAGAGCCCGACACCGACGCCGACCGCACTCCCGGCCTGCCCGGTATCCATGCCCTGGACAACATCACGGTCAACGACATCCTGGTGCCGCGCAGCGAAGTGGACGGCATCAACCTTGATGAGTCGATAGAAGACATCATCGAACAGTTGCGCACCTCGCCGCGCACCCGCCTGCCCGTGTTCCACAGCGACATCAACCAGGTGCAGGCCGTGCTCAATACCCGGCAGGTCCAACACCTGCTGCCCGACGCCAGCCTGACCAAAGAGGCCCTGCTCGCCGCCTGCCACGAGCCTTACTTCGTGCCGGAAAGCACGCCGTTGCAGCTGCAACTGCTGAATTTCCACAAACAGCAGCGGCGCCTGGGCATGGTGGTGGACGAGTACGGTGAAGTGCTGGGCATCGTCACCCTGGAAGATATTCTGGAAGAGATCGTCGGCGAATTCGAAAGCGATCAGGCGGTGGATAACCCGCATATCGAAGCCCAGCCCGATGGCCGCTACATCATCGACGGCGCCGCTTCGATCCGCGAACTGAACAAAAGCCTGGGCTGGCACCTGCCCAGCGACGGTCCCAAGACCCTCAACGGCCTGGTGACCGAAGCGCTGGAAACCATTCCCGATTGCGCGGTCTGCCTGAAAGTCGGCCGCTATCGCCTGGAAATCCTCGAGACCGAAGACAACCGGGTGAGCAAAGTATTGATCTGGCATACCAGCCACGTGCCAGTCGCTGCCTGACCTCAGCAGGCTCAACCCGGTCAATGTGGGAGCTGGCTTGCCTGCGATGCAGGCGACTCGGTCCTTCAGTTGAACCGAGGTGATGCTATCGCAGGCAAGCCAGCTCCCACATTGATCCAGTTCCAGGCCATAGATCCTCACCAGCCCCTTGTTGGATCCTTAGCCCCCTTCCTATAATCCCTGCGGCTTACCCAAGCCCCGCCAGACCGCGTGCTATCCGCACCCAGCGTGTCCTGGCACCGCCTTACCATGTCCGACCGGTGTTTGCTCCCATCCCGAGCCGCCCCGCGCACAGCCCTGATCCATGGGTGTTCGACCAATAATAATCCGCGTCCAAACGCGCAATAACCGTCAGGGATAACGTCATGAGCACCACCTACCAAGAGGCTGCGAGCGCCGCACCTGCCAACTCGACCGCCCGCGTCGCCACCGCGAGCATCGTCGGCACCGCCATTGAGTTCTACGATTTCTACATCTACGCCACGGCTGCCGCCCTGGTGATCGGCCCGGTGTTCTTCCCACAGACCTCCGGCACCGCGCAGATGCTGGCATCGTTCCTGACTTTCGGTATCGCTTTTATCGCCCGCCCTCTGGGGTCGGCGTTGTTCGGTCACTTCGGTGACCGTATCGGCCGTAAATCAACCCTCGTGGCTTCACTGCTACTGATGGGTGTATGTACTACCCTGATCGGCTTGCTGCCGGGCTACGACAGCATCGGTGCCTGGGCACCGATTCTCTTGTGTGTCTTGCGTTTCGGCCAAGGCCTCGGCCTGGGTGGAGAATGGGGCGGCGCGGCCTTGCTGGCGACCGAGAATGCCCCCAAGGGCAAGCGCGCCTGGTTCGGCATGTTCCCGCAACTGGGCCCGTCGATAGGTTTCCTGGCGGCCAACGGCTTGTTCCTGATTTTGGCCATGAGCCTGAATGACGAGCAATTTCGCAGCTGGGGCTGGCGCATTCCGTTCATCCTCAGCGCCGCACTGGTGATGGTGGGCCTGTATGCACGCCTCAAATTGCATGAGACGCCGGTATTCGCCAATGCCGTGGCCAAGGAAAAACCAGTGAAAGTGCCGCTGGTGGAACTGTTCAGCCAGCATTGGCTGCCGGTACTGCTGGGCGCCGCGTCGATGGTGGTGTGCTATGCGCTGTTCTATATCACCACGGCGTTTTCGTTGAGCTACGGCGTTTCCACCTTGGGCTACAGCCGTGAAACCTTCCTCGGCCTGCTGTGTTTCGCGGTGCTGTTCATGGGGCTGGCGACACCGCTGGCCGCCCTGGCCAGTGATCGCTACGGGCGCAAGCCGGTGCTGATTGTCGGCGCGGTCCTGGCGATTCTGTCGGGCTTTACCATGGAGCCGCTGCTGACCCATGGCTCGACCTGGGCCGTAGCGCTGTTTCTGGCGTTGGAGCTGTTTTTGATGGGCGTGACCTTCGCACCGATGGGCGCGCTGCTGCCAGAACTGTTCCCGACCCGCGTGCGTTATACCGGCGCATCGGCGGCGTATAACCTGGGTGGGATCGTGGGAGCGTCGGCGGCGCCGTTCTTTGCGACCAAGCTGGTGGCGATGGGTGGTTTGAGTTATGTCGGGGGATATGTATCGGCGGCAGCGTTGCTGAGCTTGATTGCGGTGCTGTGCCTGAAAGAGACGCGGGATAACGACTTGAACAAGGTCGCCTGACCCCATGCTCGTTCCCACGCTCTGCGTGGGAATGCAGTTAGGGACGCTCTGCGTCCCCAAGCGCGACGCAGAGCGTCACAAGAGGCATTCCCACGCAAAGCGTGGGGACGAGCGTGGCGGCTTAGAGCTCTACAACAACTGCTTGGGAAGCACGGGTCGCCTTGGCCCGAGCTGCTTCAATCGACTCATCCCGCGCCAGTGCCACGCCCATGCGGCGCTGGCCGTTCACTTCAGGTTTGCCAAACAGACGCAACGCTGTATCCGGCTCGCTCAGCGCGGCGCCGAGGTTGGCGAATGCAGTCTGGGTGGATTGCCCTTCCACCAGGATCACCGCCGACGCCGAAGGCCCGAATTGACGGATCAACGGGATCGGCAGGCCGAGGATGGCGCGTGCGTGCAAGGCAAACTGCGACAGGTCTTGGGAAATCAGGGTCACCAGGCCGGTGTCATGGGGGCGCGGCGACACTTCGCTGAACCACACCTGATCGCCCTTGATGAACAATTCCACGCCAAACAAGCCACGGCCGCCCAAGGCTTCGGTCACGGCTTTGGCAACGCGCTCGGACTCTGCCAGGGCAATCGGGCTCATGGCCTGCGGCTGCCAGGACTCCTGATAGTCGCCCTTCTCCTGGCGATGGCCCACCGGCGCGCAGAAAGTGGTACCGCCGATGTGACGCACGGTCAGCAGGGTGATTTCGTAGTCGAAGTCGATAAAGCCTTCGATGATCACCCGACCCTTGCCGGCACGCCCGCCTTCTTGGGCGTAGTCCCAGGCTTTCTGCACGTCGTCGGCGCTGCGCAACAGGCTCTGGCCCTTGCCCGACGAACTCATCACCGGCTTGACCACGCACGGAAAGCCCAGGTCCTGGACGGCCTTGCTGTAATCTTCGAAGGTATCGGCGAAGTGGTACGGCGAGGTCGGCAGGTCCAGCTCTTCGGCGGCCAGGCGACGGATGCCTTCACGGTTCATGGTCAGCGACGTGGCGCGGGCGGTGGGGATCACGGTGAAACCTTCGGCCTCCAGCTCAACCAGGGTCGCGGTGGCGATGGCTTCGATTTCCGGCACGATGAAATGCGGCTTCTCCGCCTCGATCACCGCACGCAATGCGGCGCCGTCGAGCATGTTGATCACATGGCTACGGTGCGCCATCTGCATGGCCGGCGCATTGGCGTAGCGATCCACGGCAATCACTTCAACGCCCAGGCGCTGCAGTTCGATTACCACTTCCTTGCCCAGCTCACCGCAGCCACACAGCAAAACGCGGGTCGCGGTTGGCGACAATGGAGTTCCGATTCGGGTCATCTCAGGTCCTCAGGGGAGCGGATCATGGGGGAGAAAGGCGGGCATTTTACATGAACTGTAAAAATTGGCCTCAGTTGGCGACAGCCCGCCGGCGGATACGCCAGGCCATGATCAGCCAGACCACGGTGACACCGGCGAACTTGGATACCAACGCCGTGCCCGCCACCGCCGGCGTCAATGCGCCGATCAGGCCGAAAAAGATAAAGGTATCGAGGGGAATGCTCAGCGCCGAACTTATCCACAGGCGGTCATGCAGCGGGCGCTTGGTGATGCTGAACACCAGCCAGTCGATGCACTCGGACACCGCAAACGCCGTGGCACTGGCCAGGGCAATGGACGGGTCGGAGGTGATATAGGAGAGCACCAGCGCCGCGAGCATGGCGATGATTGCGCCGTGGCCGAAGCGGGTTTGCACCATGTCGCGCAGGATAAATACCAGGCCACCCCAGGCGGACCAGATGACGTCCAGGTGTGGGGCGGTGGAGAAGGCGAAGTTGATCAGCACGACGCTGCTGATATAGGCGATCAGGAAAAACATGGAGGATGGACCTGTGGGCAATGCCGCACAGGGTACACAATTACAAGGATGTCGTCTGGCAGGGCCTCATCGCAGGCAAGCCAGCTCCCACATTTGAAGGTATTCACACATCAAGGGTGGGAGCTGGCTTGCCTGCGATGGCGGCCTGTCAGGCGCCAGATTTCCCAGGGGTCATCCACACCATCCCACTCGCCACCGCCCGCTCATGGCACAACCCCAGCACCAGCCGGCGCTCGGCGTTGTCCATGCGGCTCCAGCGCGTAATCTCATCCACATTGCGCTGACAGCCGGTGCAGATATCGTCGTCGTCCAGTGCGCAAATACTCACGCACGGCGAGGCAACAGGCCGTTCAACCGTACTCATTCTTCCTGCTCAACCAGATCCCGCGCATAACGCTGCGAGTTATGCACATAGTGCGCAGCGCTGGCTTCGAGCATGCGCTTTTGCGCCTCGGTCAGCTCACGCACCACTTTGCCTGGCGAGCCCATGACCAGCGAGCCATCGGGAATTTCCTTGCCCTCACCGATCAGCGAGTTGGCGCCGATGATGCAGTGCTTGCCAATCTTGGCGCCATTGAGGATCACAGCGTTGATGCCGATCAGGCTGTAGTCGTCAACGGTGCAGCCGTGCAGCATCGCGTTATGACCAATGGTCACGCCGGTGCCGAGGGTCAGCGGGTAGCCCATGTCGGTGTGCATCACGCTGCCGTCCTGCACGTTGCTGTTCTTGCCGATCAGGATCAGCTCGTTATCTCCACGCAACACCGCGTTGAACCAGACGTTGGCGCCCTCCTCCAGTTTGACCTTGCCCACCAGCGTGGCATTCGGTGCAACCCAACTGTCGGGATGGGTCTCGACGCGGGCGTCGCCCAGGCGGTATTTCATGGTTTTTCCTCACGGCATGCCATTTGAACGATGGCTTATAGATTGATGAAGCTCTTGGGCGGCTGGTGCAGGCTGATTTTGGCATCGTCATAGAGCAGGTTGATCAGCTCGACGATCATGATCGCTGTCAGCCCCCAGATTTTGTATTCGCCGAACCTGTAGCTTGGCACGTACCAACTACGGCCCTGGTAATCAATGCGGTGGGTATGTTCGCGTGGGTCCTGTCGGAAAAAATTCAAAGGCACGCTGAAAACGGCGGCAATCTCGGCGTCGTTGGCCAGGTATTCGACGTAATCGGGGATCACACCTACATAGGGCGTTACGCGGATGCCGTGCAGGGAAATCAGCGGGCTCAACGGGCCTATGACCTCAACCAGCCCCGGCGGCAGGCCGATTTCTTCTTCGGCTTCGCGCAAGGCGGTAAAGATCAGGTCCGGGTCTTCGGGGTCGCGGCGCCCGCCGGGAAAGGCCACTTCGCCACCGTGGGTCGACAGGCCGCTGGCGCGCAGGGTCAGGATCAGCTCGGGTTCGTCACTGCGGGTAATCGGCACCAGCACCGCAGCCTCGGGGAAACGCCCGTCGGTTTCCAGGGTGTGGGGGGTGTGGTTGCTTACCCGGCGAAGTAGCTCGTCCAGCATGAGTCATCTCGGTCTGTTGGCTACCTTGCATCATGCACCAAAGCGTGCGAGCGCCCAACCCCAAAACCGCAGCGCTGTCGCGAAACGACAACTTGCAGGAACGCCCGGCACCGAGCCAAGATGTGCCCATTGTCCAGGAACCCCAGCATGAATTTCTGCAGCCAGTGCGGCAAACCGGTGACCCAACGCATTCCCGAAGGCGACGCACGCCTGCGCTATGTATGCGACCACTGCTCGACCATTCATTACCAGAACCCCAATATTGTCGCCGGTACCCTGCCGGTATGGGGCGACCAAGTGCTGTTGTGCCGCCGCGCCATCGAGCCACGCCTGGGTTACTGGACCCTGCCCGCAGGCTTTATGGAAAACGGCGAAACCGTCGAGCAGGCGGCCATGCGTGAAACCCTGGAAGAAGCCTGCGCCCGGGTGCGCAACCTGAGCCTCTATACCCTGATCAATGTGCCGCACATCAGCCAGGTGCATATCTTCTACCGCGCCGAACTGATCGACCTGGACTTTGCCGCTGGCCAGGAAAGCCTGGAAGTGAGATTGTTCGACGAAGCCGATATCCCTTGGTCCGAGCTGGCTTTCCGCACGGTCGGGCGTACCTTAGAATGCTTCTTCGCTGACCGTCGCCAACAGGCATACCCGGTACGTAGCGAATCTGTGCCACCGCTGTCCAAGCCCGCCCAATAACAAGCCGGCCAATGTCGCCAAAGGGATACCGTTTCAATGCGTTGGTTGCTTGCTCTGATCTGCCTGTCGTTCGCCACGCTGTCCCCGGCCTCCACGGTGCAAACCCTTGGCGGTAAAACGGTCGAGAAAGTCCTGGTGCTCAAGTCCGCCCACCAGCTGCAGCTGATCAACGACGGCAAGCCGTTCAAGACCTATCGCATCTCCCTGGGCAAGAACCCCAAGGGCCACAAGCTGATCGAAGGTGACCGCCGCACGCCCGAAGGCCTCTACTGGATCGACTGGCGCAAGACAAGCGACCGCTTCAACCTGGCCATGCACATTTCCTACCCGAACATCAGCGACGCCGCTCGCGCCCGCCGCGAAGGCGTAAAGCCGGGCAGCATGATCATGATCCACGGCACCCCCGACACCGAAGACTACCCGGAACAGTGGTTCCACACCCTGGACTGGACCGACGGCTGCATCGGCATGCGCAATGTGGATATGCGCGAAGTGTGGAACCTGGTCAAAGACGGCACCCTCATCGAGATTCGGCCGTAATCGCGTGCCGTTCGTAAAATAATTCGAAAATAATTCCTGTCCCAGGCAGCACCCGCCGGTGAATACCAGTTCACCGCGCGGGACCCTGCACTTGTGCGCGCAATAAAGACCTCTCTAATACCACTTGATACCAAGCCCCATTAAAGCGCCCTGAAACCGGGATTTTCACCGTTTTGGTAGCATTGACATGGTATTTAAGTGGTATTAGTTTTCGGCCATTATCGGGCGACAACATTCCAATAACGCATCGGAAACCTGACAGATGAATCCCATCCTGGCCCTGCGCCCCGACGACAAGCAATCCACGCCGCTGTACCTGCAACTGGCCCGCAGCCTTGAAGCAGCGATCCATGCCGGCCAGTGGAAATCCGAACAGGCCCTGCCTTCGGAACGCGCCCTCAGCGAGCAATTGAGCATCTCGCGGGTCACCGCCCGTAAAGCGCTGGAAGTGTTGATGGCTCAAGGGCTGATCCGTCGCAGCCAAGGCTCCGGCACTTTCATCACGCCGCGCCTGGAACAACCCTTGTCGCGCCTGTCGGGGTTCAGCGAGATGCTGCGGCTCAAGGGGTTTGTGCCGACGTCGCAGTGGCTGGAGCGCGACATCACCCCGCCAACCCACGAAGAGCTGATTCGCCTGGGCCTGTCGCCCACCGACAAAGTGGCGCGCCTCAAGCGCCTGCGCAAAGCCGATGACACGGTGATGGCGATTGAAATGACCGCCATGCCGGCCTCGGTGTTGCCTCATCCCCAGGCCATCGGCAATTCGTTGTACGAATATCTGGAGAGCATCGGCAAGCCCATCGTGCGCGCCTTGCAGCATATCCAGGCGATCAATGCCTCGGACGAGTTCGCCGCGCTGGTCGGCATCGCCCCCGGCACCGCCATGCTGCTGATGACCCGCGTGGGCTACACCGCCGACAACACGCCGATTGAGATCACCGACACCTACTGCCGCAACGACTACTACGACTTTGTCGCAGAGCTGCGCCGCCATGACTACTCCGCCTGAATGCGAACTTAGAGAACTGCCCATGACTGAAGACAATATCCTCACGCCCAGCGGCTGGATGCGTGGTCGCCTGGTGCATGAGCACGGCAAGGTTGTCGCCATTGACGGCACGCCGTGCGACCCGGCCGACAACGACCTGCCCTACCTGTTGCCGGGCTTTATCGACCTGCATGTGCATGGCGGTGGCGGCGCCGACATCATGGAAGGTGCGAGCGCCTTCGAGACCATTACCCGTACCCACGTGCGTTTTGGCACCACCTCGCTGCTGGCCACCACCATGACGGCGCCGGTGGAAGAAATTTCCCGCGTGCTCGGTGAGCTCGGCACGTTCTGCGAACAGCGGCCAGCCGGCAGCGCCCGCGTACTCGGCGTGCACCTGGAAGGCCCCTACATCAATCCGGGAAAACTCGGCGCCCAACCCAACTTCGCCCACACCGCGTTGATGCAAGAAGTGGAAGCCTACCTGCGCCTGGCGCCAATCCGGGTGATCACCATCGCCCCGGAAATCGCCGGCCACGACGGCCTGATTCGCGCCCTCAGCCAACGCGGCGTGCGCATGCAGATCGGCCACACCCTGGGCAGCTATGAAGAAGGCGTTGCCGCCCTGGCCGCTGGCGCCACCAGTTTCACCCATTTGTACAACGCCATGAGCCCGCTGCATCACCGCGAACCCGGCATCGTCGGCGCCGCGCTGGCCCACGCCCAGTACGCCGAGCTGATCCCGGACTTGCTGCACGTGCACCCCGGCGCCATGCGCGTGGCCCTGCGCTCGATCCCGTGCCTGTATTGCGTCACCGACTCCACCGCCGCCGCCGGCATGCCCGACGGAGAGTACAAGCTGGGCAGCCACACCGTGACCAAATGCCTGGGCGGCGTGCGCCTGGCCGACGGCACCCTGGCCGGCAGCACGCTGACCATGGATCAGGCGCTGCGCAACCTGGTGAAAATCGGCCTGCCCATCAGCGAAGCCTCACAACGCCTCTCGCAATTTCCTG
This sequence comes from Pseudomonas sp. GW823-FHT02F05, assembly GCF_058797315.1. NCBI lineage: Bacteria > Pseudomonadati > Pseudomonadota > Gammaproteobacteria > Pseudomonadales > Pseudomonadaceae > Pseudomonas > Pseudomonas sp. GW823-FHT02F05. Next base: position 124,174 of record NZ_JBXAJM010000004.1, read on the forward strand.
CGGACTACCTGGGCCTGGAAGAACGCGGCCGCCTGCAACCGGGCAGCTTTGCCGACTGCGTGCGTCTGGACCGCTCCCTGACACTCACCGACGTAATGGTCGAAGGAGAAACCATTGACTTCAAAAATGCTTGAAGAGGCCCTGGCCTCCTGCGACGCCGTCGCGGCCCAACTGCAGCGCCTGGACCCGATGCTGGAAGAAGTCGCCGGCCGCCTGCGCCGCCAGCCGCCGCAAGTGGCGATGACCATCGCCCGCGGCAGCTCCGACCACGCCGCCAGTTACTTCGCCTACCTGGCCATGCAACACGTGGGCATTCCGGTGGCGTCGCTGCCGATGTCGGTGGTGACCCTGTTGCAGGCGCCGATGAAAGTCAGCGGCCAGGTAGCGTTTGGTTTCTCCCAATCGGGGCAGAGCCCGGACCTGGTCAACAGTCTGCGCTTGTTGCGCAAGCGTGGTGCCTTGAGCATCTCCCTGGTCAATGCCGAAGACTCACCGCTGGAAGCCGCCTGCGAGTTCCACGTGCCGCTGTGCGCCGGGCCGGAACTCAGCGTGGCCGCCACCAAGAGCTTTATCGCCACCCTCAGCGCCAGTGCACAGTTGATCGGCCACTGGAATCAAGAAGCCGACTTGCTGCAAGCCTGTCAGGCCTTGCCCGAGGGCCTGCGTGACGCCGCCAGACAGGATTGGCGCCTGGCCGTCGACGCCCTCAAAGGCAGCCAGCGCTTGATGGTGATCGGCCGTGGCGCCGGGTTTGCCATCGCCCAGGAAGCCGCGCTCAAGCTCAAGGAAACCTCGGCGATCCAGGCCGAAGCCTTCAGCAGCGCCGAAGTGCGCCACGGGCCGATGGCCTTGATCGACGAGAACTACCCCCTACTGGTGTTCGCCCCCCGCGGCGCCGAGCAGGCCGGCCTGCTGAGCCTGGCCGCCGATATGCGCCAACGCGGTGCTCGCGTGTTGCTGGCTGCGCCGGACGATATCGCCGAACGCGACCTGACGCTGAGCCGCGCCGAACACCCGAGCCTGGACCCGATCCTGGCTATCCAGAGCTTCTACGTGATGGCCGCAGGCCTTGCTGAGGCACGGGGCATGGACCCGGACCAGCCGCGCCACCTGAGCAAAGTCACCCGCACGCACTAAAGCGGCGTTTTCCTGATGAGTACCGTGCCCATGCCCAACAACAATAATCCATTGACCCTTAGCGCCCCCTTGAGTGGGCCGGTGCTGGCCCTGAACCGCGTCCCCGACGAAGTGTTCGCCAGCGGCGCCATGGGCGACGGTATCGCTATCGACCCGTTGAACGATTGCCTGCACGCGCCCTGTGACGGCGTGATCATCCACGTCGCGCGCACCGGGCACGCCCTGACCATCCGCGCTGATAACGGTGCCGAAGTACTGATGCATGTGGGCATCGACACCGTGGAGCTCAATGGCGAAGGCTTTGCCTTGCTGGTGAAGGACGGCGCACGGGTGAGCGAGGGTCAGCCGTTAGTGCAGTTTGATCTGGACCGCATCGCACGCCAGTGCAAGAGCCTGGTGAGCCTGATCATCCTGACCAACAGTGACCGCTTTGAGCTGACGCCCGTGACGCTGAAGACGGTCAAGATCGGTGAGCCGTTGTTGCAGATTGCTGCGCGCACCACCGCCACCGCCCAAGCAGCTGTGGATAACTCCAGCTTCGAGGCCAGCGCCAGCGTGCGCATCACCCATCGAGGCGGTTTGCATGCACGCCCTGCCGCCCTGATCCGCAAGACCGCCCAGGGTTTCAGCAGCCAGTCGCACCTGCACTTCGCTGATAAATCGGCGTCGTGCGACAGCCTGATTGGCTTGATGGGACTGGGCATCGGCGAAGGCGACGAAGTGCGGGTGAGTTGCCGTGGCCAAGACGCAGAGGCGGCGTTGCAAGGGCTGGTCGCGGCGCTATCCGTGACGGTCAGCGAAGCCCATCACGCCCCGGTAGCCACTGCTGCGCCACGTCGCGCCAGTGTGGAAGCCGATGTGCTGCAAGGCGTGTGTGCAGCACCCGGCCTGGTGTGCGGGCCACTGTTCCGCCTGTCCGGCATCGAGCTGCCCGAAGACACCGGTAACCATAGCGCCGACGAACAACAGCAGCGCCTCGACACGGCACTGGAGCAGGTGCGTGACGAAATCCGCAGCACCCTCGAGCATGCCCGCCAACGCAAGAATGTCGAGGAAGAAGACATCTTCGCCGCTCACCTTGCACTGCTCGAAGACCCGGCGCTGCTGGAAGCGGCCACCGACGCCATCGCCCACGGCAGCGCTGCCACCCACGCCTGGCGTGATGCGATCCAGGCCCAGTGCGCCGTGCTGTTGGCGTTGGGCAAGCCGTTGTTTGCCGAGCGCGCCAACGATCTTCGCGACCTGCAACAACGCGTATTGCGGGCCTTGCTGGGTGAGGCCTGGCACTTTGAGTTACCCGCCGGGTCGATTGTCAGCGCCCATGAACTGACCCCGTCAGACTTGCTGCAACTGAGTGAACAGCAGGCCGCCGGTATCTGCATGGCCGAAGGCGGCGCCACCTCCCACGTCGCGATACTTGCTCGGGGGAAAGGCTTACCCTGCGTGGTCGCCCTCGGTGCCGAGGTATTGGATGTGCCTCAGGGCCAGCGCGTGGTGCTGGACGCCATCAATGGCCGCCTGGAACTGGCCCCTACCGATGCGCGCCATGCTGAAGTGCACCAGATACGCGACGCGCAAAAACTGCGTCGCCAGCAGCAACAGGCCCAGGCGCAACAACCGGCACGCACCCGCGACGGTGTGAACATTGAAATCGCCGCCAATGTTGCCTCCAGCAGCGAGGCCCAAGTGGCGTTTGAAAACGGTGCCGATGGCGTCGGCCTTCTACGCACCGAATTCCTCTTCGTCGACCGCCGTACCGCGCCGGATGAGCAGGAACAGCGTCAGGCTTATCAGGCCGTATTGGATGCCATGGGCGACAAGTCGGTGATCATCCGCACCATCGACGTGGGCGGCGACAAGCAGCTCGACTATTTGCCGCTGCCGATCGAGGCCAACCCGGTGTTGGGCCTGCGCGGCATTCGCATGGCCCAAGTGCGTCCGGAATTGCTCGACCAGCAACTGCGTGCCCTGCTGCAAGTCTCGCCGCTGGCGCGTTGTCGCATCCTGTTGCCGATGGTCAGCGAGGTGGATGAACTGCTGCAGATTCGCCAGCGCCTGGATGAACTGTGCGCCGAGTTGGGTTTGAGCCAGCGCCCCGAACTGGGGGTGATGATCGAAGTGCCCGCCGCTGCGCTGATGGCTGAACAGCTGGCCGAACATGCGGACTTTTTGTCCATCGGCACCAATGACCTGTCCCAGTACACCCTGGCCATGGACCGCGACCACGCAGGCTTGGCCGCGCGCGTCGATGCGCTGCACCCGGCCTTGCTGCGACTGATCGCGCACACCTGCGCCGGTGCGGCGAAGCACGGGCGTTGGGTCGGCGTGTGCGGTGCCCTGGCGTCGGACCCGCTGGCCACGCCGGTACTGGTCGGCCTGGGCGTCACCGAGCTGTCGGTAAGCCCGCCGCAGATCGGAGAGATCAAAGACCGCGTTCGCCATCTGGACGCGGCGCAATGCCGGCAACTGAGCCAGGAACTGCTCAACCTGAGCAGCGCCAAGGCCGTTCGCCAAGCCTGTCAACACCACTGGCCGCTGAGCTGAAAACAACAAGAATAGGGAGACACGCCATGTACCAACACTTTATCGAAGGCCTGCAACGCCTGGGCCGCGCCTTGATGCTGCCGATCGCGATCCTGCCGATCGCCGGCCTGCTGCTGCGCCTGGGCGACACCGACTTGCTCAACATCGCGGTGATGCACGACGCCGGCCAGGCGATCTTCGCCAACCTGGCGCTGATCTTCGCCATCGGCATCGCCGTGGGTTTTGCCCGTGACAACAACGGCACTGCGGGCCTGGCCGGGGCGATTGGTTACCTGGTGATGATCTCCACGCTCAAGGTGATGGACACCACCATCAACATGGGCATGCTCGCCGGTATCGCCAGCGGCTTGATGGCCGGTGGGCTGTACAACCGCTTCAAGGACATCAAGTTGCCGGAATACCTGGCGTTCTTCGGTGGGCGGCGGTTTGTGCCGATTGTCACCGGGTTCAGCGCGGTGGGCCTGGGCGTGATTTTCGGCCTGATCTGGCCCCCGATCCAGCACGGCATCAACAGCTTCGGCGTGCTGTTGATGGAAAGCGGCAGCCTCGGTGCGTTCGTGTTTGGCGTGTTCAACCGCCTGCTGATCGTCACTGGCTTGCATCACATCCTCAACAATATGGCGTGGTTCGTGTTCGGCAGCTTCACCGACCCGGTAACCGGCGCGGTGGTCACGGGCGACCTGACCCGCTACTTTGCCGGCGACCCCAAAGGCGGCCAGTTCATGACCGGCATGTTCCCGGTGATGCTGTTCGGCCTGCCCGCGGCGTGTCTGGCGATGTACCGCAATGCTTTGCCTGAGCGGCGCAAAGTGATGGGCGGGATCTTCCTGTCGATGGCGCTGACCTCGTTCCTCACCGGGGTGACCGAGCCGATTGAATTTGCCTTCATGTTCCTGGCGCCCTTCCTGTACCTGATTCACGCGCTGCTCACCGGCCTGTCGATGGCGGTCACCGACCTGCTGAATATCCACCTGGGCTTTACCTTCTCCGGTGGGTTTATCGACATGGTGCTGGGCTGGGGCAAGTCCACCAATGGCTGGTTGGTGGTACCGGTAGGCCTGGCCTACTCGGTGATCTACTACACGGTGTTCAGCTACTGCATCCGCCGCTTCAACCTGAAGACGCCGGGCCGTGAAGACATCCAGGTGGTGCAGGCTGAAGCGATGAGCGATAACCAGCGTGCGACGGCTTATATCCAGGCGTTGGGAGGCGCCGAGAACTTGCTGAGTGTGGGTGCTTGTACCACGCGGCTGCGCTTGGACATGGTGGATCGCAACAAGGCGGTGGATGCAGAGTTGAAAGCGCTGGGTGCCATGGCTGTGGTGCGGCCGGGGAATGGTGGGAGTTTGCAGGTGGTGGTCGGGCCGATGGCCGATAGCATTGCTGATGAAATCCGCTTGGCGATGCCGGGGTTTGTTGCCGCAAAGCCTGCAGCGGTTGCGCCTGTGGATAAGCCGGTGGCGGTGAATGTACACGAGGCCGAAAAGTGGCTGAATGCCCTGGGTGGCCGAGAGAATGTGCGCCAACTGGAAGCGGTAGCGATGACCCGGTTGCGGGTGGAGTTGGGGGATGATTCGGTGCTGTCTGAAGCGGACCTCACTGCGCTGGGTTGCAAGGGTGTGAGCCAGCTGGATAGCGGGGTTTGGCACTTGTTGATTGGTGACAAGGCTTTAGGTTTGGGTGAGGCTTTGGAGCGGTTGGTTACCCGCCCTATCAACGCCTGACCGATCGTTCCCACGCTCTGCGTGGGAATGCCGCCCCGGACGCTCTGCGTCCCGCCCTGCGCAAGGGTGACGCTGAGCGTCACAGGATGCGTTCCCACGCGGAGCGTGGGAACGATCAGTTATGGGTGACAAGGCGTCCGGGTTGGGTGAAGCGTTGGAGCGGTTGGTGACTCGCCGGATCAACGCCTGATTTCCCCTGTGGCGAGGGAGCTTGCTCCCGCTGGGCTGCGCAGCGGTCCCAAAAATCCTGGGAGCGCTTCGCACTCCAGCGGGAGCAAGCTCCCTCGCCACAGAGTGTGGTGTATTCAGTTACTGGTGGGTACTTCGTGTAGATCCAGTACTCGATCCACCATCAACTGAATACCCTCTACCATCCGATGAATCCCCAGCACCGCATCACGGTGCGGGCCGTCGATTTCAAAAGCCAGATTACCCGCCAGTGCCTGTACGGATGCCAGGTCTTGGGAGGCATTGGCGAGCAGGGTTTCGGTGTTCAGACTGGGTAGTACGGTGAAGATCTGGTCGGACGGTGAATCACCAGCTTGGCGGGACTCGGCTTGAGATGAGATTGAACCAGTTAGCAAGTTGTCGCTGATCATCATTAAACTCCATATGGAATAGGCTCCTAGTGACTTTTCAGGCTTGCAGTCCCGGTCACTGAATTGGCAGCGACTCGAGAAGGTTAGTTGTGCGAGTTCCGACGGACAACCTGAAAGGCTTGTCGGAAAGTTCTGAGGCGCTTGCGCCGACGCCATCGCAGGCAAGCCAGCTCCCACATGGGATTGATGTACGGTCTGACAACGGGGTCAAATGTGGGAGCTGGCTTGCCTGCGATTGGCACTTAAAACCAACAAAAAACCCGCTGACCAAACGGGCCCAGCGGGTTTCTTGTTTATACAGCCCACGAATCAAAAATCCGCCAACTGCCACACCTCATACGCCGGAGTCTCATACGGGTGACTGAGTTTCAAAGCAGCCACAGCGGCCACGATCAATTCATCTGCCACCACCAACTCAACCTTCCACTCTTCAACCACTTCAACCTGGCCCACCTGCCCGATAAACGGCTGACTGCCGTCCAACGCGCGGAATTGGCCCTGGCCCAGCACTTGCCAGGCGCAGTTGTCGTAGTCGCCGATGCGCCCGCCGCCGGCTGCGAAGACGGCGGTTTTTACCGTCTCCACATGGCTGTCGGGCACGAAGAAGGCGAGCTTGTACACGGCCTTAGTTCACCCACACGCGAGCGTTGCGGAACATGCGCATCCAGGCGCCGTCTTCGCTCCACTCTTCCGGGCGCCACGAGTTTTGCACGGCGCGGAATACGCGTTCCGGGTGCGGCATCATGATGGTCACGCGACCGTCGCGGCTGGTAAGGCCGGTGATCCCGCGTGGCGAGCCGTTCGGGTTGGCCGGGTAGCTTTCGGTGACCTTGCCGTGGTTGTCGACGAAACGCAGGGCTACAGTGCCGGACAGGTCGGCTTCAAGCAGCGCTTCTTCGCTGCTGAATTCGGCGTGGCCTTCACCGTGGGCGATGGCGATTGGCATGCGCGAACCGGCCATGCCCTGCAGGAAGATCGAGTTGGACTCCTGCACCTGCACCATGGCGACACGGGCTTCGAACTGCTCGGAACGGTTACGCACAAAGTGCGGCCAGAACTCGCTGCCCGGGATCAGTTCGCTGAGGTTGGACATCATCTGGCAACCGTTGCACACACCCAGGGTGAAGCTGTCGTTGCGTTCGAAGAAGCCCTGGAACGCGTCGCGGGCACGGCTGTTGAACAGGGCCGACTTGGCCCAGCCTTCACCGGCACCCAGCACGTCGCCGTAGGAGAAACCACCGCAGGCAACCAGGCCTTTGAACTCGTTGAGGTCAACGCGACCGGCGAGGATGTCGCTCATGTGCACGTCGATCGCATTGAAGCCGGCGCGGTCGAACGCTGCTGCCATTTCCACCTGGCCGTTGACGCCCTGCTCACGCAGTACGGCAACCTGTGGGCGAATGCCCTTCTTGATGTAAGGCGCGGCGATGTCCTGGTTGACGTCGAAGCTGAGCATGGTGCTCAGGCCCGGGTTGTCTTCTTCCAGGATCACGTCGAATTCCTGCTCGGCGCAGTCGGCGTTGTCGCGCAGACGCTGGATCTGGTAGCTGGTCTCGGCCCACTGGCGTTGCAGCAAGCGGCGCTGACCGGTAAAGACCGTGTCGCCGTTGAAGGAGATATTGACTTCGCCGTTGTTGATCGGCTGGCCAATCACCGCCACGCACTCGGCCAGGCCAGCGGCGCTGAACTGCGCGAGCACGTCTGGGGTAGCGTCCTGACGCACCTGAATCACAGCACCCAACTCTTCGTTGAACAGGATGCCGTTGATTTCGGCAGCATCCTCGGCAACGCTGTCGAGCACGATGTTCAGGCCGCAGTGACCGGCGAAGGCCATTTCGACAACACTGGTCAGCAAACCACCGTCGGAACGGTCGTGGTAAGCCAACAGGTGGCCGTCGGCGTTCAGGCCCTGGATCACGGCGAAGAAGGCTTTGAGGTCTTCGGCGTCATCGACGTCCGGGGCCTGCTTGCCGAGCTTGCCGTGGGTTTGCGCCAGGATCGAAGCGCCCATGCGGTTCTGACCACGGCCCAGGTCGATCAGGATCAGGTCGGTGGTGCCCTTGTCCATGCGCAGTTGCGGGGTCAGGGTCTGGCGGATGTCAGTGACCGGCGCAAAACCGGTGACGATCAGCGACAGCGGCGAAGTGACGCTCTTGTCGGTGCCGTCTTCGTTCCAGCGGGTGGCCATGGACATGGAGTCCTTGCCCACCGGAATGGTGATACCCAGTTCCGGGCACAGCTCCATGCCGACAGCTTTGACCGTGTCGTACAGGCGCGCATCTTCACCTGGGTGGCCGGCAGCGGACATCCAGTTGGCCGACAACTTGATGTCGGACAGCTTGCCGATACGCGAGGCCGCAATGTTGGTGAGGGTTTCACCAATGGCCATGCGGCCCGACGCCGGAGCGTCCAGCAGGGCCAGCGGTGTGCGCTCGCCCATGGCCATGGCTTCACCGGTGTACACGTCGAAGCTGGTGGCGGTGACGGCAACGTCGGCCACCGGCACCTGCCATGGACCGACCATTTGGTCACGGGCAACCAGGCCGGTGATGGTGCGGTCGCCGATGGTGATCAAAAAGCTTTTGCTCGCCACGGCCGGGTGGTGCAGCACGCGTTCGATGCTGTTGGCCAGGTCCAGCGTGCTTGGGTCGAAATCATCGCCCAGCTCGCTTTCACGTACCGCCGAACGGTGCATGCGCGGGGCTTTGCCCAGCAGCACTTCCAACGGCATGTCCACCGGGCTGTTGCCGAAGTGGCTATCTGTAACCGTCAACTGCGGCTCGGCAGTGGCTTCGCCGACCACGGCAAACGGGCAACGCTCGCGTTCGCAGATGGCCTGGAAGCGTGCGAAGTCTTCAGGGCCAACAGCCAGTACGTAGCGTTCCTGGGATTCGTTGCTCCAGATTTCGTGCGGGGCCATGCCCGGCTCGTCGTTTGGAATGTTGCGCAGTTCGAAACGGCCACCACGGTCGCCATCGTTGACCAGTTCCGGGAAGGCGTTGGACAAACCACCGGCGCCGACGTCGTGGATGAAGCTGATCGGGTTCTTGTCACCCAACTGCCAGCAACGGTCGATGACTTCCTGGCAGCGGCGCTCCATCTCAGGGTTTTCGCGCTGTACGGAAGCGAAGTCCAGGTCGGCCGAGCTGGTGCCGGTGGCCATGGAAGAGGCCGCACCGCCGCCCAGGCCGATCAGCATCGCCGGGCCGCCGAGCACGATCAGCTTGGAGCCGACCAGAATCTCGCCTTTCTTGACGTGTTCTTCACGGATGTTGCCCATACCGCCAGCCAACATGATCGGCTTGTGGTAGCCGCGCACTTCATCGCCACGCGGGGTGGTGATGGACTGCTCGAAGGTCCGGAAGTAACCGGTGAGCGCCGGGCGCCCGAATTCGTTGTTGAACGCGGCGCCGCCCAGCGGGCCTTCGATCATGATGTCCAGCGCGGTGACGATGCGCTCAGGCTTGCCGTACGGCACTTCCCACGGCTGTTCGAAGCCCGGGATCTGCAGGTTGGACACGGTGAAACCGGTAAGGCCCGCCTTGGGCTTGGCACCACGGCCGGTGGCGCCTTCGTCACGGATTTCGCCGCCCGAACCGGTGGCTGCGCCCGGGAACGGGGCAATCGCGGTCGGGTGGTTGTGGGTTTCAACCTTCATCAGGATGTGCACCGGCTCCTGCACCGCGCCGTACTGGCGGGTTTCCGGGTCCGGGAAGAAGCGACCGGCGACGGAGCCGACGATCACCGAGGCGTTGTCCTTATAAGCCGACAAAACGCCTTCGCTGTGCATCACGTAGGTGTTCTTGATCATGCCGAACAGGCTTTTTTCCTGGCTTTGGCCGTCGATGTCCCAACTGGCGTTGAAGATCTTGTGACGGCAGTGCTCGGAGTTGGCCTGGGCGAACATCATCAGTTCGATGTCGTGGGGGTTGCGCTTCAAGCCGGTGAAGGCGTTGACCAGATAGTCGATCTCGTCTTCGGCCAGGGCTAGACCCAGCTCGGTGTTGGCCTTCTCGAGGGCGGCGCGGCCACCGCCCAGCACGTCAATCGCGGTGAGCGGCTTGGGTTCGGCGTGGCTGAACAGGCCGGCAGCCTGTTCCAGCTGGCTGACGATGATCTGGGTCATGCGGTCGTGCAGGCTGCTGGCGATCAGCTCGGCCTCGGCGTCGCTGAACTGCCCGGCGACGTAGAAGGCGATCCCACGCTCCAGGCGCTGGATTTTATCCAGGCCGCAGTTGCGGGCGATGTCGCTGGCCTTGCTCGACCAGGGCGAGATGGTGCCGAACCGTGGCAGAACCAGGAACAAGCGGCCAGTCGGCTCTTGAACGGGAACGCTTGGGCCGTACTTCAGAAGGCGTGCCAGCACTTGCTGTTCGTCGGCGGTCAAGACGCCGGTTACGTCGGCGAAGTGAGCAAATTCAGCGTACAGGCCTGTAACAGCTGGAACCTTCTGGCTCAGTTGCTCAAGGAGTTTGCTGTGGCGAAAGGCAGAAAGGGCAGGAGCGCCGCGCAGGATCAACATCTTCGGGACAGCCTCGGGAAGGGGTGTGCTTTGAGGCCGTGCATTCTAGCGTAAACCTTCGCCAACGGCACCCGAAACGCTACCGGTGGCCGCCGCCGAACGTCAGTTGGCACGCTTTGCCTGCAGTTACGGCGTTATCCAGGGTATTGGGCGCAGTTATTTTAACCGTCACAATCGCTCGCCAAGCCCCGTTTCTGCGGGCTGCAGCACAGTTTTACGCTGGCTAGCAGACAAGTGCGCCGCTGTCGAGATATGGCGCCGTGAGCCGTTTGCGTATACTGCGCAGATGTTCTTCCCAACTGTTTCGCGCCTGCGATGCGCCAAATGGCTCATCGCCACCTTGCTCTTCCTGATGCTCAGTGCCTGTGTTGATAAACCCAGCACACTGGAGCGAATCAAGGAGGATGGCGTATTGCGGGTGGTCACTCGCAACAGTCCCGCTACGTATTTCCAGGATCGCAACGGTGAAACCGGCTTCGAATACGAACTGGTCAAGCGCTTTGCCGACGACCTGGGGGTGAAGCTGGAAATCGAGACGGCCGACAACCTCGACGACCTGTTCAGCCGGCTGGGCAAACCCAACGGCCCGGTACTCGCCGCCGCCGGCCTGGTGAGCAGCGACCAGCGCCAGCAGCAGGTGCGCTTCTCTCACCCGTACCTTGAAGTCACCCCACAGATTATCTACCGCAACGGCCAATCGCGCCCCACCAACGCCGCCGACCTGGTGGGCAAGAAGATCATGGTGCTCAAGGGCAGCACCCACGCCGAGCAACTGGCGGCGCTGAAAAAACAGAACCCGGCCATCGAGTACGAAGAATCCGACGCCGTTGAAGTGGTGGATTTGCTGCGCATGGTCGACGAAGGGCAAATCGACCTGACCCTGGTGGACTCCAACGAAGTGGCCATGAACCAGGTGTACTTCCCGAACGTGCGCGTGGCCTTCGACCTCGGCAATGCCAGCAATCAAAGCTGGGCCGTGGCAGCAGGCGACGACAACAGCCTGCTAAACGAGATCAACAGTTACCTGGACAAGGTCGAGAAGAATGGCACCTTGCAACGCCTGAAGGACCGCTACTACGGGCACGTCGATGTCCTCGGCTATGTCGGCGCCTACACCTTTGCCCAGCACTTGCAACAACGCCTGCCCAAGTACGAGAAACACTTTCGCGCCTATGCCAAGGCCGAGAAAGTCGATTGGCGTTTACTGGCAGCCATTGGTTATCAGGAATCGCTGTGGCAACCCACGGTCACGTCCAAGACCGGCGTGCGCGGCCTGATGATGCTGACCCAGAACACCGCGCAAGCCATGGGCGTGTCCAACCGCCTTGACCCCAAGCAGAGCATCATGGGCGGCGCCAAGTACCTGGCCCGGATCAAGGATGAGCTGGACGACAAGATCGCCGAACCCGACCGCACCTGGTTCGCCCTCGCCGCCTACAACGTAGGCACCGGCCACCTGGACGACGCGCGCCTCCTGGCGAAGAAAGAAGGCCTGAACCCGAACAAGTGGCTGGACGTGAAGAAGATGCTGCCACGCCTGTCGCAGAAGCAGTGGTACAGCAAGACCCGCTACGGCTACGCCCGCGGCGGCGAGCCGGTGCATTTTGTGGCGAACATTCGACGTTACTACGACATTCTTACCTGGGTGACCCAGCCGCAGCTGGAGGGCAACCAGGTGGTGGAAGGCAACCTGCATGTGCCGGGCGTGGACAAGACCAAGCCGCCACAAGACACCCCACAACTCTGATCACGGCAGCCCGCACACTGCAAATCCCTGTGGGAGCCGGGCTTGCCCGCGATAGCGGCCTGACAGTCAAGGTAGTCGGCGCCTGACACACCGCTATCGCGGGCAAGCCCGGCTCCCACATGTGATCATCGTCGCCTTATAGGCCGGTGAGCAGATGGACTACCCCACCCGTCAACACCATCACTGCCGGTATACCCGCTGCCTTTAACGCCGACTCATCCAAACGCCCCGCCTCCCGCAACTGCACCCGCACCCGCGTGAGTGCCACGCGCTGCTGTGACGTGACGTTCCCCTCCCCGCCCAATGCACTCACCACATCGGCCGACAACAGGCTCGGCGTCGTCGGTGCGACCGTCTCGGCCACCAAATCAGGCGTCAGGGCTTTCCAGAACGCCCGCTGCAATTTCTCGAACATGCTCAGTGCTCCACGACAGGTGAGGTTTCAACGGTGGCCGCGTGGTACAGGCGCAGGGCCTCGCGCACTTGGTCGGCTTCTTCCAGGCCCAGCACTTGGCGGGCAATGATCTGGCAGTCGTGCAGGTCCAGTTCGCGCACGGTGGCCTTGATGGTGGGGATCAGCGGCACGCTGACCGACAGCTCATCCACACCCAGGCCGATCAACGCCGGCACCGCCAGGGTTTCGGACGCCAGCGCACCACATACGCCCACCCACTTGCCATGGGCATGGGCCGCCTTGACGGTGATGTCGATCAGGCGCAGGACGGCCGGGTGAAAACTGTCGGCCTGGCTGGCCAGGCGCGGGTGGTCGCGGTCCATGGCCAGGGTGTACTGGGTCAGGTCGTTGGTGCCGATGGAGAAGAAATCCACATAAGGCGCAAACACATCCGCCATCAGCGCTGCGCTGGGGACTTCGATCATGATGCCCAGCTTCGGTAACTCGGCCAGCCCGAGGGCCAGCGCCTCTTCTTCGAGCATCTTGCGCGCCAGATGCAGCTCCGACAGCAGGCTGACCATCGGCAACATGATATGCAGCCGCGCCAAGCCTGCACTGGCAAGAATCGCACGCAACTGTTCACGCAGCAGTTCGGGGCGTTCCAGGCACAGGCGGATACCGCGCAGGCCAAGGAATGGGTTGGTCTCGCTTTCCATCGGCACATAGGCCAAGGGTTTATCGCCGCCCACATCCAGGGTACGTACCACCAGATTACGCTCGGGGCCGAGGGCGCGGGCGATGGCGCTGTAGGTGTCGGCCTGCTCCTCTGCGCTCGGGGCACGGTTGCGTTCCAGGTAGAGGAACTCCGAACGCAGCAGACCCACGCCTTCAGCGCCCAGGGTCAGTGACTGTTCCACTTCCTGCAATGAGGCGACGTTGGCTGTGACCTCGATGTGGTGACCGTCGCGGGTGACCGCCGCCTGTGAGGCCTGTGCCACTTCACGCTGCAGCCGTAGCTTTTGCTGTTGACGAACCGCCTGCAGTTGCTCGATTTCAGCCAGGTTCGGCTCCAGCTGCAGCTCGCCTTTGTCGGCGTTGAGCAGTACCCGCTTGCCGTTGGCCAAGGCCAATACTTGACTGGGTACACCGCAAAGGGATGGCAGGCCGAGGGCCCGGGCGAGGATGGCCACGTGGCTGGTAGCGCCACCGGCGACCGTGACGAAGCCCAGCACTTTGCTGGTATCCAGGCCGGCGGTTTGTGAGGGGGTCAATTGTTCGGCGACCAGAATGGCGCACTCCGGCAGCTCCATGGAACGCTCCGGCACCCCCAGGATCAACTTGAGCACGCGCTGGCCGACGTCGGCCAAATCCGCCGCACGCTCAGCCAGCAGCGTTTTACCCAAGCCTTCGAAGAGCCTGGCGGTCGCCACCGTGGCCGTATTCCAGGCAAAGGCCGCGCTCTTGCCTTCGGCCAGCAGGCTATGGGCTTGTTCAAGCAGGGTCGGGTCTTCGAGCAGTTCCTGGTGGGCGCGGAAGATCTCGGCCTGGGCACTGCCGGCCGCCTTGGCCTGCAACGCTTGCAGCGCCTCGTTTGCCGCCCGCAGACCACGGGCCAATGCGGTACGTTCGAAGGTTTCTCCGGCACCGGCTTCGGGAATCTCAAGCGCCGGTTCAGCCACTTGGACAACCTGGCCAAACGCCGAGCCCGGCGACGCGCAGACGCCTCGCAACACGGACGCAGAAGACGCAGGCGTGGCGGGCTCGTTGATCGCCTCGACCGCTACCGGCAGCGTCTCGCCACAGCCGTCGAGCAGCAACGCCACCAGCGCCTGGATTGCCGCCTCGGCATCTTCCCCCGCCGCGCTCACTTGCACGCTGTCGCCCTGGGAGGTCTGCAGCGCCATGATCGCCACAAGCGACTTGGCATTGGCGCTCAGGGTTTGCTTGTGCAGGAAAATGCTGGAACTGAACCCCTTCGCCGCCTGGGCAAACACCGCCGCAGGGCGGGCGTGCAGGCCGCTGGCATTGGGCAATGTCACTGGCTTGGAAAACAGCGCATTGCCCTCTTCCTCGTCCACCTCAGCGGGCATCGGCCCCGGTGAGACCTGCACCAGAGGCTGGCCGGACTCCACCAGCGCCTGACCGGCCACCAATGGCACAAACGGCTCGCCGCTCACAATGAGCATCAAGGTCAGCAGGCTGCGTGCATTGAGCGCCACGTAATCGGCATCGAACTCGATCAGCGGCTGCCCGGCCTCCACCCGCTGGCTCTCCTCGACCAGCCGGGTGAAGCCCTGGCCCGCCAGGTTCACGGTGTCCAGGCCAATATGCAGCAGCACCTGCACTCCGTTATCGGCGGTGACACTGACGGCGTGTCCGCTGTCCTGAATATTGCTGATCACCCCGGCCAACGGCGCGCAGAGGGTGTGCGAGGTAGGGTCGATGCACAGGCCATCGCCAATCACGCGGCCGGAAAATACCGGGTCGGGGACCTGATCCAGCGCCAGCAAAACCCCGGACAAGGGTGCCAGCAGTTCCAGGGGTTGAGATGTGGTCATGACTTCACCTGTTTGTGTTGTTCTTTAAAAATCATTGAGCCGATGCAAGGTTGAGGATGACGAAGATCAAAGGTGGGAGCGGGCTTGCTGTGGCGAGCAAGCTTGCTTGCGCTGGGGTGCGAAGCGCCCCCAAAAGCCTGCGACTGCTGCGCAGTCGAGCGGGAGCAAGCTCCCTCGCCACAGCAAGCCCGCTCCCACACGAGCCCGGCTTACTTCCACCAATATTCGACCTGCACACCGACGTTTGACCCATGCCGCGCCGTGCCATAGGCGCCGGTGTCGGACAACGCCGAGCCCGCCGCCAGCTCATTGGCCGCACGCTTGGCCGCTTTGTTCCAGGACGCATAGGTGTAATACAACCGCACTTCCGGCCGCGCCCAGAACTCAGGACCTTTGGGCGACCAGGTCGGGGCGAAGGTAAATTTGCTCAATTTGCGCGTACCGCCGGTGGCCTCGACCTGATCGTGCCCCAGCTCAGTGACCAGTTTGAATTGCTCGCTGAGCGCATACGCAGGACGCACACCGAGCGACATCCAGTTCTGGTCCTGACGCCCTGGGCGCACATCTTTCTGGTACACCGCCTCGACTTGCCCGCCGAAACGCGGGGTCACTTGCCAATCAAAGAACTCCACGGCGCGGTAACTTTTGCTGCTTTTGTCCAACGTGGTATTGCCGGTGTAACCCAGACCGGTGCCGGGGCCTTCGCCGTACTGCAGGGCAAACTTGTTCTTGCCACCCAGGAAGGCCGCTTGTACATGCTGCGCCGTCAGCGCCCAGCCACTGTTGGTGTCACGCCCACCGGCCTTGGCGATGTAGCTCAAGCCAAGTTCCAGTTCGCCACCGGGGTTGGTCTTGAAACCTGCGACGTTGAAGTCGTGACGGGTGGCGTACTCCTTCTGGTACAGGTTGTCCTTGCGCGACAGGGCGTAGCTGTATTTCAAGCCGCCGATCAACACGTCCTCGATCCCGCCACCGGTGGCGCTCTGGTTCCAGTAGTAGAAGTCGGAAATATGGATGTCGTTACGTTTGTAGTAACGCCGCCCGGCCCACAGCGAACCGCCATTGAGACTGGGCAGGTTGGACCATTGCGCATACATCTGCGGCATGCGCGCCGAGCCATTGTTTTCACCCTGGAACTTCAGGGCACGGTCGTACTTGTTATAGAGGGAAGCCATGGCATCGACGCTGAACACCGAACCGTCATCGAGGGTCAGCAAATCCTGACGCAGTTCCAGCTCGGCGTACTGCTCGCATTCGTTGCCCAAGCGGTACTTGGTTTGCGCACCCGGCAGTTGGAAACATTGCTGCTTGCCGCTGCCCGTTGACGTGCCCGCGCCGCTGCGCAAATACCCGGCAAATTCCAGGGCTTGGGCGCCGAAAGGCACCGTGAGGCAGGAAGCAATAAGGCCCAGTTTTATTGTTGTTTTCATGAAGTGCTCCTTTTATTTTTATTGTTTTTTCTTGCTGTCTTGCGTGACGCGATCACCTGTAGGAGCGAGCTTGCTCGCGAAGAATTTGCAACCTCCACGCAACACCTGGAGGGGCGCGTTAGCGTTGGCGATCTTCGCGAGCAAGCTCGCTCCTACAGGGGGCATTTCAACCAGTCAGGTGCAGCACGAAGGATTCATAAGGGCGTAGCACCATCGTGCTCGTGCGCAGCGGGCAATCGGGGTAGTTGCTGATCAGAAGGCGTTGCTCGTTTGCGGCGTTGATCACGCCTTCGGGCAGTTGGATCTCGCACGACGATCCATAGAAGTTGTTGAGTACCAACAGGCGCTCGCCATGACCTTCACGCAGGTACGCCCAGACCTGGAGATGGTCTTGCAGCAACGCACGGTAAACGCCTTGCTGTATCAGCGGCTCGCGACGGCGCAGGTCGATCAGCCTGCGGTAGTGATGCAGCACCGAATCCGGGTCATCCATCTGGCTGTTGACATTGATCTGCGCAGCATTCGCGGGAATGCCGATCCAGGGTTCACCGCGGCTGAACCCGGCGTTCGCTTCGGTGCTCCACTGCATGGGCGTACGCCCGTTATCGCGGGACTTCTGCATGATCGCCGCCATGCTCGAAGCTTCGGACTCTCCCGCGTCGCGCTTGAGGCGGAAGATGTTCAGGGTTTCCACATCGCGGTATTGCGAAATGCTGTCGAAGCCGGGGTTGGTCATGCCCAGCTCTTCGCCCTGATACACATATGGCGTGCCCTGCAGGAAGTGCAGCGCCGTGGCGAGCATCTTGGCCGAGACCACGCGGTATTCGCCGTCGTCACCAAAGCGCGAGACCACCCGTGGCTGGTCGTGGTTACACCAGAACAACGCGTTCCAGCCGCCACCGGCCTGCATGCCCACCTGCCAGTCGGAGAAGATCTGCTTGAGTTGCAGGAAATCGAAATCGGCCTTCACCCACTTCTGCAGGTTCGGATAATCGACTTTCAGGTGATGGAAATTGAAGGTCATCGACAGCTCTTTCGACGCTGGATTCGAGTAGCGAATGCAGTGTTCCAGGCGGGTGGATGACATCTCGCCCACGTTGATCAGGTCATGGCCTTCAAAGACCTCGCGGTGCATTTGCTGCAGGTATTGGTGCACGTTCGGGCCGTCGGTGTAGAAACGGCGACCGTCGCTGTTGTCTTCGGGGAAATCGGCGGGCTTGGAGATCAGGTTGATCACATCCAGGCGGAAGCCGCCCACGCCTTTGTCGCGCCAGAAGCGCATCATCTTGAACACTTCGGCGCGTACCTTGGGGTTATCCCAATTGAGGTCGGCCTGGGTATGGTCGAACAGATGCAGGTAGTACTGGCCAGTCTGCGCTTCGTATTCCCAGGCCGAGCCGCCGAACTTGGATTCCCAGTTGTTCGGCTGGTCACGCCAGATGTAGAAGTCACGATAGGGATTGTCGAGGCTGCTGCGCGCCTGCTGGAACCATTCGTGTTCGATGGAGGTGTGGTTGACCACGATGTCGAGCATCAGCTTGATACCACGCTTGGCGGCTTCGCTGATCAGCAGGTCGCAGTCGGCCATGGTGCCGTAGCTGGGGTCGATGGCGTAGTAGTCGCTGATGTCGTAGCCGTTGTCGCGCTGGGGCGAGCGCAGGAACGGAGTAACCCACAGGCAGTCCACGCCCAGCCACTTGAGGTAGTCGAGTTTGTCCACGATGCCCAGCAGGTCACCGGTGGCGTTACCCGCGTGGCTGTGGAAGCTTTTGGGGTAGATCTGGTAGATCACCGAGTGTTGCCAGGTTTGCATGGTGGATTCCTTCAGTAGAGTTGGGTGTTGGCCCTTCCGGCCTCATCGCAGGCAAGCCAGCTCCCACATTTGAATGTGTTCACACATCACTGTGGGAGCTGGCTTGCCTGCGATAGCGATCTTCAGGCGACCCGGTAACCAGGCCGAACGATCTTCATGCTCAACATGCACGTCAGCGCAAACGGCACGACCATCGCCACGACCATGCCAATCACGAACATCGGAATGGCGCTCGGTACGATCGAGATAAACCCGGGTAGCCCACCGACGCCGATGGCCGAGGCCTGCACCTTGTTCAACGACAGGAAAATGCTGCCCAGCGCCGAGCCCAGCAGAGCGGCATAGAACGGGAATTTGAAACGCAGGTTCACCCCGAACATCGCCGGCTCAGTGATGCCGAAGTAAGCTGAAATGGCCGAGGTCGAGGCCATGCTTTTGTCCCGCGCATTGCGAGTCATGTAGAACACCCCGAGCGCGGCGCTGCCCTGGGCCAGGTTGGACATGACGATCATCGGCCAGATAAAGGTGCCGCCCTGGGTGGAAATAAGCTGCAGGTCGACGGCCAGGAACATGTGGTGCATACCGGTGATCACCAGCGGCGCATAGAGCAGGCCGAAAATCGCGCCGCCGATCATAGGTGCGATTTCAAACAGGGTGACCAGGCCTTCGGTAATCAGGATGCCGAGGTGACGCGTCACCGGGCCGATGATTGCCAGGGCCAGCACACCAGTGACCACGATGGTGGTGATCGGCACCACCAGCAGTTGAATGGCATTCGGCACCCGCGCCCTCAGCCACTTCTCGATCACGCTCATGACAAAGGCCGCCATCAGGATTGGCAGGATCTGCCCCTGGTAACCCACCTTCTCGATCTGGAACCAGCCGAAGATATCGAAGTACGGCAGGCTCTGGCCGTCGAGGCCGGCTACCGCCTTGCCGTAGTTCCAGGCGTTGAGCAGGTCCGGGTGCACCAGCATCAGGCCCAGCACGATGCCGAGGATTTCACTACCGCCGAACCGCTTGGCCGCCGACCAGCCCACCAGTGCCGGCAGGAACACGAAGGAGGTGTTGGCCATCAGGTTGATCAGGCTCCACAGGCCATCCAGATTCGGGTAGGCCTCCAGCAGCGTCTGGCCTTCGATGAACATGCCCTTGGCGCCCATCAGGTTGTTCACGCCCATCAACAGGCCGGCAATGATCAGCGCGGGCAGGATCGGCATGAACACATCGGAGAACACCCGCACCAGGCGCTGCATGGGGTTGGCCTTGTCGCCGCCGGCTTTCTTGACGTCGGCAATGGTCGAAGCGGCAAGGCCGGTCAGTTCGCGCAGGGCGGCGTAGACCTTCTCCACTTCGCCGGGACCGATCACCACCTGGAACAGGCCGCCGGTAAAGAACGAACCCTTGACCAGATCGACCTGGTTCAGGGCACTGCTGTTGACCAGGCTGGGGTCCTTGAGCGCCAGGCGCAGGCGGGTCACGCAATGGGCAGCCTGCTCAAGGTTTTCGCGGCCTCCGAGGTTGTCGAGGATCTCGCGGGCAATCGTTGAATAGTCGTGGCTCATGCTCGTTTTCCACTGTGATTGTTTTTATGGGTGGCAGTCGTTGGCAGCACGCCGAGGAGGGAAAAGTACTCGTCTGTACGAGTTAAATCAACAACTCGTCTGTACGAGTTACACTTTTGTTTATTCATACGATCTTTCCGTCAGGTTTTTCACCTACGGGCACGGGTGTCCAATGGACAAACCCAACCTCTGCCACTAAGGTTCCTGCCTTGAACGCGCAGTCCACCTTCATAACGCCGGGCAAGAGCCATCCCATGAGCAAATACAACCAGATCTATACGGATCTGCTTGCCAGCATCACCACCGAGCGCCTGCAACGCGGTACGCGCCTTCCCTCCGAAACCGAACTGATGGACGCCTACCAGGCCAGCCGTGGCACCGTGCGGCGCGCCATCGAGCAGTTGCAGGAACGTGGCTTTGCGCAAAAGATCCACGGCAAGGGCACCTTTGTGTTGTCGCCCAACCCGATCGAGTTCCAACTGGGCGGCATCGTCAGCTTCCACGAAACCCACGCTGACCTGGGCGATGATGTACGTACCGACGTGGTCGAGTTCACCCAGATCCCGTTGGAAGGCTCACTGCTGCAACACATCGAGGCCGAACCCGGCACCCTGATCACGCGCATCAAACGGGTGCGCCGCATCGGCGGCAAACGCGTGATTCTGGACATCAACCACTTCATCAGCGACCTGATTCCCGGCCTGGACCGCGACATCGCCGAGCAGTCGATCTACGCGTTTATCGAGCAAACGCTGCAGCTGCAGATCAGCTACGCGCAACGCACCATCGAAGCCCTGCCACGCAGCAAGGACGACCAGGCGCATCTGGATCTGGAGGGGCAAAGCCATGTGATTGTGGTGAGTAACCAGACGTTTTTGCAGGATGGAAGGCAGTTCGAGTACACCGAGTCGCGGCATACGTTGGATAAGTTTTATTTTTCTGATGTGGCGCGGCGCTGACGCCGGAGACAACGATGAATATTCCCCACAAATGGCGGGAACAATTTCCCCATGCACTGATTGAACAACAGGCCATTGGTGAATCGCGCGCTGACGTCTTTCGCCTGCGCCATGACGGCGGCACGGATCTGTTCCTGAAATCCGAGCTCCTGGAGGAACACAGTGAGTTGGCAGACGAAATTGATCGACTCAGATGGCTGCAGCAAATGGGTCTGCCTGCGCCTGTGGTCCTGGATGAAGTTACAGCGGCCCACCGCCATTGGTTGCTGATGACCACCGTACCGGGACAGGACCTGGCCAGCGCCAGCGAGCTTTCAGCCGAGCAAATTATCAACATCCTGGCGACCGCGCTGCGTACTTTGCACCAGTTACCCGTGGCACTGTGCCCCTTCGATCACTCCCTCCAGCTGCGCATCGCACGCGCACAGCAGCACGTCAGTGCCGGCCTCGTGGACGAGACAGACTTCGACGACGAGCGACTGGGGCAAAGCGCTGAGGATGTGTTTGCTGAACTGGTGGCGACTCAGCCAAAGACTCATGATCTGGTAGTGACCCATGGCGACGCTTGCCTGCCGAATTTCATGGCGGCAGAGGGTTGTTTCAGCGGCTTCATCGACTGTGGACGGCTGGGGGTCAGCGATCGGTTCCAAGACCTTGCCTTGGCAGCACGAAGTATTGAAAGCAATCTGGGGCTGGCATGGGTGAGGCCATTTTTTGAGGCTTATGGCGTTGAGCCCGATGAGCAGCGCATGAAGTTCTATTGTCTGCTGGATGAGTTTTTCTGACGCTGAGCGTACCGCCGTCCCCCCTGTTCAAGCCTGTAATGCCACCACCTAAGGACACAATGTAACCCTGTGGCGAGGGAGCTTGCTCCCGCTGGGGCGCAAAGCGGCCCCTCTTCTGCTGGCGAAGCAGCTTGTTACCGTTGAATTACGCAGCGACCTGACAAACAGATTCAACCTTTCGTAGAATGCCGCCGTGGCTATGGAACACCTTCCTTCTAACCTCCTATGACCTAGGGGTTTCGCTCTCCACACTGCGCCTGCTTCTAGCAGGCGTTTTTACTTCAACTGCAACGCGAGCACGACGGTGGCCAAGGGAGAAAATCTAGTATGAATCAGGGGTTGTTCCTGCGTCGCCGTAGCAAAGTTCACGTCCCCATCGGCACTGGCGGTGCCACGCGTGCGCAGGTCGCATCGGCGGTCCGGGAAGTCGCGGCGTTCCGATGTGTACTGTCAGAATCCCTGATTGAGCAAATTGCCAAGTTGTCAGCAACAGAACTCAAGTATTGGCTGCGCGAAATTATCGGCGTTCTTCGGCGGGAAACTGGCGCTCATGTACATCACAAACCCTTCTACCCTGACTTTCCAGAGCAGGTCCTGACGGCCTCAGAGGCGGAGTTGTACCTTAATGCCGTCATTCACTGCTTAACGCTATTACGTTTACCACCCACCGAACACGCTCGACCTGCGATGCTTGAAGGCAACTTCATATCCCGCGTTATCGAACCGGGAAGCGTCTCCGAGTTCGAGTCACTCCTCGAACCGCTGATTTCATCACGCACCTCGCTCTCCGAACAGGAAACTGCCGACGTCATCTGGTTTATTCGAAAGTATCAAAGCGATGTGTTTCGACTGCTGCCTGAGTCCGTGCCGTTTCGGGAGATCCGTGCACTAGTTGGCGGTGCACTTATCCTGCACGTAGCCGGCGATGCGCGGGTAGATACATTCCTGGAACGAAACGCCGAAACGGCGACAGACGTGCTACGGCTCGCTGTTGCGCTAAGTGGAGGAGACGTGTCACTGACGACAGCTTCGACACGTTTTAAAGCGATGAAGCGCTCAATGCGTCGCCTGCTGTTGCGCCTGCTCGACAAAACACTCAACGTTGCAGAAGACGTGATGCGGCATGCAGAGCGATGGAAACGCCTGGCTGAAGTACTGCATCCGGGCGACTATGCCGATAAGTACCCACGAGCGCTGGCCGCCATCACGGCAGCACGTCGCAACGAAACGCCAGACTCATTTGGATCACGAGTCGAAACATTGCTTGCCCAGCGTGACATCGCCGCGCTTACGCCCATACTACAAAACCGCCCAGGCGAGTTCGCAAGACGGCTGGACGTGACCCTTCGGCGTGCAACGGCACCAGAATCGGTCCTCGACGCGTTCGAGGCGGT
Source organism: Pseudomonas sp. GW823-FHT02F05 (assembly GCF_058797315.1). Lineage (NCBI taxonomy): Bacteria > Pseudomonadati > Pseudomonadota > Gammaproteobacteria > Pseudomonadales > Pseudomonadaceae > Pseudomonas > Pseudomonas sp. GW823-FHT02F05. Next base: position 147,345 of record NZ_JBXAJM010000004.1, read on the forward strand.
TGCGGCACAAGTGTCCTCACCTGTTCTGCTGCAGTTGCTGGCTCAGGTACGCGCTCCTCGCCCACTCCCCCTGCGAGCATTCACACCCAAAGGCGCACTCGCCAAAGTCTACGCAATCAAGGATCGACGCGAACCTCTAGCCCCCAACGTGTTGGCTCGTGCAGCCACAATCTGTGAGAACGCTCTCGTAACGCGTTTTGCGTCACTACCGCCGCTAGGTCGCTGCTTTATCGATCCAGTACTACGCGAGTACAGGGTACCGCTGGCGCAGCGTGCCTCATCGAAAGCCCTGCGCACATTGGTGCGGGGCAGTCGGCTGCCTATACCTGACACCCGCTTCATTCGCCTGTTCCTCTGGTGGAAGAACGGCCATGGGCGTACAGATATCGACTTGTCCGCTGCATTTTTCGACGCCAACTTCGTGTTCATAGAAACAGTCGCTTACTACAACCTGAAGAGTTTCGGCGGCTACCACAGCGGCGACATCGTCGACGCGCCCGATGGAGCTTCAGAGTTCATCGACCTCGACCTTGATGTTCTCGTAGAGAAGGGTATTCGCTACGTTGTTACCTCTATCAACTCATACACCGAGCAGCCTTACTGCGACCTTCCAGAATGCTTCGCTGGCTGGATGGCTCGCGTCGATACGGCGTCAGGTGAAGTATTCGAGCCAAGCTCCGTGTTCGACCGTATCGATATCGCATCCAACACAGGGATCTGCCTGCCATTCGTAATGGACTTGCAAGAGCGACGCATAATTTGGGCCGATCTGGGGCTCACATCATCTCCGAGGTGGAACAACGTCGAGAACAACCTCAGCGGGGTGTCCTTGATGCTGCGAGCTTTAATACATACACCAAGGCCGGATTTGGAGACGCTATTCGACTTACATGCTCGAGCGCGGGGAGAAGGCGTAGCCTCATCGCAGTTGGCACAGACGGTGTTTGCGCCTGATCAAGGGATAACACCGTTCGATACGGATTTGATTCGATCACAGTTTCTCTAATATCTACGCCAGAATTTGCCAACGCCAAAAAGCCAAAAGCCCGCAATTACGCGGGCTCTAGGGCATTTCTTAGATCGTGCCGGACAATGCCGGACGTCCCATCATTCCCACTCAATCGTCGCCGGCGGCTTGCTCGACACGTCATACGTCACGCGCGAGATACCTTCGATCTCGTTGATAATCCGGCCGCTGACCGTCTCCAGCAGTTCGTAAGGCAGGTGTGCCCAACGCGCTGTCATGAAGTCGATCGTCTCTACGGCACGCAGTGCAACAACCCACGCGTAACGGCGGCCATCGCCTACGACGCCAACCGATTTCACCGGCTGGAACACCACGAACGCCTGGCTGACCTTGTGGTACCAGTCGGCCTTGCGCAGTTCTTCGATGAAGATGTGGTCGGCGCGACGCAGCAGGTCGGCGTACTCCTTCTTCACTTCACCCAGGATACGCACGCCCAGGCCCGGGCCTGGGAATGGGTGGCGGTAGACCATGTCGTACGGCAGGCCCAGTTCCAGGCCCAGACGGCGGACTTCGTCCTTGAACAGTTCGCGCAGCGGTTCTACCAGCTTGAGGTTCATCTCCTCAGGCAGGCCGCCCACGTTGTGGTGGGACTTGATCACGTGGGCCTTGCCGCTCTTGGCGCCGGCCGACTCGATCACGTCGGGGTAGATGGTGCCCTGGGCGAGGTATTTGATGTTGTCCAGTTTGTTGGACTCGGCATCGAACACGTCGATGAAGGTGCGGCCGATGATCTTGCGCTTCTTCTCCGGGTCGGACTCGCCGGCCAGGTTGTTGAGGAACTGGTCCTCAGCGTTGGCGCGGATCACCTTGACGCCCATGTTCTCGGCGAACATGGCCATCACTTGCTCACCTTCGTGCAGGCGCAGCAGGCCGTTGTCGACGAATACGCAGGTCAGCTGGTCGCCAATGGCCTTGTGCAGCAAGGCGGCCACAACCGAGGAGTCAACGCCGCCGGACAGGCCAAGCAATACGTTGTCAGTGCCGACCTGGGCGCGCACTTGAGCGATGGCGTCTTCAGCAATTTTCGACGGGGTCCACAGGGCTTCACACTCGCAGATGTCGAGGATGAAACGCGACAGGATGCGCCCGCCTTGCTTGGTGTGGGTCACTTCCGGGTGGAACTGCACCCCGTAGTAGCGACGCTCATCGCTGAACATGCCGGCAATCGGGCAGCTCGGGGTGCTGGCCAGGATGTGGAAGTCTTCCGGCATTTTGGTGACCTTGTCACCGTGGCTCATCCAGACGTCGAGGCCGAACAGGCCGTCGGCGTCGATGTGGTCTTCGATGCCGTCCAGCAGGCGGCTCTTGCCGACCACGTCCACACGGGCATAACCGAATTCACGCAGCTCGGAGCCTTCTACCTTGCCGCCCAGTTGCTCGGCCATGGTCTGCATGCCGTAGCAGATGCCGAATACCGGCACACCCAGGTCGAATACCGCTTGCGGGCAGCGCGGGCTATTGGCTTCGTGAACGGACTCGGGGCCACCGGCGAGAATGACGCCTTTGGGTGCGAATTCGCGGATCGCTTCATCGTCCATGTCGAACGGATGCAGTTCGCAGTACACGCCGATTTCACGCACGCGGCGGGCGATCAGCTGGGTGTACTGGGAACCGAAGTCGAGGATCAGGATGCGGTGGGCGTGAATGTCGAGGGCCATGAAGTCAGTCTCGTCTAATGAATCAGAAACAACTCGGGGCTGAAGAACAGCCCCGGTTACTTAACGTTTTGCTGGAAGCCTCAACCTACACGGTAGTTTGGCGCTTCCTTGGTGATCTGCACGTCGTGGACATGGGATTCAGCCATGCCGGCGCCGGTGATCCGTACGAACTCTGGCTTGGTGCGCATTTCTTCGATGTTGGCGCTGCCGGTGTAGCCCATCGAGGAACGCAGGCCGCCCATCAGTTGATGGATGATCGCGCTCAGGGTGCCTTTGTACGGCACACGGCCTTCGATGCCTTCCGGTACGAGCTTCTCGGCGCCTGCCGAAGAGTCCTGGAAGTAACGGTCGGAAGAGCCTTGCGCCTGGGACATGGCGCCCAGCGAACCCATGCCACGGTAAGCCTTGTACGAACGGCCCTGGAACAGTTCGATCTCGCCCGGTGCTTCTTCGGTACCGGCGAACATCGAGCCCATCATCACGCAGGAGGCACCGGCTACGATGGCCTTGGACAGGTCACCAGAGAAACGGATGCCACCGTCGGCGATCAAGGGTACGCCAGTGCCTTCAAGGGCAGCGGCGACGTTGGCGATGGCGCTGATCTGCGGCACGCCCACACCGGCGACGATACGCGTGGTGCAGATGGAGCCTGGGCCGATACCGACCTTGACTGCATCGGCGCCAGCTTCGGCCAGGGCCTTGGCGGCAGCGCCGGTGGCGATGTTGCCGCCGATCACCTGCACTTCAGGGAAGTTCTGCTTGACCCAACGCACGCGGTCGATCACGCCTTTGGAGTGGCCGTGGGCGGTGTCGACCACTACCACGTCAACACCGGCAGCGACCAGCGCCGAGACGCGATCACCGGTGTCTTTACCGGTACCGACAGCAGCGCCAACGCGCAGACGACCTTGGTCATCCTTGCTGGCCAGTGGGTAAGCCTTGGCTTTTTCGATGTCGTTGACGGTCATCATGCCTTTGAGGGCGAATTTGTCGTCGACGATCAGCACGCGCTCGATGCGGTGCTTGTGCAGCAGTTCGCGCACATCGTTCTTGTCGGCGCCTTCCTTGACGGTGACGAGGCGCTCTTTAGGCGTCATCACTTCGCGGACGGTGACTTCAAGGCGGTTCTCGAAACGCACGTCACGGGAAGTGACGATGCCGACCAGGTCGCCATCGTGCAGCACCGGGACGCCGGAGATGTTGTGCATACGCGTGAGTTCGAACAGGTCACGCACGGTGGCGTCAGCTTCGATGGTGATCGGATCTTTCACCACACCGGCTTCGTAACGCTTGACCTTGCGCACTTCGGCAGCTTGCTGCTCGATGGTCATGTTCTTGTGGATGATGCCGATGCCGCCTTCCTGAGCCATGGCAATGGCCAGACGGGCTTCGGTGACGGTGTCCATGGCAGCGGAAACCAGGGGAATATTCAGCTCGATGCCACGGGTTAGGCGGGTCTTGAGACTGACTTCGTTAGGAAGCACCTCGGAATAACCGGGCACTAGGAGAATGTCGTCGAATGTCAGAGCTTCTTGGCTGATACGCAGCATCGCGGGGGCTCCCGAGCGGGAAAATGGAAGCGCGCCATTATATACATGCACCCTGCCGGGCTCAATGTAAAACTCTGACAAACTTGGTAATACTGATAGATGGGTAATTTCATCGCCCCGATCATTCCCATGCTCCGCGTGGGAATGCCTCTGGTGACGCTCCGCGTCGCCTTGGGGCAGGATTCAAAATCTCCGACAACAACGGGACGCGGAGCGTCCCATGCGGCGTTGCCCACGCGGGAGCGTGGGAACGATCGTGTTCGGCAAAAAGTTACAGTTCGACTTTGACCCAGCTCATTTTTTGATCGAGCCAATCGGCAAACTCGTCGATAAAGCTCTGTTTGAAGCCCGCCTCCGCCCAGTTGTTGAAAATGAATCCCAGGTTGGAAAACCCGCATTCCTGCAGGAACAGAAAGCCATTGATGTCGTCTTCATGCCCACATAGCGGGCAGGTGAAGTTATCGGTGTGGCCAGGCATCCAGTCTTCCAGGCTTTCAAACAGCGCCTCGCCGACTTCCTTGAGGCACTCCGGGCAGCCCGCTTCTTCGAGGAACCCCTTGGCCGGCGTGTAGATGCAACGCTTGTAGATGATCTCCAGGCCATTGACCGGCTCGTTGAACGGCAGCGCTTCGGGGTGCAGCACCACCGCGCGGGCACCATCGGCCAGGGCGTAGCCCATGCGGTTGCCGGTACGCCCGCAAGTGGTGAGCTCTTCCTTGATGATGTTCTTGCGCACCAGCCAGCGCACAATCGCCCGGGCGCGGGGTTCGTGGACCGGCAAGGTGGAGATTTTCGGGACAAGGATGCTTTGGGAGTTCATGGGAGTCCTGCGGTGTGGCTATTGGCGCCATCGCGGGCAAGCCCGGCTCCCACAGGTGATCGCATTCCAATGTGGGAGCCGGGCTTGCCCGCGATGACGCCCGGGAGGACGGCAGCTTAATCCCTGAAAAAATCAGGTCAAGTACTCAAATACCGTCCGATCAACGCAATACCGCTGGCCAATACCAGCCAGGTCACCAACCGCACGAACGCCTCACGGGACAGCCGCATCGTCAGCCTGCGCCCACACCACAACCCCAGGGCCATCGCCGGCAACAGGCAAACCGCCAACATCAATAACGGCAAATCTGCATACACCCCGGCAATCAGGAACAGACTCAAACGCACGACCGTGCTGCAACTGATCAGCGCGCTTTGCGTAGCCCGCGCAGCGTCCTTGGGCAAACGGCTGTTCAGGTAAATCGCATATAAGAAGCCGCCACTGCCGAATAGCGCCCCAAACAGGCCGCCAACGGTGCCCATGGGAATCGACCAGCCCGCCGCCAGCTGAGTCGGCCTTGCTTTCACCGCCAGGCTGTAAATCGCGTAGGCGCTGATAAACAGCCCCATCAATAACAGCAACAGGTCCGAATGCAGGTTGAGCAAAAACACCACGCCCAGGGTGCAGCCGATGGCCATGCAGGGCAGCAACCGCAACAGTTCCGGCTTGTTCACATCGCGCCGCGTTTGCAGCAGGCCGCCAAACGCCGCGACAAAGTCCAGAAGCACCAGCAACGGGATGATCTTCGACAGCGGCATGAATAAAATCAGGATCGGCCCCGCCACCAGCGCCGTGCCGAACCCGGCAATGCCGAACACGATATAAGCCACCGTCACGCCCAGGCCGATCACCAGCCAATCAATACCGCCGAAAGTCCACTGGCTCATCAGCTCAACCGGGCTCATGACTTATTCCTTCTATTGAGATGCCGTTCACTTTAGCCATCGGCAAGGGTTGCGACTAATATCTTCCAGGCTCGCTACTCATCTCAAAAAGGCATGACTCTTGATCTCCACCCGGCAACTGCGTTATTTCGTCGAAATCGCCGACAGCGGTAGCTTCAGTGCTGCCGCCGAGCGCCTGTTCGTGGCGCAATCAGCCTTGAGCCGGCAGATCAAGGAGCTTGAATCTCAACTGCAAACCCCACTGTTCGAACGCACTGCACGCCAGCCAAGGCTGACGGCCGCCGGCGAAGCCTTCTACCCACGGGCGCGCAACCTGCTGAGTGAGTTGCTCAAGGCCAGCGACCTGGCGACACAAGTGGGCCAGGGCCAACTCGGCACCTTGCGCCTGAGCCATTCGAGCACCGTGCCGATGAGCGGCGCGTTACTGCAAGGCATCAGCACGTGGCTGGAGCGCTGCCCGGGTGTGTCGATGGATATCGTCAAACTCTCCTCCGAAGCCCAACTGGAGGAAATCGTCGAGGGCCGCCTGGACGTCGGCCTGCTGCGGTTGCCGGTGTTGCGCCAGCGCGAAGGCGTGCGCGTGGTGCCTTGGTACACCGAGCCGTTGGCGCTGGCAGTGCCTGCGGGTCATCCCTTGGCACGCGGCAACGCAGCGGTCGAGTTAATGCAACTCAAGGATGAGGCGTTTATTTCAATCCCCCACCCTCAGCGCGGCGGGCTGAGCTATCTGTCGGCTGAATTGTGCATGCGTGCAGGTTTTTTCCCCAAGGCGGCGCGGGTAATGTCGCGCAAGACCACGCAGTTGCAATTGATCCAGGCCGGTTTCGGGATTGCCCTGTTACCAAAATCCATGCAGGACATCGCCCCGCCCAACCTGCAATTTTTGCCCCTGGCCGATCCGGACTGCCACAGCACGGTAGCCCTGGCCTGCGCGCAAGCGCCGAACGCGCTGGTGGAGCAATTCTGTCAAACCCTGCACGAATGCCTATAAACTGCCGCCCATGATTAAAGATCCTTTTGCCCGCTTGGGCCTGGACCGCGAAGTCCTGACTGTCAGCCAGCTCAACGGCCGCGCGCGGGTGTTGCTGGAAGACGTGTTCACCAATATCTGGGTGGAAGGCGAGATCTCCAACCTCGCCCGCCCGGCCTCCGGCCATGTGTATTTCACGCTCAAGGACAGTGGCGCCCAGGTGCGTTGCGCGCTGTTTCGCAATAACGCGGCGCGGGTACGTCAGGCGTTGAAGGATGGCCTGGCGGTGAAGGTGCGCGGTAAGGTCTCGTTGTTCGAGGGCCGCGGCGATTACCAACTGATCCTCGATACCGTGGAGCCGGCCGGTGATGGTGCGCTACGCCTTGCCTTCGATGCACTGAAGGAAAAGCTGAGCGCCGAAGGCCTGTTCAGTGCCGAACGCAAAGTGGCGCTGCCGGTGCATCCTCGGCGCATCGGCATTATCAGCTCGCCCACCGGCGCGGTGATTCGCGACATCATCAGCGTGTTCCGCCGCCGCGCGCCGAATGTTGAACTGACCCTGATCCCTACCGCCGTGCAAGGCCGCGAAGCAATCCCGCAGATCGTGCGGGCGCTGAAACTCGCCGACGCCCGGGGTTTCGACGCGCTGATCCTGGCCCGTGGCGGTGGCTCCCTTGAAGACTTGTGGTGCTTCAACGAAGAGGTGGTGGCCCGCGCAATTGATGCTTGCGTTACCCCTATCGTCAGTGCCGTTGGTCATGAAACCGATGTGTCCATCAGCGACTTCGTGGCGGACGTCCGCGCCCCTACTCCCTCCGCCGCCGCCGAGTTGCTGGCTCCCGACGCCAGCCATCTGGTGCGTCAAGTGGAAAACCTGCAGCGCCGCCTGGTGATGCTGATGCGCAACCGCCTGAGCCACAGCCGCCTGCGCCTGGAAGGCATGGCCCGGCGCCTGCGTCACCCGGGCGAGCGCTTGCGCCAGCAGGCCCAGCGCCTGGATGACCTGGACATGCGCTTGCGCCGCGCCTTTGAGCGTAGCCTCAATACCCGTCGCGAGCGCTTGATCCGCCTGGAAACCCGCCTCGCCGGCCAGCACCCCGGCCGTCAACTGGCACTCTTGCGCCAGCGCCTGGACAGCTTCGCCGAACGCCTGCCCCGCGCCATGCGTGAAGGTCTCAAGGCTCGGCGTCTGCAACTGCAGAGCCAAGTGCAGACATTGCAGGTGGTCAGCCCTCTGGCGACCCTGGGCCGCGGCTACAGCATCCTGTTGGACGAGCGCGGCCAGGCGATTCGCAATGCCGCACAAACCCACACCGGCCAGCGCCTCACCGCGCGCCTGGGTGAAGGCCAATTGCAAGTGCGGGTGGAAGACAACCACCTGACACCCGTCACCCTTTCATTATTGGATTGATCGATGCCACGCCTACTGAGCCTGTTGATGCTGTTGTGCCTCACATTTCACGCCCACGCCGACAGTTACATCATGCGAACCCTGAACAAACCGGTGCCAGGCGGCGTGGCCGTCGTCGAACTAGGCCCTTCGGCCACGGCGCCGAAAGCCACCTATCAGGGCAAGCCGGTGCTGGTGGTCAAGGAGCAGGACAACTGGCTGGCGATTGTCGGTATCCCGTTAACGGTCAAGCCTGGCAACGAGCGCATCAGCAGCGGTGGGCGCAACCTGCCGTTTATCGTCGGTTACAAGAAGTATCCGGAACAGCGCATCACTTTGAAGAACAAGAGCCAGGTCAACCCTGACCCGGCCCAGCTCAAGCGCATCGAAGGCGAACTGGCAGTGCAGCTCAAGGCTTACCGCAGCTTCAGCCCGAACCTGCCTAGCAACCTGGTGCTGGATAAACCGGTGAACGGGCCGCTTTCGAGCAAATTCGGGGTGCGCCGCTTCTTCAACGGTGAGGAACGCAACCCGCATTCGGGCCTGGATTTCGCCGTACCGGCCGGCACACCGATCAAGACACCCGCCAATGGCAAGGTGATTCTGGTCGGCAATTACTTCTTCAACGGCAATACCGTGTTTGTCGACCATGGCCAGGGCTTTATCAGCATGTTCTGCCATATGTCGAAGATCGATGTGAAGGTGGGTCAGCCACTGGTGCGCGGTGCGGTAGTCGGCAAAGTCGGCTCGACAGGCCGGGCCACCGGGCCGCATATGCACTGGAACGTCAGCCTGAATGATGCACGGGTAGATCCGGCGATTTTTATCGGCGCGTTTCAACCCTGAATACCGTGGCCGTGAGGGGCGTCAGTGATTTCCTGCGCTGGCGCCTGATCTGCCGGAGGTTCGCTGCAATGCATTGTGATCTTCTTACACTTTTGCGATGAACCATCCGACACCCGAGACTCACTCAACCAGCGATTTACACGGACGTAATGAGCAGGACCTGAGCATTGGAGATCCAATTCCCATGAGACTCTTTCCATGTCACTTACCCCAGCACTGTCAGAGCGACATTCGCAAAACCTCTTGCCCTCATCTCACGCCTCACCCGGTACCTCCCCGACCAGCCCGCCTACACCACCCGCAACTCTGCAACAACCTGCATCAGTCCCCTTGACCGCCGCCGCCAATTACGCCCCCGATGACCCACCTACTCCCGCCTCGTCAGGTATAACCCCGGCGAAAATGCGATACCCGCAGTTGGTGAAGCATTTCAAACCCAGCAATGAAACACAGTTCACCGCTGAACACGCGTTGCTGACCGAAGACAAGCAACGCCTGCATAGCCAGCAACCCGGCTTCAAGGCCTTTGTACAGTCGCAACTTGAGGAAGCCTTCCCCGCGATCAGGCCGCTGAATCCGGACATGCTCAGTTTCAATCGCTACAGAGTGGGCGATGGACGCGAATCACTGGCCTCTTCAGAGCCCCTGATGGCTGCACTGGCCAGGATGATCCGCGACATCCAGGCCAACCCGAATGCGTTGATGCGCCCGGAGCGAGGCATAAGCACTGAATTCACTTATCGACGAACCATTGCCGACATGGCGGTACCGGCCTTTACCGAAGGCACGCTGCAATCCATTGCTCGCAGCATTGCCACGCAATACCCGCAGGCGCTTGAAGAATACTGGAGCACACCGCGGCCGGTGGAAAATCAGCCGACGCTCCAGATGCCGCCGCAAGAGCAACTGTTGTTCCTGCACAAAAAACAGCTGTCGATCCTCGCCTCACTGCGCCTGAGCGATGGCACCCTGAGCGCGACCGGCAAAGACCTGATCGACTCCGCGTTGCGCTACCCCACCCTGCAAGACCGGGAAAAACGCTTCACCGACGGTGATCGCTTAGGGGTGTACCCCGTTACTGTGGATGACCAAACGGAACATGGCGCGATGCTGCCAGGGGCCTTTCTCATCACCCGAAAAGACGGCTCCTATGCTACGCCGCCCACCTGGCCGAATGGGCGCGCACTTGCGCTCAACGATGACAATGGCCCCGTCGTGATGTACACGCCCAGCGAAGGTTTCGAGGAATTCGCAACGCCGGCCCAGGCGCGCCAGGCTTTGGCCAGCCGCCTGGACCAGGGCGGTGTCGAGGCCAAGTTGCTCCTGCAAGGCCTGCCCCCGGCTCTGCAAAACAGGCCCGACCCTATTACCGGAAAAGATCTGATGTCCAGTGTCGAGCCATCGGCCGGGGATGTGTTGGCGCAATCCATCCCCTGGATGCTCAAACGCCAGCGGGCAGACATTAATACCCACCTGAGCACAGCATTGGCGCCAGGCAAAACCGTCAACCCCCTTCTCGACAGTGCCACATTGGAAGGTATCGATAATGCGGCCGACTGGTCGTACCTCACCGATGGCACCAACGCCATGCTGGCCCGGGACGCCAAACTGACCGACAAACTCCAACCCGAATGGTTGAAGAATCTAAGCCCCTTTCAAGAAGCCTTGTTTTTGCACTTGGACAAGGCGCAGGAACGGAGCCTGGATGCGCTGACGCCCCTGCTTGAAAAAATCCCGGCGCTGAACACCTTCGCCCGTGACCGCCTGAATGCAGCCATAAAACAGCGATACCCGGCAGCAGAAATCGATGCGGATCAACTCATGGTGCAGGTCCACACCCGCACCGCCATCCACGGCGGGAGAGGGACTGGCCAACCCCTCTATTCGAAACAAGACGCGGTGTCCCTGACCGACTTGGCGCTGAAGAATCCCAGTGGCTTCCCTGCCGTCGAAAGAGGTGTATACACCGATGAGAAAATGACCTTGCCTCTGCGCGACAAGCACGGCAAGCCTGTGCGAGACCTGAGCGGCAAGCCGGTTACCCTGGATACCGACGATCTCAAGGCACTGGTCAATACCGCCGATGTCGGGGGCGAATACACCAAACTACTCAAACAGGAAATGGCCCCAGATGCCCAATCGGGGAGTGCTGTGCACTTGCGCACAGCGTGGAAAGCTCATCTGGCAGACGCGATGGACAAAGAGGCGTTTCTGGCAGAACTCAGCCCCGACGCCTATACGGAACTGGCCAGCGACAACATCCATAAACGCGCGGCGCAGTGGGCGGATGCGGTACTGACTCACCCAGACCCGGCCACCCGCCCTCAAGTCGATGGGAAAACCATCGTCGCCAACAGCCTGCTCCACAGGGGGCTAGCGGTGCAGGGCGTGATGGTGATCGGCAACCAGACAGATCCATCGCTGGTGCTGTACACCCCCAAGGCTCCCGACGGCATTACTTATCGCGAAGTCGCGGACCACAAGGCCCTCGACACCCTCCTGGAGAAAAAAGAGTGGGCAACCTATATCGCGCAAAGAAAATCACCCGTCAGTAAAGATGAGGTCGATCAGTTCAGGGGAGCGCTTAAAGAAGCTGCGTACAGCCCAACGAAATTGATGTCCCCCGAGCTGGCGGTCTCGTCGATCAAGCTGCTGGGAGGCGCCACTCGCCTTGAGCCCATAAAAGGTGATTTCCAAGACCATCTGTACAAGCAACACGTACAGATGGCGATCGACCGAGCGGATCACCAGTCCGTAAGCAGTGCGGAGGTCGCACGGCAATCGCTCAAGAATAAAATCGAGTTCGGCATTGAAGTGGCATTGATCTTTACCGACCTGATACCAGTGGCTGGCAAAGGCGTGTCTGCGGGTTTTCGTCTGGGCAAAGCCGGCATCAGCGCACTGCGCGCCAACAGCAGAGTGTTGCCGCACCTGATCAAAAGACCCGGCCTGGGACGGGCGATCTACAGTGATTTCACCCTGTCTGCGGCGGGTATCTCTAATGTTCGCGCGGCCCCCCTACGCCCGGTATTCAAGTCGTCGACGGCGACAGGCGCGATTACCCCGCGCCCAGGGCCAAGAGCACTGCCTGCGCCCGTCAGCCCAGTGCCGGCACGACCCTTAGCCAGCACCGGCAACACTATCGCTGGCTCACGCACGCCCAACGACGCCGTCATTCCCGAGCGCGACTTGAGTGCGTACGCCAGGCCTGGCGATATGATCAACGGCCGGACGCTAAGGAGTGACGGTACCTATAACGTTGGCGACGAGTGGTTCATCCGATTTACCGACAGTACCCGCGTGAGCAGGGTTTATCAGATCGATTCAGCCTTTCACGCTCGCAGTGGCTGGGTCAATATCATCGACCCGAACGTCCCAGCAACTGCGCCCAAAAGCAGCAGAATCGTCGCCTCTGTACAACATGCGGGCAACGGTGAATGGCGCCTGAATCAACTGCCCGGTGGAGCCCCCACGCCGACACCGGGAGCTTCGACGAGAGGCGCCGAGGCCCCTGTCCGACCAGCGTTACCAGACGCCGAGTATTTCAGCCTCAACAGAGGGCGGCTGGTCGAAGCCGACTTCACCGCTAAAACCTTGCCTGTGGCCAGGTATTGGTTCAGGCGGGATTTGTATAACTTCTACAAGAACATGCTCACTCAAGGCCAGATGCCGCCGCGCCCGCCCCGGCTGGAGCTCGCACCCGGCACCTCGCCGGCCGACCTGTTGCGTAAGGCCTACGAAATCACTGATGTGGTGGTACTGGGCGAGCGCCATAACGAAATCGCCAGTTTCCAGATGCTCAAAGAGAATATGCAGGCCCTCAAAGAGTCTGGGGTTACCACACTTTACCTTGAGAATGTCGAAACCAATGCCGCGGGCCAGCTCATGGATGTGGGCATGGGGGCCCACCGTCCTCAAGGCGCGTCTCCCACGCTCTCGGAACTGGTTCAACTTGCCAATGACAATGGAATCACCGTCAAATCCCTAGAGCACCACTACTTGACCCGCCGATCGGATATGCCCGATTTCTATAAGTACGTTGGGGACAACGACGAAGGCATTACGCGCCTGCAGGAATTCAATTACTTCGCGACCCGTATCTTGGAAACACGCAAGCCGGGCGAAAAAGTACTCGCCTTGGTAGGCCGGGCCCATATGAACACGGCCCGAAACGTTCCAGGTCTGGCGGAACTCACTGGAGGGGTGGGCATAGGCGTGTACCCGGACAAAACATTCAACAAGAGTGTTGCCATCAGCGGCCCGTCAATACCAAGGGATCCCGGGGCCAACGTCACGAATAGCCATACGGCAGGGGATTATCAGATCTTCCATAAAGTCATTTGAGTAATCACCGTCGTGCGTTGTTTGCGCGATGGTGAGCCCTTCACTGCCGCATGCGGCGCCACGGGAAAACCTCATCACCAAAATTGCGCCACCACCTACAGCAGCGCAACAATGTGAAGAAAACAAGATAGTATTAGCAATAAATATTCATAAAGTTTGTTTTACACAGAAAATCTATCAATTTTTGCTGACCACCTTGCCATCTCACTTGGCCACGGTTAGGGTTGGGCTTATGAAAACCTCTCACACCCTCATTCAGCTCCGCCAGCACCGCAGCCTGTGCCTTGTCAGCGCACGACTGCCAGGCTGAATCGATCTGCCTCGCCCTCAGTTTTATCCCCAATAACAGTTCCACGGCAGGCCGCCTTTTCTCGGCCCCTACAACCAAGGATTTTCCGATGAGCATGCTCAAAGACCCGTCTTCGAAATACCGCGCGTTCCCCACCATCGACATCCCGGACCGTACCTGGCCGTCGAAGACCATCACCCAAGCGCCTATCTGGTGCAGCTCCGACCTGCGTGATGGCAACCAGTCGCTGATCGAGCCGATGGACGCGGTGAAAAAGCTGCGCTTCTGGAAGACCCTGGTGGCCGTTGGCGTGAAGGAAATCGAAGCCTCGTTCCCGGCCGCGTCGCAAACCGACTTCGACTTCGTGCGCACCCTGATCGAAGACAACCACATCCCCGAGGACACCACCATCCAGGTGCTGACCCAGGGCCGTGAAGACTTGATCGCACGCACCTTCGAATCCCTGCGCGGCGCGAAGAAAGCCATTGTGCACTTGTACAATGCCACCTCGCCGTCGTTCCGCCGCATCGTGTTCAACCAGGACAAGGACGGCATCAAGGCCATCGCGGTCAACGCCGCCAAGCTGTTCGTCAAATACGCCGCCCAGCAGCCGGAAACCCAGTGGACCTTCGAATATTCCCCAGAGACCTTCAGCGCCACTGAGCTGGAGTTCGCCAAGGAAGTCTGCGATGCGGTGATCGAGGTGTGGAACCCGACGCCTGAGCACAAGATGATCCTCAACCTGCCAGCCACCGTCGAGTGCGCCACGCCGAATATCTATGCCGACCAGATCGAGTGGTTCGGTCGCCATATCAACCGTCGCGACAGCGTGATTATCAGCCTGCACACCCACAACGACCGTGGCACTGGCGTGGCGGCCACCGAGTTGGGCCTGATGGCCGGCGCCGACCGTGTGGAAGGCTGCCTGTTTGGCAACGGCGAGCGCACCGGTAACGTCGATTTGGTCACCGTGGCGCTGAACATGTACACCCAGGGCCTGGACCCGCAGTTGGACTTCTCGGACATTGACGGCGTGCGCAAAGTGGTCGAGGAATGCAACCAGATCCAGGTGCACCCACGCCACCCCTATGTGGGCGACCTGGTACACACCGCGTTCTCCGGTTCACACCAGGACGCGATCCGCAAAGGCTTCTCGCAGCAGAAAGACGATGCGCTGTGGGAAGTGCCGTACTTGCCGATCGACCCGGCCGATATTGGCCGCAGCTACGAGGCGGTGATCCGCGTGAACAGCCAGTCGGGCAAAGGCGGTATCGCCTACCTGCTGGAGCAGGAATACGACATCAGCTTGCCGCGTCGCATGCAGATCGAGTTCAGCCAGGTGGTGCAGGCCGAAACCGACCGCGTGGGCCTGGAGATGACCGCGCCACAGATCTACGCCTTGCTGCAGCGTGAATACCTGCAAGCCAACACGCCGTATGCGTTGGTCAGCCATCGCTTGCAGGAAGAAAACGGCAACAGCTTTGTCGAGGTCGAAGTTTCCGGCAAGGGTCAGGGCGAAACCAACCTGCACTGGAAAGGCAAAGGCAACGGCGCGCTGGAAGCCTTGGTGGCTGGCCTGCCGATTGGCGTGGAGATCATGGACTACAACGAACACGCCATCGGCGCGGGCACCAATGCCAAGGCCGCAGCCTACATTGAACTGCGCGTGAACGGCGAGCGCCCGGTGCATGGTGTGGGGATCGATGAAAACATCACTACCGCCAGCTTCAAGGCGCTGTTCAGTGCGCTGAACCGTTCGTTGAGCCAGTTGGAAGCCAAAGCGGCGTAACCGACTGCTGAAATGCAAAAGGCCCCTGGGTGAGAATCCAGGGGCCTGATCGTTCCCACGCTCTGCGTGGGAATGCAGCCCTGGACGCTCTGCGTCCGCCCTTAGAAGCGGTACGCAGAGCGTCCCAAGAGGCGTTCCCACGCAGAGCGTGGGAACAATCTAAGAGCCTTAGACTAACTGAAAGCTATCGGCATCCAGATTCGCCGGGAATCGTGTACGGTAAGCCGCCAGCTCCGCCGCATCCAGGATCACCTGGAACACCCCGTCCGCTTCCCCTGCACTCAGCAAGGTTTCACCCTGGAAATCCAACACCTGGCTATCGCCGGTGTAGGCAAACCCCTTGCCGTCGGTGCCCACCCGGTTCACCGCCGCCACGTAACACAGGTTCTCAATGGCCCGCGCCGGCAACAGCCGATTCCAATGCTGACGCCGAGCGCCCGGCCAGTTGGCGGTGTACAGCAGCAGGTCCGTATCCTGGGCGTCGCGGCTCCACACCGGGAAGCGCAGGTCATAGCAGATCAGCGGGCGAATGCGCCAACCCTTCAACTCGAACTGCACCTGACGTTCACCTGGGGTGTAATGGTCATGTTCACCGGCCATGCGGAACAGGTGGCGCTTGTCGTAATGCAACACCTCACCATCCGGCCGCGCCCACAGCAGACGGTTGCGGTGGCTGCCATCGGCGGCCTGGATGATCACACTGCCGGTAATCACGGCCTGATACTTTGCCGCCTGGGCCTGGAGCCAATGATGGGTGGGGCCGTTTTCCGGCTCGGCGAGAGCTTCTGATTCCATCGAAAAACCGGTGGTGAACATCTCTGGCAGCACGATCAAGTCGGCGCCTTTGGCCTGCTCCAGCAGCAACTCGAAGTGTTCGAAATTGGCATGCCGGTCATGCCAGGCCAGGCTCGTCTGCACCAGGGCAATGTTCAGATTGGGCAGTACACTCAGATCACGCATAGTTTTTCCGCCGCTTGTCGCAACGTCTCCTCGCGTTTGGCAAAGCACAGGCGCACCAGGCGCTGGCCTTGGGGTGGGTGCTGGTAGAACACCGAAACCGGAATGGTCGCCACGCCATGTTCGCGGGTCATCCACAGGGACATGGCGACGTCATCCAGGTCTGGGCGTATCTGCGAGTAATCCACCAGTTGGAAGTAAGTGCCGGTCACCCGGGTAAAGCTCAAGCGCGATGGCGCCAACAGGTCGCAGAAAAGGTCCCGCTTGGCCTGATAGAAGGCCGGCAGTTCTTCGACATGTTCCGGGTGTTCGGCCATGAAGTCCGCCAAAGCGTACTGCAAAGGGGTGACGCCGCAGAAGTTGACATATTGATGCACCTTGCGCAGTTCGGCGCTGAGGGCCGGTGGCGCGACCACGTAGCCGGTCTTCCAGCCTGTGACGTGATAGGTGTTGCCGAATGAGCTGACCACGAATGCGCGCTGATACAGTTCCTGATGGGCCAATAGGCTGACGTGGGGCACACCGTCGAATACCAGGTGCTCGTAGACCTCATCGCTGACCAGGTAGATATCGCGGTCGCGGATCAGTTCGGCCAACTGGTCCAGCTCGACACGGCTGATCAATGCACCGGTGGGGTTGTGCGGGCTATTGAGGATGATCATGCGCGTACGCGGTGAAAGCGCAGCCTTGAGTTTCTCGAAGTCCAGGGCGAAGCCTTGCAGGCTCAGTTGCACATGCACGCAGCGGCCACCGGCCAGTTCAACCGAAGGCTCGTAGCTGTCATAGCTGGGGTCGAACACGATGACTTCATCACCGCTGCGAATCACCGCCTGAATGGCGCAAAAAATCGCCTCGGTGGCGCCTGGCGTGATGGTCACTTCAGTGTCGGCATTCACCGTGACGCCATAGCTGCGGGCGATCTTGGCCGCCACTTGCTGACGCAGCACCGGCAGGCCTGTCATGGGGGCGTACTGGTTATGACCGAGGGCGATGTGCTTACCCACTGCATCGAGCAAACCCTGCGGACCATTGAAATCGGGAAAACCCTGGGACAGATTGAGCGCGCCGGTTTCGGCGGCGAGTTGCGACATGGTGGTGAAAATGGTCGTGCCGACGTTTGGCAGCTTACTGGTGATCATGGGAGCCCCCTTCGGGTGAGCTGCAAGTTTTAAGCTGCAAGCTGCGAGCAGGTCAAGGGGCAAACCGCCAGGCACAAAAAAGGGCTCCAAAGGAGCCCTCTCTTGCAGCTTGTAGCTTACAACTCGAAACTGCCGTTATTTTTTATCACGGCGCTTCTTGTCGGCCTTCTTGTGGTGAGTCATCAAACGACGCTTCTTGTTCACCTGACGGTCAGTCAGTGTGTTCTTGTTGCCTTCGTATGGGTTCTCGCCACCCTTGAACTCGATACGGATCGGCGTACCGACCAGTTTCAAGACACGGCGGTAGGTGTTTTCCAGGTAACGCACATAGGACTTGGGCACCTTCTCGATCTGGTTACCGTGGATCACGATAATCGGCGGGTTGGCACCACCCAAGTGGGCGTAACGCAGTTTGATCCGGCGGTTGTTGACCATCGGCGGCGCGTGCTCGCCGACCGCATCTTCCAGGATCTGGGTCAGGCGGTTGGTCGGCCAGCGGGTAACCGCGGACTTGAACGAGTTCTGTACGGACGCGTAGAGGTTGCCCACGCCAGTGCCGTGCAGTGCCGAGATAAAGTGGATATCGGCGAACTCGACGAAGAACAGCCGACGTTGCAGCTCGATCTTGACGAAATCACGCTCGCTCGGTGTCATGCCGTCCCACTTGTTGATCGCGATGACCAGGGCACGACCGGCTTCCAGGGCAAAGCCCAGCAAGTTGAGGTCGTGGTCCACCACGCCTTCGCGGGCGTCCATCACGAAGATCACCACGTTGGCGTCTTTGATCGCCTGCAGTGTTTTGACCACGGAGAACTTTTCAACTTCTTCGTGGATCTTGCCGCGCTTGCGCACACCGGCGGTGTCGATCAGCGTGTACTTTTCCTCGTTGCGTTCGAACGGGATGTAGATGCTGTCGCGGGTGGTACCGGGTTGGTCGTAGACGATAACGCGGTCTTCACCGAGCATACGGTTGACCAGAGTCGACTTGCCGACGTTCGGGCGGCCGATGATAGCGATCTTGATACCGTCTTTTTCGCTCGGGCCAGGAATGCGCTTGGCTTCCTCGCCTTCAGCGACGATCTCTTCCTCGCCCTCTTCTTCCTCGACATCATCCTTTGGGAAGTCGCGCAGGGCGATTTCCAGCATCTGGGTGATGCCGCGGCCGTGAGCACCGGCGACCGGAATCGCATCGCCCAGGCCCATCGGGCTGAATTCGGCACGGGCGGCCTCAGGATCGATGTTGTCGATCTTGTTGGCGACCAGATAGGAACGCTTGTTGCGCTTGCGCAGGTGCTCGCCAATCATCTGGTCAGCGGCGGTATAGCCCGCACGGGCGTCCACCAGGAACAGCACCACATCGGCTTCTTCGATAGCGAGCAACGACTGCTCGGCCATCTTTTCGTCCATGCCATGCTCGTCACCGGAGATACCACCGGTGTCGACAATAATGTAGGAGCGCCCTTGCCACTTTGCCTCACCGTATTGGCGATCACGGGTCAGACCGGACAAGTCGCCGACAATGGCGTCGCGAGTCCTGGTCAGGCGGTTGAACAAGGTGGACTTGCCGACGTTAGGTCGGCCCACCAGGGCGATTACGGGAACCATGCGGCTCTCCACTTCGTTATTTCAGAAAATACAAAAGCCGCTGCAGGGCAGCGGCTGGTGCTCGGGGCAGCATTTAAAATGCCACATGCCCTACTTCCGCCCCCGCCACTGTAGGAGCGAGCTTGCTCGCGAAAAACCCGAGAACAACGCGTTTATGCAGAAAACCCGCGTTATCGTTGACGTCCTTCGCGAGCAAGCTCGCTCCTACAGCAACCGGTATTGAAGCAGGGCCGCCTGGGGGTTACCCCAAGCATAGTCAAACCTTTACTTGATGGTCAGGGCTTCCAGCTTGCCGCCGTTGCCATACACATAAAGCATGTTACCCACCACCAGCGGACGCGCACGCAGGCCGTCGCTGTCGATACGCTGGCGACCAACAAAACGACCGTCCACCTGGCTCAGCAGGTGCAGGTAGCCTTCAAAGTCACCGACCGCGACGTAGCTGGAGAAGACTTCCGGTGCCGACAGTTGACGGCGAGCCAGGGAGTCATTGCTCCACAGTGCAGTGGTGGAACGCTCATCGACACTTTCAACGGTGCCGGATGCCAGGCTCACATAGACGCTGCCAAACCCTTGGGCGACACCCGCATAGCTGGAGGCATCACGCTGCCAGTTGATGCGACCGCTTTGCAGGTCCAGTGCGGCAACACGACCCTGGTAGGTGGCAACGTAAAGGGTTTCACCCGACAGCAGCAAGCCGCCGTCGATGTCTACAACGCGATCCAGTTCGGAACGACCTTGCGGGATGGCCACACGAGTTTCCCAGGCCGGCACGCCGTTCTGGGTATTCAGGGCAACCACTTTACCGGTCGACAGGCCAGCAACGGCCAGGTTGTTGGTCACAATCGGACCACTGGTACCGCGCAGGGTCAACACCGCAGGGGTGCTGTCGTACAACCAGCGTTGGTCCCCGGTGGAGGCATCCAGGCCGATCACGCGGTCGTCCTGGGTTTGCACCACGACGATATCGCCGTTGGTAGCCGGCGCCGAGAGCACTTCACTGGTCACGCGAGCGCGCCACTTCTCTTCACCGGTGCTGGAGTCCAGCGCGACCACGTCACCCTTGAGGGTACCGATCAGCACCATGCCGTAGCCGACGCCCACACCGCCGGAAACCGGCAGTTCGAGGTCTTTCTTCCACTTGACATCGCCGTTCATGCGATCCATGGCAACCACAACGCCAGTGGAATCAGTAGCCACGATGTTGTCGCCGTCAATCGCCGGCTGCAACAGGTTGTAGAGGTCGCCCTGCCCATCACCAATGGATTGGCTCCATTGTTTTTGCAGGACCACTTCCTCCTTGAAGCTGGTCAGCTCGGCAGGAGGCAGTTCTTTTTTGCTGTTGCTGCTGCAACCCGCGGCCAAAACGGCCAGAGCCAGCAATGCTGCATGTTTCCAACGGATCACGTCACGCATCCCCTTTGGCCAAGTCGTCGAGCTTGATTTGTAAGCCACCGACCGCCGCTTCATCAGACAGCGCCGCCTTGGCTTTTTGGTACGCAGCATGGGCTTCGTCGGTACGACCCAATTGGACCAACAGGTCGCCCTTGAGCTCTTCGCGAGTGGCCACGAATGCCTTGTCAGCATCGCCGTCGAGCAGTTTGAGTGCTTCGTCAGCCTTGTTCTGCGCCGCCAATACCTGTGCCAGGCGCTGACGTGCGATTTCACCCAGGGTCGGGTTGGTCGGCTTGTCGGCAATGGCCTTCAGCTCGGTGGCGGCGTCATCCAGCTTGCCGGTATCGACCGCGACTTTAGCGACGAACAGGCTGCCGTATTGGGCGTAGGTGCTACCGCCGAATTCGTTTTTCAGCTTGCCGGCCAGGTCTGCCACCTGCGCAGGGTCAGGCTTGCCGTCCGGCGTCAGGGTAGTTTCCAGCAATTGCTGATAAACGATCGAAGCGCCCTGGGATTGGTTGGCCTGATACTTGGTCCAGGCTTGCCAGCCGAACACCACCACTAAAGCCAGCAGGCCGCCAGTGACCAGGGGCTTGCCGTTACGCTGCCACCAGTCCTTGAACTCGGCCAGTTGCTCATCATCAGTACTCGACACCCCAATACTCCTTAATCGCTAAATTCGGCTGTTCGACAGCTTCAACCCTGCACGACGCAGGTGGCCAAGTGCGCAGCGAGCGCATCAAAGGCAATGTTCTGTTGTTCACCCTGGCCACGCAGGGGTTTGAAACCTACCACTTGCTGGGCCAGCTCGTCATCGCCGAGGATCAGTGCGTAAAGCGCACCGCTCTTGTCGGCCTTCTTGAACTGGCTCTTGAAGCTACCAGCGCCGGCATTGATCTGCAGGCGCAGGTTGGGCAGTTGGTCACGTACTTTTTCGCTCAAGGCCAGGGCCGCCAGTTCGGCAGCCTCGCCGAAGGCGCACAGGTACACGTCCACCTGACGGGAAATTTCTTCCGGGACCTGCTCCAGGGTTTCCAGCAGCAGGATCAGCCGCTCGATGCCCATGGCAAAGCCTACGCCCGTGGTCGGCTTGCCGCCCATTTGCTCGACCAGGCCGTCGTAGCGACCACCGGCGCACACGGTGCCCTGGGCGCCGAGCTTGTCGGTGACCCACTCGAACACGGTCTTGCTGTAGTAGTCGAGGCCACGCACCAGCTTGGGGTTGATCACGTAGGGAATACCGGCTGCATCCAGACGCGCCTTGAGGCCCTCGAAATGCACCCGGGACTCGTCGTCCAGGTAATCAGCCATTTTCGGCGCATCGACCAGCACGGCCTGGGTGTCGGCGTTCTTGGTATCCAGGACGCGCAACGGGTTGGTTTTCAGACGGCGTTGGCTGTCTTCGTCCAGCTTGTCCAGGTGGGCCGACAGGTACTCGACCAGGGCTTCGCGATAGCGACCCCGGGACTCGCTGGTGCCCAGGCTGTTGAGTTCAAGCTTGACCGCATCGCGGATGCCCAGTTGGCCCCACAGGCGCCAGGTCAGCACGATCAGCTCGGCGTCGATGTCCGGCCCGTCCAGGTTGAACACTTCGCAGCCGATCTGGTGGAACTGGCGGTAACGGCCTTTCTGCGGGCGCTCGTGGCGGAACATCGGGCCGATGTACCACAGCTTCTGGGTCTGGCCACCACCAGTGATGCCATGTTCCAGTACGGCGCGAACGCACGCGGCAGTGCCTTCCGGGCGCAGGGTCAGGGAGTCGCCGTTACGGTCTTCAAAGGTGTACATCTCTTTTTCGACGATGTCGGTCACTTCACCGATGGAGCGCTTGAACAGCTCGGTGAACTCGACGATCGGCATGCGGATCTGCTTGTAACCGTAGTTATCCAGCAGGCGCGCGACAGTGCTTTCGAAGTAGCGCCACAGTGGCGTCTGCTCCGGCAGGATGTCGTTCATGCCACGAATGGCTTGCAGAGACTTGCTCACATCAGATCCTTAAATTCGTTCAATCAGCCGCGAGCGATCAGCGCTGCGTCAGCGGCGACCTTCTCGGCCGCTTTCTCGCGGATCAGCTTTTCCAGCTCATCCACCAGATTGTCATTCGTTAGCTTCTGCGACGGTTTGCCGTCGATGTAAATCAGGTTCGGTGTGCCACCCGTCAGGCCCACGTGGGCCTCTTTGGCCTCACCCGGCCCGTTGACCACACAACCGATCACTGCGACATCCAGCGGCACCAGCAGGTCTTCCAGGCGCAACTCCAGGTCGTTCATGGTTTTCACCACGTCGAAGTTCTGCCGCGAGCAGCTCGGGCAGGCGATGAAGTTGATACCACGGGAACGCAAACGTAGGGACTTGAGAATGTCGTAGCCGACCTTCACTTCCTCTACGGGGTCTGCCGCCAGGGAGATGCGGATAGTATCGCCAATCCCTTCGGCGAGCAGCATACCGAGACCCACAGCAGATTTCACTGTGCCTGAGCGCAAACCGCCCGCTTCAGTGATACCCAGGTGCAGCGGTTGCACGATTTCCTTGGCCAGCAGGCGATAGGCTTCTACGGCCATGAACACGTCCGAGGCCTTTACGCTGACCTTGAAGTCCTGGAAGTTCAGGCGTTCAAGGTGTTCAACGTGGCGCAGTGCCGACTCAACCAGCGCCGCCGGAGTGGGCTCGCCGTATTTCTTTTGCAGGTCTTTTTCCAGGGAGCCGGCGTTGACGCCGATGCGGATCGGAATACCGCGATCACGGGCAGCGTCCACCACGGCACGCACGCGGTCTTCACGCCCGATGTTGCCGGGGTTGATACGCAGGCAGTCCACACCCAGTTCGGCCACGCGCAACGCGATCTTGTAGTCGAAGTGAATATCGGCAACCAGTGGGACCTTGACCAACTGCTTGATACGACCAAAGGCCTCGGCTGCGTCCATGTCCGGAACGGACACCCGTACGATGTCCACGCCAGCCGCTTCCAGACGATTGATCTGGGCAACGGTGGCAGCCACATCGTTGGTGTCACTGTTGGTCATGCTCTGCACTGCAATGGGGGCGTCGCCACCCACCGGCACCGAGCCGACCCAGATCTTGCGCGATACGCGACGTTTGATTGGAGATTCGCCGTGCATGACTATTGTCCCAACTTGAGGCGAGCAGTCTCGCCACTGGTGAACGGCGCCACGTCTACAGGCTGGCCGTTGTAGGCCACTTGCGCGCCACGGGCAAAGCCCAGACGCAGCGTCAAAGGAGGCTTGCCGCCCTGGTCAAGCGTATCTCCCTTACGCTTCAAACCGCTAAACAGCACTTTGCCGTTGCCATCGGTGACCTGCGTCCAGCAGTCAGCGATGAAGGTAATTTGTACGCGCCCATCACCGGCGATCAATGCCGGGGTGGTGGGAGGCGACATCGCCGGCGCTGCGGGTGCGGCTGGCGCAGGGGTCGCAGGTGCAGGCGTCGGAACCGCCGGAGCCTGGGCCACGGGTGCGGCCGGAGCGGTCGGAACAGCCGGAGCCGGTACCGCAGCAGGGGTCGTGCCGGCGTCTGGCGCGGGTTGTTCGGCAGTGGCCGGCGCTTGCGGCGCAGCTTGCCCCTCTACCACGGCCTGGTCTTCCGGCTCGTCCAGGGGGTGAATCTGGGTGGTGCCGTCGGCGCTTTCGACTTCGACATGTTCCATGGCGTTGCTGGTCAGGTCTTTGTTGCGCTGGGAGGTCTGGTCTTGCCACCAGACAAAACCGCCGCCGACCACGGCAATCAGCAACAAGAGGCTGACAATCCGCAAAATGGTATGGGAAACGCGCGTAGGCTCTTCGATGCGCCCCAACCCATGGACATTACTGCCCTGGGCATCGGTGCCGGTGAACTGGTCGAACTCCTGGACCAGCACGGCCTGGTCGATACCCAGCAATTTTGCATAAGCGCGGATATAGCCGCGGGCAAAAGTGTGCCCAGGCAGCTTGTCGAACGCGCCGGCTTCCAGATTGGCCAACGAGGTACTGGTCAAATTGAGCTTGAGGGCCACTTCAGCCAGCGACCAACCATTGCTTTCGCGGGCCTGGCGCAAGGTTTCGCCTGGGTTGACGCGATTAGCTGCTACATCTTCCGGGTGCGCGGCTTTCATCATTGCTCCGACAGGTATTGCTGATATTCCGGCGTACCGGGATAGAGTCGTTCGAGTTGCTGGCCAAAACGTGCGGCCGTGTCGTGTTCTTCATGAACCGTCGCCAGGCGCACACCGAGCAATAGACTACGTGCATTTTGCCCGCTGAGCAGGCTAAAACGCTCGTAATAGTCACGTGCTGGCACATAATGCCTGTCTTCGTAAGACAACTCAGCCATTTCGAGCAATGCCCGTGGCTGGCGACTGTTCAGGTGCAGGGCTTTTTCCAACTGCTGGCGAGCGCTGTCGCGCTGACCGAGGCGCATCGAGGTCACACCGAGGTTCTCGAACACCCGCGAACGCTGCGGGTAGAGGGTATCGGCGGCGGCTTGCTGAAAATAACGTGACGCCAGGTCGTACCGTTGCTGCTCGAACAGGAAACTGCCGTAGTTGTTCAGCAGCCGCGGATCGGCAGGGCGGGAGGCCAGGGCCTTGTGGAAATAGCGGTCGGCCAGCTCGGGCTCGGCCTGAGCCTGAAACACCAAAGCCAGCGCGGCGTTGGCATCGGCATCATCGGCGTCCAGCTCAAGGGCCTTCTTCAACGGCACCTTGGCCTGCTCGCTCATGCCTTGGCGCAGATACCCCAAACCCAGTTGCACATAGGCAACTCGCGCCTCATCACGGCCTTTATCAGTGCGCAACGGGCTGTCATGACCCGATGAAACGCAACCGGCCACGAGGCCGGTAAACAGTAAAAGCAGCGCAAGGCGCAAGGGCATAGAGATCCTCTCTCAGATTCGATTCACAGCGATTTGCGGCAAATCTTCAGCGGCGTTAAGTTCGCGCACGGCGATATAACGTTCACTGCGGCGGGTGCGGTCCATCACCTGCCCTACCAATTGGCCACACGCGGCATCGATGTCTTCACCACGAGTGGTTCGCACAGTGACGTTATAGCCGGCCTGGTGCAGTTGATCCTGAAAACGACGGATGGCGTTGTTGCTCGGCCGCTCGTAGCCAGAATGAGGAAACGGGTTGAACGGGATCAAGTTGATCTTGCACGGGGTGTCCTTGAGCAATTCGATCATCTCGACCGCATGCTCCAGCTTGTCGTTGACGTCCTTGAGCATGGTGTACTCAATGGTCAGCACACGCTTCTCACCCAGGGTCGCCATATAACGCTGGCACGATTCGAGCAGCATCTTAAGCGGATATTTCTTGTTGATCGGCACCAATTGGTTACGCAATGCGTCATTAGGTGCGTGCAGCGACAACGCGAGGGAGACGTCGATGTGCTTGGCCAGCTCATCGATCATCGGTACCACGCCGGAGGTCGACAGGGTCACACGGCGCTTGGAGATGCCGTAGCCCAGGTCGTCCATCATCAGGTGCATGGCCGCAATCACGTTGTCGAAGTTCAGCAGCGGCTCACCCATGCCCATCATCACCACGTTGGTGATGGCACGGTCGACGGTCGCCGGGACGCTGCCAAAGGATTTGTTGGCAATCCACACCTGGCCGATGACTTCGGCGGCGGTGAGGTTGCTATTGAAGCCTTGCTTGCCGGTGGAGCAGAAACTGCAGTCCAGGGCACAGCCTGCCTGGGACGAAACGCACAAAGTGCCACGTTTGCCCTGGGGAATGTACACGGTCTCGACACAGCTACCGGACGCCACGCGCACTACCCACTTGCGGGTACCGTCGCTGGAAATGTCCTCGCTGACCACTTCGGGACCACGCACCTCGGCAATGGCCTTGAGCTTGTCGCGCAGGGCCTTGCTGACGTTCGTCATGGCGTCGAAATCGTCGACGCCAAAGTGGTGAATCCACTTCATTACCTGACCGGCACGGAAACGCTTCTCCCCGATTGAGTCGAAGAATTTCTCCATTTCCGGCTGAGTCAGACCCAGCAGGTTGGTTTTAACAGTCGATGTAGTCATGGATTCACCCTCACTCTTTAAGCCGATGCTTAGCGAGCGGTTACTTCAGTAGCAGCGAAAAAGTACGAGATTTCGCGAGCAGCAGCAGCTTCGGAGTCCGAGCCGTGAACAGCGTTGGCGTCGATGGATTCAGCGAAGTCAGCACGGATGGTGCCAGCAGCAGCTTCTTTAGGGTTGGTAGCGCCCATTAGCTCACGGTTCAGAGCGATAGCGTTTTCGCCTTCCAGAACCTGGACAACAACAGGACCGGAGATCATGAAGGCAACCAGGTCGCCGAAGAAGCCACGAGCGCTGTGCTCAGCGTAGAAGCCTTCAGCTTCAGCCTTGGACAGTTGCTTGAGTTTCGAAGCTACAACCTTCAGGCCGGCTTTTTCGAAACGAGTGGTGATCTCGCCGATGACGTTTTTTGCAACAGCGTCAGGCTTGATGATGGAGAAAGTACGTTGAACAGCCATGGTGTAACTCCAGAAACGGTAATTTACGAAAAATTAAACCCGCGAATTATACGCGGGTTATTGGGTATTGCCTAACTGCGTAAAAAGGCGGCTCAGTCTGCTTCTTCGATCCACAGGCCTTGAATCGCCTCAAGGACCTTTTCGCCACCCCGGTCAGGGATGTCGTCGAAATCCGGCAGTGCCATTACGAGGTCGCGCAGCTTGACGAAGTTCACGGTAAGAGGATTGACCTCAGGATGAGCTTCAGCAAGTTGTATAGCGATTTCTTGTACATCAACCCATTTCAGGCTCATGACATTTCCTTGAATCAATGCGGCGCTTCGGCTGCATGGTTGAGCGAATATTTCGGGATTTCGACGGTGAGGTCTTCAGCCCCCACTTTCGCCTGACAACTCAGGCGCGACGTCGGCTCCAGGCCCCACGCCCGATCAAGATAGTCTTCTTCCAGGTCGTCAGCCTCATTTAGGCTGTCGAAACCTTTACGAATGATGCAGTGACAGGTGGTGCAGGCATTGACGCCGCCACAGGCACTTTCGATCTCGATGTGGTTGTCATGGGCGACGTCGAGCAGGGACTTGCCGGTCTCAGCCTCCACGACCATGCCCTCAGGGCAATGTTCGGCGTGCGGTAGAAAAGTGACCTGCGGCATCAGTTATTCCTCAATTTCATTCAGGTTGCGGCCCGCCAGCGCGGCTTTAACCGTCTGATCCATACGGCGGGCGGCAAAGGCATCAGTCACTTGCGACAGGCGCTTGGTCTGTTGCTCGATGGCGTAACCATCGTTGCCTTTCATCAGTTCGGCCAGTTCCTGCATCTGCAGGTCAATGACCATGCGTTCTTCGGCATCCAGCAAGCGCTCGCCGTCGGCTTCAAGGGCGCCCTGCACCGCTTCGAGAAGGCGCTGGGCATCCACTTGCTGCTCGCGCAATACGCGGGCGACCTTGTCGTCACCGGCATACTGGAACGAATCCTCGAGCATCTTGGCGATTTCGCCATCGGTGAGGCCGTAGGACGGCTTGACCTGGATGCTGGCTTCAACGCCAGACGCCAGTTCGCGCGCAGCGACACTGAGCAGGCCATCGGCATCGACCTGGAAGGTCACGCGAATTTTCGCTGCGCCCGCCACCATCGCCGGAATGCCACGCAACTCAAAACGCGCCAGGGAACGGCAGTCGCTGATCAGCTCGCGCTCGCCTTGCAGCACATGAATCATCATGGCTGTCTGGCCGTCTTTGTAGGTGGTGAAATCTTGGGCACGTGCGACGGGGATGGTGGTGTTGCGCGGAATCACCTTCTCCATCAGGCCGCCCATGGTTTCCAGGCCCAGGGACAACGGGATCACGTCGAGCAAAAGCAATTCGCCGCCATCACGTTTGTTACCAGCCAGGGTATCGGCCTGGATGGCAGCGCCGATGGCGACGACTTGATCCGGGTCGATTTCGGTCAGTGGTTGGCGCCCAAAGGCTTCGGCTACCGCTTCACGCACGCGCGGCACGCGGGTGGAACCGCCTACCATGACCACTGCGCCAACGTCTTCCAACTCGATACCGGAATCACGCACAGCACGACGGCAGGCTTTGAGGCTGCGGGCAACCATCGGCTCGATCAGCGTATCAAAGGCTTCGCGAGTCAGTGGCGCCGACCAGTTACCGTAGCAAACGTCAACAGAAGCAGCGTCAGTCAGCGCCTCTTTGGCCGCACAGGCAGTTTGCAGCAGGTTGCGCTGCGCGCCTGGGTCCAGGTCGGCCGACAAGCCGGCACTGCTGATGATCCAGCCAGCAATGGCGTGATCGAAATCATCGCCACCCAGAGCGCTGTCGCCGCCGGTCGCGAGCACTTCAAACACACCGCCGGTCAGGCGCAAGATCGAAATATCGAAGGTGCCGCCGCCCAGATCATAAATAGCGACCAGGCCTTCAGCGTGCTGATCGAGGCCGTAGGCCACAGCCGCCGCAGTCGGCTCGTTGAGCAAGCGCAGCACGTTCAGGCCGGCAAGTTTCGCCGCATCCTTGGTGGCTTGACGCTGGGCATCATCGAAATACGCCGGAACGGTGATAACCGCCCCTACCAGCTCACCACCCAGGGTGTTTTCCGCACGCTGGCGCAGCACCTTGAGGATATCGGCCGACACTTCCACCGGGCTCTTGGGCCCCTGGACAGTGTCAATGAACGGCATATGGGACTCGCCGCCGACAAAGCGGTACGGCAGTTGGTCACCCAATTGCTTGACGTCGGACAACCCACGACCCATCAAGCGCTTGACCGACAACACCGTGTTCAAGGGGTCTGCGGACGCGGCGAGCTTGGCCGATTCGCCCACTTCAGTGCGGTCGGCGTGATAACGCACGGCAGACGGCAGGATCACCTGCCCATCGGCGTCGGGCAGCGGTTCGGACAGGCCGCTGCGCAAGGCAGCAACCAGGGAATTGGTGGTGCCCAGGTCAATCCCGACCGCCAGGCGACGCTGGTGCGGTTGAGGGCTTTGGCCGGGTTCGGCGATTTGCAGTAGAGCCATGGTAATCAGGTCTTATCTGTCTATCAGGCGTGCATCACGGGCAGCACTGGGTTAATCGTCGAGGCGCTCTTCTAGCTGGCGCACTTCGTAGGTGAGCTTGTCGAGAAACTGCATGCGCCGCATCAGGCGTTCGGCCTGTTCGCGTTGCGCCGCATCATCCCAACAGGCTGCGAAGCTTTCGTTGAGCTCATCCTGGGCGGTTTTCAGACGACGCTTGAAGACCGCAACACCGGCTATATCGGCTTCGTCCTGCAAGTCTTCGAGCTCTTCGCGCCACTGCATCTGCTGCATGAGGAAGTCCGGATCGTGCACCGTAACTTCCAACGGCAACTCGCCACCGTTCAGGGCGAGCAGGTAACGCGCGCGTTTCGCGGGGCTTTTGAGCGTCTGATAGGCTTCGTTGAGGCTGGCCGATTGCTCAAGGGCCAAGCGCTGCTCACGCTCGGAAGCGTCAGCGAAGCGGTCCGGATGCACCCCACGCGCCAATTCACGGTAGCGCGTGGCGAGCTGCTCAAGGTCCAGCCGAAAGCTCGGCTGCAGCTCGAATAAAGCGAAATGACAAGGAGTACCCACGAGTAGCCTCAGATGTTGAAGCTTTCGCCGCAGCCACATTCACCGCGCACGTTAGGGTTGTTGAACTTGAAGCCTTCGTTCAACCCTTCCTTGACGAAATCGAGTTCGGTGCCGTCCAGGTAGGTCAGGCTCTTGGGGTCGATGATCACTTTCTCGCCGTGACTTTCGAACACCTGATCCTCTTCAACCACCTCGTCGACAAACTCCAGCACGTAGGCAAGGCCGGAACAGCCCGTGGTGCGTACACCCAGACGAATCCCCTCACCTTTACCGCGCCCATTCAGGGAGCGGCGAATGTGCTGCGCAGCCGCTTCTGTCATGCTGATAGCCATCGTTGACTCCTTACTCGTCGCCAAATGCTTAGATCAAGCCTTTCTTCTGCTTGTAGTCGCGAACGGCTGCCTTGATGGCATCTTCAGCGAGTACGGAGCAGTGGATTTTCACCGGCGGCAACGCCAGTTCTTCGGCCAGCTGGGTGTTGCTGATAGTGACAGCCTCATCCAGGGTCTTGCCTTTCATCCATTCGGTCGCCAGGGAGCTGGATGCGATGGCCGAACCGCAGCCGTAAGTCTTGAATTTGGCGTCTTCGATAACGCCAGCATCGTTGACCTTGATCTGCAGGCGCATCACATCGCCGCACGCCGGGGCGCCGACCATGCCGGTGCCGACATCTGGATCTTCCGCGTTCATCTTGCCGACGTTGCGCGGGTTTTCGTAGTGGTCGATGACCTTTTCGCTGTAAGCCATGGTACTGAATCCTCACTCATCAGGGCCGCTCTGGAACCCTGTAGAAACGCCTGCGTTTTCCGCCACGTTCCTACAGAGCTTGGGTGGCGGCTTCTATAGTTAGTGTGCCGCCCACTCGATCTTGGAAATATCGACACCGTCTTTGTACATGTCCCACAGTGGCGACAGAACGCGTAGCTTGTTGACGGCTTCGCAGACCTTCTGCGCGGCGTAGTCGACTTGCTCTTCAGTGGTGAAGCGGCCGAACGTAAAGCGGATAGAGCTGTGGGCCAGTTCGTCGTTGCGGCCCAGGGCGCGCAGTACGTACGAAGGCTCAAGGGACGCCGAGGTGCAGGCCGAACCGGACGATACCGCCAGGTCCTTGAGCGCCATGATCAGCGACTCGCCTTCAACGTAGTTGAAGCTCAAATTCAGGTTGTGCGGTACACGGGCGGTCATGCTGCCGTTGATGTACAACTCTTCAAGATTTTCGACCTGCTTGTAGAAGCGATCGCTCAGGGCCTTGATGCGCACGTTTTCGGCAGCCATGTCTTCCTTGGCTACACGGAAAGCTTCGCCCATGCCGACGATCTGGTGGGTCGCCAGGGTGCCCGAACGCATGCCGCGCTCGTGACCGCCGCCGTGCATGGTGGCTTCGATGCGCACGCGAGGCTTGCGGCTCACGTACAGCGCGCCGATGCCTTTAGGGCCGTAAGTCTTGTGGGCCGAGAACGACATCAGGTCGACTTTCAGCTTGGACAGGTCGATATCGACCTTGCCGGTGGACTGAGCAGCGTCGACGTGCAGCAACACACCCTTGGAGCGGGTCAGCTCGCCGATGGCGGCGATGTCGTTAATCGTGCCGATTTCGTTGTTCACGTGGATCACCGAAACCAGGATGGTGTCTTCACGCATCGCAGCTTCGATCATCGCCGGGGTGACGATACCGTCGGTGGTTGGCTCAAGGTAGGTGACCTCGAAACCTTCACGCTCCAGTTGGCGCATGGTGTCCAGGACAGCCTTGTGCTCAATCTTGGTGGTGATCAGGTGTTTGCCTTTGGTCGCGTAGAAATGCGCCGCGCCCTTGATAGCCAGGTTGTCGGACTCGGTGGCACCGGAGGTCCAGACGATTTCGCGCGGGTCGGCATTGACCAGGTCAGCGACCTGGCGACGAGCGTTCTCGACCGCTTCCTCGGCTTTCCAGCCGAATACGTGGGAACGGGAGGCCGGGTTGCCGAAGTTTCCGTCGACCAGCAGGCATTCGCTCATTTTTTGCGCGACACGCGGATCAACCGGGGTGGTCGCTGAGTAATCAAGGTAAATCGGCAATTTCATGGACTTTCTCCTAAATCAGGCTGGCTGGCGTGCCGTTAGCTCTTCGGCTGTCACTCGACGGCGGACGCTTCGATCTTGTCCAGACGCGGCGCCTTGGTGTTGCAACGGCGCTGGTCCTGACGCTGGGCTACTTCTTGCACCTCACGGCGAGTCACAAGATCAGCCAAGCTGATACCACTCAAAAACTCATGGATCTGCAGGCTCAAGTCACACCACAAGTGGTGTGTCAGGCAGGTGTCGCCGGCATGGCAGTCACCCAAACCCTGGCATTTGGTGGCATCGACGGATTCGTTGACCGCGTCGATCACCTGGGCCACCTGAATACCCTGCATGTCGCGGGACAGCTGATAGCCGCCACCCGGACCGCGAACGCTGGAAACCAGATTGCTACGGCGCAATTTGGCGAACAACTGCTCGAGATAGGACAGGGAAATGCCTTGGCGCTCGGAGATATCGGCCAGGGACACCGGCCCAGTTTGCGCGTGCAAGGCCAAGTCGAGCATGGCGGTCACCGCGTATCGGCCTTTTGTAGTCAGTCTCATGGACAAGTACCAAGGTGTTTCAGAATGGGAGCAAGTATGCGATTCCCGAGTATTTAAGTCAACTATAAGACCTAGTACTTTAGTCAGGATTACCCGTAAAAAGGGCGCGCGAATCATAGCAGGATGGGGTGGGATCGAACAGCGCAACCAGGCCTGCTGCAAGATCACCGAGCCAATGGAGATCAAATGTGGAGGCTGGCTTACTTGCGATAGCTGTCTATCAGCTTGCTTATAGGTTGCTGGCCCACCGCAATCGCAGGCAAGCCAGCTCCCACAAGAGGCCGCGTTCAGCCTGCCTTGGTGGTAGCGGCTTCGTCCTTGATTTCAGCAAAATCTTCCTCACGCAGTTCAGGCAAGTCTTTGGCACAGTACGGGCTGCCCAACTCCTTCAGCGCCCCGCACATACCCTCCAGCTTGCCGTCCACCGCCTGCAAATGATCAAGCAATTGACCAATCGCACGAGCCACCGGGTCGGGCATATCTTCACTGACGCCATAGGCATCGAAACCAATCTTCTCCGCCATCGCCTTGCGCTTGGCCTCTTGCTCATCACCGACTTGCGGCTTGACGATGATGCGGCCTGGAATGCCCACAACCGTAGCACCCGGCGGCACAGCCTTGGTCACTACCGCGTTGGAGCCAACCTTGGCGCCGGCACCCACGGTAAACGGCCCGAGCACCTTGGCGCCCGCCCCTACAACCACTCCATCGCCCAGCGTTGGGTGGCGCTTACCCTTGTTCCAGGTGGTGCCGCCGAGCGTCACACCTTGATAGAGGGTGACGTCATCGCCGATCTCGGCCGTCTCGCCAATCACAATACCCATGCCGTGGTCGATAAAGAACCGACGACCTACCTTGGCACCCGGATGGATCTCGATACCGGTCAACCAACGCCCAAAGTTCGATACCAGCCGCGCCAGCCACTTCCAGCCCATGCCCCACAGGGCGCCGGACAAGCGGTGGATCCAGATCGCGTGCATGCCCGGGTAGCAGGTCAGCACTTCAAAGGCGTTGCGCGCCGCCGGGTCACGGTGGAAAACACTTTGGATATCTTCTCGCAAACGCTCGAACATTTTTAATCCTTCCGCTCAAGAAGCTCACCACGGGCCGCTTTCTGGGTTTCCGTGAGGATGCCACGCAATATGTTCATTTCAGCCCGGCTCACCGAGCTGCGGCCGTATAAGCGACGCAGGCGCGCCATCAAGTGCCGTGGCTTTTCAGGGTCGAGGAATTCGATGGCGACCAGGGTTTGCTCCAGGTGCTCATAGAACCGTTCCAGCTCGTCCATGGTGGCCAACTCGCCACTTTTGGTCGAGGCAACCTCTTCCTTTTCCATTTTGCTCGGCTGGCCAGCAGCGGCCAGCCAGGCCATGCGCACTTCATAAGTCAGCACCTGCACCGCAGCCCCGAGGTTCAGCGAGCTGAACTCAGGGTCTGAGGGAATATGCACGTGGTAATGACATCGCTGCAGCTCTTCGTTGGTCAGGCCGGAGTCTTCACGGCCGAATACCAAGGCGATTTCAGCACCGCCAGCAGCCTCTTCCACCACTTTGGTGCCGCATTCACGCGGATCCAGCAGCGGCCAAGGGATACGACGATCACGGGCACTGGTGCCGAGCACCAGATTGCAGCCGACCAAGGCGTCCTCCAAAGTGGCGACCACTTGGGCATTTTCAAGCAAGTCATTGGCGCCGGACGCACGGGCATCAGCCTCGTGGTGCGGGAATACCCGCGGTTCGACCAGCACCAGGCGCGTCAGCCCCATGTTTTTCATGGCTCGCGCCACCCCGCCGATGTTGCCGGGATGACTGGTATTGACCAAGACGACACGAATGTTTTGCAGCAAGGGAGGCGCTCGCGGACACAGGAAAGGGGAGCAAATCTTACAGAACCGCCTAAGGTTATGCCATGAAAGCGAACGTCGTCCTTCACCTTGAGAAAGTTTCTGCTAGAATGCTCGGCTTTCTTTAACAACCTTAGGTGACCTATCCATGCAGCCCATGCTGAATATCGCGCTGCGCGCCGCCCGCAGCGCCAGTGAATTGATCTTCCGCTCCATCGAGCGCCTGGATACCATCAAGGTCGACGAAAAAGACGCCAAGGATTATGTATCCGAGGTGGATCGCGCCGCCGAACAGAAAATCATCGACGCCTTGCGCAAGGCCTACCCTACCCACGGCATCCTCGGTGAAGAAACCGGCCTGCACAAAGGCAGTGGCGAAGGCGAAGACTACCTGTGGATCATCGACCCACTGGATGGCACCACCAACTTCCTGCGCGGCATCCCGCACTTTGCCGTGAGCATCGCCTGCAAATACCGTGGCCGCCTGGAACACGCCGTTGTGCTGGACCCGGTTCGCCAGGAAGAATTCACCGCCAGCCGTGGCCGTGGCGCCCAACTGAACGGCCGCCGCCTGCGTGTCAGCGGCCGCACCAGCCTGGAAGGCGCCCTGCTGGGTACCGGCTTCCCGTTCCGTGACGACCAGATGGACAATCTGGAGAACTACCTGGGCATGTTCCGCGCCCTGGTTGGCCAGACCGCCGGCATCCGCCGTGCCGGTGCAGCCAGCCTGGACCTGGCGTATGTCGCCGCCGGTCGCTTTGATGCGTTCTGGGAGTCAGGCCTGTCCGAGTGGGACATGGCAGCAGGCGCCCTGCTGATTCAGGAAGCGGGCGGCCTGGTGAGCGACTTCACCGGTGGTCATGACTTCCTGGAGAAAGGCCACGTCGTGGCTGGCAACACCAAATGCTTCAAGGCAGTACTGACGGCGATCCAGCCGCACCTGCCGGCTTCGCTGAAGCGCTAAGCGAGCGAGCACAAAAAAAGCACCCCGCGGGGTGCTTTTTTTATGCGTGTGACTTAGCAAAAAACCAATTCCAACTGACTCAATACAATCCAATGTGGGAGCTGGCTTGCCTGCGATGGCGGGCTGCCAGCCAACTGATTAGTTATTGACCCACCGCTATCGCAGACAAGCCAGCTCCCACATTTGGATCGAAACCAGACGTGGGGATTACTGCTGGTTCTGACCGAGGATCAGACGTCCTTCCTTATCCACCGGAATCTGGCTGCCAGGGTCGCGCTCCATACGCACGGTACCTTCCTTGCCATCCAGGTTGTAACGCACGTCATAACCGACCACCTTGTCACTGATGTCGTTAACGGTGTTACAGCGTGTTTGCGTAGTGGTGTAGGTATCGCGGTTCTGCATACCTTCCTGAACCTTGTTACCGGCGTAGCCACCACCGACCGCACCGGCCACGGTGGCCAGCTTCTTACCGTTACCGCCACCAATCTGGTTGCCCAGCAGGCCACCCGCAAGGGCACCCACCACAGTACCGGCGATTTGATGTTGGTCCTGCACCGGACGCTGCCGGGTCACGGTGACGTCCTTGCAGACCTCACGCGGGGTTTTGATCTGGGTTTTAACCGGCTGCACCGCCAGTACTTGCGCATACTCAGGGCCGCTTTTTACCAGGCTGTAGGTGGCAACAGCGCCTCCGGCAGTCACACCGACAGCACCCAATACCGCACCAACCAGCAACGACTTGTTCACATGAACCTCCTGACCATCACAAGCGGACCGAAAGATCCGCGCTATACCCAGCCTTGGAGCAAAAAAAAAGGCGCGAGTTCAATACTCGCACCTTTCTTGTAACAGCGGATCAACAAACGCCCATCAAGGACGGTCGTCGACCTCCTTGTCGGTAGCGGCAGGAGGGATCAAGTCTTCGCTGTTGAGGTTCAGCCAGATCAGCACCACGTTGGCGATGTAGATCGACGAGTAGGTACCCGCCAGCACGCCGATAAACAGCGCCAGGGAGAAGCCCCACAGGTTGTCGCCACCAAAGATCATCAGCGCAGCAATCGCCAGCAAGGTGGAGATCGACGTCGCCATGGTCCGCAGCAGGGTCTGGGTGGTGGAGATGTTGATGTTCTCGATCAACGTCGCCTTGCGCAGCACGCGGAAGTTCTCACGAACCCGGTCGAATACCACGATGGTGTCGTTGAGCGAGTAACCAATGATCGCCAGCACAGCCGCCAGTACGGTCAGGTCGAAGGTGATCTGGAAGTAGGCCAGGATACCCACGGTCACGACCACGTCGTGGATCAGCGACACAATGGCGCCGACACCGAACTTCCACTGAAAGCGGAAAGCCAGGTAGATCATGATGCCAACCAGCGCCATCAGCATGCCGAGGCCGCCCTGGTCGCGCAGCTCTTCACCCACTTGCGGGCCGACGAACTCGACGCGCTTGACCGATGCCGGGTTGTCGCCACCCACCTTTTGCAAGGCCTCGGCTACCTGGTGACCCAGTTGCGGGTCTTCGCCAGGCATGCGCACCAGCAGGTCTGTGGTGGCGCCGAAGCTCTGCACAACGGCTTCGTGATAGCCGGCCTTGACCAGCTCGCTGCGCACCAGGGTAACGTCGGCCGGCTTCTCGTAGGTCAGCTCGATGAGCGTACCGCCGGTGAAGTCCAGGCCGTAGTTCAGGCCCTTATGGAACCAGCTGAACAACGCCAGAACGGTAAGGAGCACGGTGACGCCGAACGCAACGTTGCGAACGCCCATGAAGTTGATTGTACGTAACATGGCAGCCCCTTAAATCCACAACTTCTTGAAGTCACGCCCGCCAAAGATCAGGTTGACCATTGCGCGGGTCACCATGATGGCCGTGAACATCGAGGTAAAGATCCCGAGGGACATGGTCACCGCAAAGCCTTTCACCGGGCCCGTGCCCATGGCGAAGAGAATCCCGCCGACCAACAAGGTGGTCAGGTTGGAGTCGAGGATCGCGGTAAATGCCCGGCCGAAGCCTTCGTTGATTGCACGCTGTACGGTCATGCCGGCGGCGATCTCTTCACGAATCCGCGAGAAGATCAGCACGTTGGCGTCCACCGCCATACCCATGGTGAGTACGATACCGGCGATACCTGGCAGGGTCAGTGTGGCGCCCAGCAACGACATCAAGGCCAGCAGCATCACCATGTTGCCCGCGAGGGCGACAGTGGCGATCACACCAAAGAAGCGGTAGATGGCGATGATGAACAGCGACACGAACAACATACCCCACAGCGCCGCGTCGACACCCTTGGTGATGTTGTCGGCACCCAGGCTCGGGCCGATGGTACGTTCTTCAGCGAAGTACATCGGTGCCGCCAGGCCACCGGCACGCAGCAGCAACGCCAGCTCGGAAGACTCGCCCTGGCCGTTCAGGCCAGTGATACGGAACTGAGCACCCAGCGGCGACTGAATGGTCGCCAGGCTGATGATCTTCTTCTCTTCCTTGAAGGTCTGCACTGGCACGTCTTTCTCGACGCCATTGACCATCTGCTTGGTGTAGGTGGTCACCGGGCGTTGCTCGATGAAGATCACCGCCATGCTGCGACCGACGTTGCTGCGCGTAGCGCGGCTCATCAGTTCGCCGCCGTGGCCATCCAGGCGGATGTTCACTTCAGGTGTGCCGTGCTCGCCGAAACCGGCCTTGGCGTCGGTCACCTGGTCACCGGTGATGATCAAGCCACGCTCGATCAGCGCTGGAGGGCGGTTGCCTTCGCGGAATTCGAATTCTTCGGAAGTGGCACGCGTAGCGCCTGGGTCTGCCGCGAGACGGAACTCCAGGTTGGCGGTCTTGCCGAGGATACGCTTGGCTTCAGCGGTGTCCTGTACGCCTGGCAGCTCAACCACGATGCGGTTGGCGCCCTGGCGCTGCACGATCGGCTCGGCGACACCCAGCTCGTTGACGCGGTTACGGACCGTGGTCAGGTTCTGCTTGATGGAGTATTCGCGGATTTCAGCGATCTTGGCCGGGCTCATCGCCAGACGCAGCACCGCTTGACCATTGAGGTCGGCCGGTACGATGTCGAAGTCATTGAAGTTCTTGCGGATCAGCGCACGGGCCTGTTCGCGGGATGCTTCGTCAGCAAAGCCCAGCTGGATAGCGCCGTTGAGCTGCGGCAGGCTGCGATAACGCAGCTTCTCTTTGCGCAGCAGGCTCTTCACGTCGCCTTCGTAGACCTTCAGACGTGCGTCCAGAGCCTTGTCCATGTCGACTTCCAGCAGGAAGTGCACACCACCGGACAAGTCCAGACCCAGCTTCATCGGGTGCGCGCCAATGCTGCGCAGCCATTGTGGCGTGGTCTGGGCCAGGTTGAGCGCGACAACGTAGTCGTCACCCATGGCCTTGCGTACGACATCCTTGGCCGGCAATTGGTCTTCTTGCTTGGTCAGGCGCAACAAGCCGCCTTTGGAACCAGCCGCCAAGGTTGCCGCTTTAACCTGGATGCCCGCGTCGTTGAGCGCCTTGCTCGCACGGTCCAGATCAGC
This sequence comes from Pseudomonas sp. GW823-FHT02F05, assembly GCF_058797315.1. Lineage (NCBI taxonomy): Bacteria > Pseudomonadati > Pseudomonadota > Gammaproteobacteria > Pseudomonadales > Pseudomonadaceae > Pseudomonas > Pseudomonas sp. GW823-FHT02F05. Next base: position 186,531 of record NZ_JBXAJM010000004.1, read on the forward strand.
CTGATTGACCTGCAGCGAAGTGCTGGCGCCAGAGATCTGGATCGCCGGGTCATCAGGATAGAGATTGGGAGCGGAATAAATAAAACCGATCGCCAGCACCGCCAGGATCAGTACGTATTTCCACAGAGGGTATTTGTTCAGCATCACGCCGCCCGCTTATAACGCGGGGCGCCTTGCGCGCCCCGTCGATTGGTAAAGGTTGTTACTTAGATCGCTTTGAGCGTGCCTTTAGGCAGCGTGGCGGCGATGGCGCCCTTCTGGAACTTCATTTCCACGGTGTCGGAGACTTCCAGTACCACGAAAGCATCGGAAACCTTGGTGATCTTGCCGGCGATACCGCCAGTGGTCACGACTTCGTCGCCTTTTTGCAGGCTGCCCAGCAGGTTTTTCTGCTCTTTGGCGCGCTTGGCCTGTGGACGCCAGATCATCAGGTAGAAAATGACCAGGAAGCCGACCAGGAAAATCCACTCGAAACCACCGCCCATAGGGCCGGCAGCAGCAGGCGCAGCGGCGTCAGCCATGGCGTTAGAGATAAAAAAGCTCATTTAGCACTCCAGTTGCAAATAGTGAATCTTAGGGTCGGAAAACTCAGTCCAAGGGCGGCACAGGGAGGCCACGCTTGGCATAGAAGGCATCGACGAAGGCGGCCAATGTACCCTGTTGAATAGCCTCGCGCAAACCAGCCATCAGGACTTGGTAATGACGCAAATTGTGGATGGTATTCAACATGCTACCCAGCATTTCCCCACACTTGTCCAGATGGTGCAGATAAGCACGGGAGAAGTTCTGGCAGGTGTAGCAGTCACAGGTAGGATCCAGCGGCGAATCATCATGGCGATGGAACGCGTTACGGATCTTCAGCACGCCTGTATCGATGAACAGATGCCCATTGCGGGCATTACGGGTTGGCATCACGCAATCGAACATGTCCACACCGCGGCGCACACCCTCTACGAGATCTTCCGGTTTGCCAACGCCCATAAGGTAACGAGGTTTGTCTGCGGGCATCAGGCCTGGCAGGTAATCGAGCACCTTGATCATTTCGTGCTTGGGCTCGCCCACCGACAAACCGCCGATGGCCAGGCCGTCGAAGCCGATCTTGTCGAGGCCTTCCAGCGAGCGTTTGCGCAGGCTTTCATGCATGCCGCCCTGGACAATACCGAACAGCGCCGCCGTGTTATCGCCATGGGCGTTCTTCGAACGCTGGGCCCAACGCAGCGACAGCTCCATGGAGATACGCGCCACGTCTTCATCGGCCGGGTACGGTGTGCACTCGTCGAAAATCATCACGATGTCCGAGCCCAGGTCACGCTGCACCTGCATCGACTCTTCCGGGCCCATGAACACCTTGGCGCCGTCGACCGGCGAGGCGAAGGTCACGCCCTCTTCCTTGATCTTGCGCATGGCGCCCAGGCTGAACACCTGGAAACCACCGGAGTCGGTGAGGATCGGGCCTTGCCACTTCATGAAGTCATGCAGGTCGCCATGCTTCTTGATCACTTCCGTGCCCGGGCGCAGCCACAGGTGGAAGGTATTGCCGAGGATAATCTCGGCACCGGTGGCGACGATGTCGCGGGGCAACATGCCCTTGACGGTGCCGTAGGTGCCGACCGGCATGAAGGCCGGGGTCTCCACAGTGCCGCGCGGGAAGGTCAGGCGGCCGCGACGGGCTTTGCCGTCCGTAGCGAGCAATTCAAACGACATACGACTCATAAGTTGTCCTCAGGGCCGCGTGGCGCCGGGTTACGGGTGATAAACATCGCATCACCGTAGCTGAAAAAACGGTACTCGTTAGCAATGGCGGCCTGGTAGGCAGCCATGGTTTCCGGGTAACCGGCAAATGCCGACACCAGCATCAACAGCGTGGATTCCGGCAAATGGAAGTTGGTGACCAGGCAATCGACCACATGAAAAGGTCGCCCTGGAAAAATGAAGATATCGGTGTCGCCACTGAACGGCTTGAGCACGCCATCACGCGCTGCACTCTCCAGCGAACGCACACTGGTGGTGCCCACGGCAACCACTCGACCGCCACGCGCCTTGCACGCCGCCACCGCATCCACCACGTCCTGGCTGACTTCCAGCCACTCGCTGTGCATATGGTGGTCTTCGATGTTATCCACACGCACCGGCTGAAACGTACCGGCCCCCACGTGCAGGGTCACATAGGCCGTGTCGACGCCCTTGGCGGCAATCGCATCCAGCAATGGCTGGTCGAAATGCAGCCCGGCAGTCGGGGCGGCGACGGCGCCGAGGCGCTGTGAGTACACGGTCTGATAGCGCTCGCGGTCCGCGTCTTCATCGGGGCGGTCTATATAAGGAGGCAACGGCATATGGCCGACGCGCTCCAACAACGGCAACACTTCTTCGGCAAACTTGAGCTCGAACAAGGCATCGTGGCGCGCGACCATCTCGGCTTCACCACCGCCCTCAATCAAGATGCTCGACCCCGGTTTGGGCGATTTGCTGGAGCGCACATGGGCGAGCACGCGGTGGCTGTCCAGCACCCGCTCCACCAGGATTTCCAGCTTGCCGCCGGATGCTTTCTGGCCAAACAGCCGCGCCGGAATCACCCGGGTATTGTTGAAAACCATCAGATCGCCTGGGCGCAAATGCTCAAGCAAATCAGTGAATTGACGGTGTGCGAGGGCACCGCTGACCCCGTCCAGGGTCAGCAGTCGACTGGCGCGACGCTCGGCCAAAGGGTGGCGAGCGATCAGCGAATCAGGGAGCTCAAAAGTAAAGTCAGCAACGCGCATGATGGGGTTCGTCTAGCAGGGCCGGGAAGTCTAGCGGAAATAGTGAAAATAGACCATGAAACGTGATTGACCAACGGTAATCTCATCTCTATACTTCGCCGCCATTGAGCCCTGATGGCGGAATTGGTAGACGCGGCGGATTCAAAATCCGTTTTCGAAAGGAGTGGGAGTTCGAGTCTCCCTCGGGGCACCATCTTAAAGAAAGACCTTGAAATTCAAGGTCTTTTTTTTCGCCTGCAAAAAAGTGCCAGGCGTGGCAGTGGAGGGAGCGGGACCATGGAGTTGACGCTTGAAGCGGTTGCGTTGTTTGCGTTGAAGCTGGTGCATGAGACTGACGACGGCAGCCCGTTGCTGCGCGATGATCCCGTGATGGAGGGCTATGATCGCGAGGTGTTTGGGTTGTTGGTGCGCCAGGGAAACCTGGCCGAGATCCAAGTGAAGCTCGATGAATGCCTGTCTCTGGCACTCGACACCCTGGGTGGCGCCGATACCGTCATGGGTCGCGAGTTGCAGCGGCTCGCAACGAACGTGCGCGAAGCACCGACCCTGGAAATACTCGACGCCCCGCTCCACGCACTCAAGGATTACCTGAAAGCCATCCTGTGACGTGGACTTACTTGCGCCCTTCCACCGCCATCCGCACCGCCAAGCCCATCAATACCGACCCCATCAGCCAGCGCTGCAGCACCTGCCAACCAGGCCGGGTTACGAAGAACACCGCGATGGAACCCGCCATGCAGGCAATCACCGCGTTGACGCTCACGCTGATAAGAATCTGCAGGGAGCCCAGCGCCAGGGATTGCACCAGCACACTGCCATGACCGTTCGGGTCGATGAACTGGGGCAGCAACGACAAATACATCACCGCCACTTTGGGATTGAGCAGGTTGGTGACCAGCCCCATGGTAACCAACTTGCGCGGGCTGTCCTTGGGCAAGTCGCGCACCTGGAATGGCGAACGCCCACCCGGCTTGACCGCCTGCCAGGCCAGGTACATCAGATACAGCGCCCCGCCGAGCCGCAGCGCGTCGTAGGCAAACGGCACCGCCATCACCAACGCCGTGATACCCAGCGCCGCGCACACCATATACACCACAAACCCCAGCGCCACCCCGCCCAGGGAAATCAACCCGGCCGTGCGCCCCTGGCAGATGGAGCGGGAAATGAGGTAGATCATGTTCGGCCCCGGTGTCAGTACCATGCCGAGTGAAATCAGGCCGTAGGCGAGCAAGCTGGACATATCAGGCATGGATTGGCTCCTGGTTTTTTAAGCTGCCAGCGTGAAATCCTTCGCCGACGCGGTCGTGTTGAGCGTCATGCTAGGGGCTTGCAGGCCCAGGCGTTAGATACAGATCCGCAAGCAAAACGTCATACACCGACGGCACCACTTACCCAGGACAGGCACATGATCGACTTCAACAACAAAGGCTTCTTCAAGCTCAAGCAAAACAACGAATACGCCGAACGCGTAGCGGCCCTGCTGCTGGACGGCGAAGAAGTGGTCGACGCGTACAAGGCCATGCGCGACGGCGTCGTGTTCACCACCAAACGCATCATCGCGGTTAACGTGCAGGGAATTACCGGCAGCAAGAAGGACTTCACCTCATTGCCGTACAAGAACATCGTGGCGTACTCGGTGGAAACGTCCGGGACGTTTGATCTTGATTCGGAGTTGGAGATTTACTTTTCGTCGTTGGGGAAGGTGAAGTTCGAATTCACTGGCAAGACCTCGATCGTGGAAATCTCGCGGCTGATTTCCAAGCACCTGCTGAGTTGATCCACAGGCATAAAAAAGACATTGGCGTTTCAAGGTCTTTTTTATTGTGGTTCAACTGACGTACACCGGGCTCATCCTGCTCACAGCATCATTTCATAAGGTCCCATTGCCTTGCTAGTCTGCACCAAGCCCTGCCGCATCAACATTTCGAGATAGCTTCCCGCCTCCATCGCGGGCTTCTTCAACGCCCTCCTCTGCTTCTGCGCTGCTCCCAACACTGCCGCCTGATCCAAATCCCAGAGATCCGAAATAAAGTCATCCGGATGCATCGGTTCAATGTCATAGGCAGCCAATACATGCGGTGGAAAGTCTTTCAAATTGAAGGTCACGATAACCTCAGCTTTACTTCGAATGGCCGCTGCCAACACATGCCGGTCATCCGGATCTGGTAAATCCAAACTCGAACACAGGTCCTCATATCCGGTCACCAGAGCGTCAGGTATCGCAATGTCCATAAGCGCCGACGTGCAGTCCACCTGAGCCGCCGTAAGATCGGGTCGGTTCTTGAGTACGTTGCGCTTCCACTCATCCTGAATCTGGGCAGTCCATCGCGCTCGATACAAACCAGACAAACCAAGCCACATGAGTAAGTCCCTAAGTGCCGCAGGATAGAGAACACAAGCGTCGTATACCGCAGTAAAGGGCGAACACCTCATCCGTCATACCCCATTCCCAACTCCTGGGCCTGTTGAACCAGCGCTTCCATTGCCTCTTGGCTTTGCTCGTCACGCCGTTGCTTGAACGCCATCAAATCCGAAAAGCGGACTCGCCGATGTCGACCCGTTTTTGTAAAAGGGATAGCGCCGTCCTCGAGCATTTTGACCAAATGCGGGCGTGACACATTAAGCAGGTCGGCCGCCTCCTGCGAGGTCAACTCGGCATGAACCGGCACTACCTTGACGGCATTGCCGAGCGCCAATTCGCCCAGAATATCGACCAGCAGGCGCAGTGCGGAGGTTGGGAGTACAAGCCTGTGTGGCTTATCTTCTTTGTCGAAGATGTCGATGCGCTGGGTTTCAAATTTGGTCGACAATAGGGACGCTAATTCACGCTGGCCTTGCACTGCCGCCTCGACTTCTTTTTCCAGCGGAAGGATCGTTTTTGGAAGGTTGTTGATGGTCATGATGCAACTCCGGTCTTGCGCAATTCAGTTGAGGCCAACGCTAAACGAAACAAACGAAAATCGCAATATTCGAAACAATGCCGGCGACTCACGTACCAGTCAACTTTTCCCACATCAACTGAAAATTGAGCTGATATCGGTTCCTGACTCCCCCTCATAGGCTCACTCCCTCGCGCAAGGAAGTGAATCGGTCATGTCAGAACGCTTTTATCCACCCACCGAACAAGCGTTACTCAAGCGACGAATCCTCACCCGGCAACCGTCGCGTATGCCGTATTCGCCTACTGTCGATTTTTTCGAGCCATCCCCTGCCCCGCCACCTACACCAGCCAAACCTCCCAGCTGCGTCTTCATCAAGCCATGCCAACTGCCTGACGGTATCGCCCATTACTCGAGCCCCACCGGTTTTGTTCCACTGGAACTGATCAAGGAGTACAGCCATTTAAGTCTGTTGGGCGGGCGCGAAGTGGACGCCCGAGGCGCGGTTGCCTTGCGCAAGATCAGCGGCAGTGCACTGCCAGCCGGCTTAGGGCAGTTGGCATTGCGTACAGCGTTTTTGGAATCGGCGGCCACAGTCAGCGCATCCGTCGCTGGTAGCCTGTTGACAGGGTTGGTAGCGCTGGCTTGGCCGTCGGATCTAAGTGATAGCGCGCTCTACAACGAGGAACAATTGCGTTCGCTGCAACGAGCGCGTTCGCAGATGCGGCTGCATATCGAGCAACGCGACGACGGCACGCTCAAGGGGTATGGGTTTTACACAGGTAACAATGCCGATTGGCAGATGATTGATGTGGTGCAATTTCAAAACCGCAGTGGCCAGTTAGTAGCAGATTTGAATAATGGCGTAGAGCTGATCTGGACGCCCTCCGTTGATCCAAATGACACCTTAGGTATTCCGGCATTGGAGGCTGCGCCGCAAGCACCGGTGATCTGGATCTACCCACCGACGGGAACGGCGGCGCAGATTCTGGTTAACCCTATTTACCCACCGGACTATCGGGATTTTATTCTGGTGTTTCCGGCGGAGTCGGGGGTTCGGCCGCTGTATGTGGTGGTAGGTGCCAAGGCTGGGGATCACAAGTACCACAAAGCGCCTGACACTGAACAAATAACTGGCTTTGAAAAACTGATAAAAGCAAAACCCAAGACTCCCAGACAAGGAGGCGCCGGGCTGAGAGAACGCTGGATTGAGGAAAAAGGTCGGAAGATCTATGAATGGAACTCTCAGCACGGGAAGCTGGAGGTTTATCTAGCAAGTGATGGGAGCCATATAGGTGCGTTCAACCACATAAGCGGCGAGCAGCTAAAAGGGCCGATCAAAAAACGAAACATCAAAAAATATTTGTGAGGACTACATGGGACTAAAAATAAGGTTGGAATGGTTCGACAGAACCACAGAGAGGCTAAGAGGAACGGAAAGTTCAGCGGACTGCGGAGATGACTATTCGGTGATTTCCACGCTCGGGTTGTTGAGCGCAGCGGAAGTCAATAACGGCATGTTTGAATTGCGCAGGGAATGGCTATCAGTGATACAGCCGCGCTTTTCTCATGAAATTGCTCTTTCAGAAAGTGACTACTTCATCGCATTTGATTACGAAGTTTCAAACGAGTAATGACTCAAAGAATTCAGCCTGAGCTATAGCAGATGAAAAAGCAAATGGTGCACAAGTGACCCGTTCATCCCTCTTCAAAATTGACCTTAGCCGCATCCAGAACCACAAAGAACTTCACGCCACGCTGTGCACTTCACTCAACTTTCCCAACTGGTATCGCCAAAACTGGGATGCTTTTTGGGACGCCATCACCGGCTTGGTAGAAATGCCTGATACGCTTGAGTTTTCTGATTGGGATATTTTTTCAGAGCACCTACCCCGCGATGCCAAGATGCTATGGGAGTGCTTGGCTGAACTCGCGACCCTTTTACCCGGACCTTGCGTCGCGGGTTCAGCAAGGCTTTTTTGTAGGAGCGAGCTTGCTCGCGAAAACGTCAACGATCACGCGTGCTTCCTGAATGAATGCGACGCCTGTGAGCTTTTCGCGAGCAAGCTCGCTCCTACAGAGGACAGAGGACGGTGATGCGTGCCAGCCTGGGCATCTCACTTGGGCTGGAATGTCTCCAAATACGCCAGGATATTTTCAATCTTCTCCTGGTCACTGATCCCCCAGAAGATCATCCGCGTGCCACTGACCACCGATTTCGGGTCTTCAATGTAGGCCGCCAGTTTTTCCCGCGTCCACACCACGCCCGAGTTCTTCATCGCATCCGAATACTGATAGTCCTGAGTGGTACCGGCAGGCCGGCCGATGATGCCGTTCAGTTCCGGGCCAAAACCACCCCGCGCGCCCTCACCAATGCTGTGGCAGCCGCCGCAGGTCTTGGTGAAGAGTTTGCCGCCCGCCTCGGCATCGCCCGCAGCGAACGCGGGTGCGGCGATAACGGTCAGGGCGAGGGTCAATAACACATACTTCATTCACGTCTCCCTATCGGCTGTTGCCTTGGATTATGCCTGTTCGACCGGCCTTTCTCCCAGCCGCTGCACCAGACGCACCAGATACCCGTCCGGGTCTTGCACGATGAACTGGCGCTGCCCGGCCTCCACGTCACCGGCTCGGTACCAGGCGTCCTCTACATCGCGGAACAAGGGCCAGCCGATCTGCGCCAAGCGTTGCAGGATGGGTGCTACGGCGGGCACATCGATTTGCAGGTTGATGCCGCGCCCGAATGGGGGCTGCAACGGTGCGGTAAGCCACTGGCCGGCCTCGGGGTCGTATTGTTCGAGCATGATTTGCGCGCCGTTAAGGTCGAGGTAGGCAAAGCCTTCTTCTGCGCGCTGATAGGCAATAGCGAAACCTAACTGTTCGATCCAGAACGCCAGGCTCGCGCCAAGGCGGGTGACGATCAGTTCAGGCACGAGTGGGTTACGGTTGAACATGGCATTCCTTGGAGGGCAGGGTGGCGTTCACCTTAACGGATTGTCGTGCCCATGGCTCACAAGCAGCCAAATGACCACCCATCGTTTAAAAAACATCCAATCGAACCTATATACCCAACCCCTACTCCACCTTACTGAACCCCTGATGGTGGAGTAAGGATCATGGCTCAGCCATCGATTTTGGTATTGGAAGACGACGAGATCATTCGGGCGTTGATGGTGGATGTGCTGGAAGACTTTGGTGCGGTAGTGACATCGTTTGCATCGGCAGACGAAGGGATGATTTACCTGGAGCGCGGCGATGACCCGGTGGATTTGATTGTCAGTGATATTCAAATGCCCGGCTTGCTCAATGGTTATGACTTGAGCCGTGTCGTCGCCCACCGGTGGCCTGAAGTACAGGTAGTGCTGACCTCAGGTAATACGAAAATCGCCGCCGAGCTGGGCAGTTCCGTGCGGTTTCTGCCCAAGCCCTGGAGTACCGACCACTTGCTTGAGTGCGTGCAGACAGCATTGACGCACTAGGGCCAGTCCCGGGATTGATAGCAGCGCGATATCATTTCAACCGAACTTGAGGGCTAGTTCTGCGGTCATGTAAGGTGCAGGGAGCGACTTTTCTGATCCGCTGGTCAGCCTTTTCGCTTCTGCGTTCAGCTGACGACAATGAGTCGTGTAGAATCGTCGCCCATTTTCACGCGTCATTCATGGCCGACAGGCCCACAGTTCGAGCTCATTGAATGCATTCACAGGCCCATGACGTTAGTGCGCCCTCCTTGTTGGAAACGTTGCGCACGGGCACGGGCCTGCTGCATGTGGCGTTGGAACAGCGCCTGCCGTTTTTTTCCGAGCGCCTGGATGCCCAGTGGTATCGGCGCTTGCTGCAGGCGTACCACGGCTTTTATCAGCCAATGGAAGCGGCGCTGTATGACAGCGGTTTGATTCCCGACGGATATGAGTCTGCGTTGCGTGTGAAAACGCCAACCCTGGTCCATGACCTGCACGCGCTCGGCCTGACTGAGCACGCCATCCATGCCCTGCCTCGCTGTACCCAGCTCCCCGTATTAGACACACCAGCTGCGTGCCTCGGCGCCCTGTATGTGCTGGAAGGCGCCACCCTGGGCGGCCAAGTGCTGCGCCGGGAAATAGCCCTGCGCCTGGATGTGAACGCCGACAACGGCGGTGCCTTTCTCAATGTATACGGCGCCGAGACCGGACGGCGCTGGAAAGATTTCCTCGATTATCTGGGCCGTCAGCCACTGGATACAGATGCCGCCGTGCGCGCGGTGATGGCGGCCCGCTCGACATTCAGCGGCTTTGAGCAATGGCTCGACAGCCAGGAGGTATTGCTATGAAACCCGAAGATTTTGAAGAGCTGCTTGCCAACTGCGCCGACGAACCCATTCGTTTTCCGGGGGCCATCCAGCCCCACGGCGTGCTGCTGACCTTGTCGGAACCTGGCCTGAACATCATTCAGGTAAGTGCCAACGTCGGTACGTTGTTCGGCCACGCCCCCGAGGCGCTGTTGGATCAACCGTTGCACAGATTGATTGGCGAGGAGTACGCCCAGGCCGTGCAAACCATGGCCGAGGACAGCGCATTCCTGGACTCGCCGCCCCTGCTGATAACCTTCAAGGGTGAGCAGTTCGAAGGCCTGTTGCATCGCCATCAGGGCGTGTTAGTGCTGGAATTCGAACCACGGCTCAAGGATTTCAAACCCCGAGCGCACAGTGGCCGCACCAGCGACCTGGGCAAGATGCTGCACCGCCTGCAATCGGCAAAGACCTTGGAGGCGCTCTACGCCATCACCGTCAACGAAATCCAGGCCATGACCGGTTATGACCGGGTGCTCATCTATCGCTTCGAAGAGGAAGGCCATGGTCAGGTGATCGCCGAGGCCTCGGCGCCGTCCATGGAATTGTTCAACGGGCTGTTCTTCCCCGCGTCCGACATCCCCGAGCAGGCTCGCGAACTGTATCGCACCAACTGGCTACGGATCATCCCGAATGCATCCTACGAACCGGTACCGCTGGTGCCCAAATTGCGCCCGGACACCGGGCAGCCTCTGGACCTGAGCTTCGCCACCCTGCGCAGCGTGTCGCCGATTCACTGCCAGTACATGCAGAACATGGGCGTGTTGTCGTCCATGAGTATTTCACTGATGAAGGGCGACAAACTCTGGGGCCTGATCAGTTGCGGCAACCGTGAGCCGCTGCTGGTGCCCAACGACCTGCGCATGGCCTGCCAGACCATCGGCCAGGTGTTGTCATTGCAGATCAGTGCCATGGAGGCCCTGGAGCTGAGCCGCCAGCGCGACGAGAAAGTCGAAGCGCTGGCGCTGCTGGATCGGGCGATGAAAGCCTCTGCCAATAACGTATTCGACGGCTTGGCCCAGCAAGGCCGACTGCTGATGGACCTGACCCTCTCCGGCGGCGTGGCGATCATCGAAGACAAGCAATTACACCGCTACGGCAACTGCCCGGAACCGGCGCAGATACGCGCGCTGCACAAGTGGTTGCAGGGCGACGGCGCACCGGTATTTTCCAGCCATAACCTGGCCTCGGTTTATCCGCCGGCCGCCGAATACCAGAGCGTGGCCAGCGGCGTGCTCGCCATGAGCTTGCCCAAGCCTGTGGATAACGGGGTGCTGTGGTTTCGCCCGGAAGTCAAAGAGAACATCCACTGGAGTGGCGACCCGCAGAAGCCGCTGAATCTGGAAACCTGCGACGCGGGCATGCGCCTTCGCCCACGCACCTCGTTTGAAATCTGGAAAGTGGAAATGGCTGGTATCTCCACCAAGTGGAGCCATGGCGACCTGTTTGCCGCCAACGATTTGCGCCGCTCGGCCCTGGAGAACGACCTGTCCCGCCAAGTGCTGCGCGAGCAACAAGCGGTGCGTGCGCGGGACGAGCTGGTCGCGGTGGTTTCCCACGACCTGCGCAACCCCATGACCGTCATCTCCATGCTCTGCGGCATGATGCAAAAAGCCTTCAGCTCCGATGGCCCCCACACTTCACGGCGCATTTCTTCCGCCATTGACACCATGCAACAGGCTGCCGGGCGCATGAACGTGTTGCTGGAAGACTTGCTCGACACCTCGAAAATCGAAGCCGGGCGCTATGTGGTCAAGCCGGTGGCGCTGGACGTCAGCCAGATTTTTGAAGAGGCGTATTCGCTGCTGGCGCCCCTGGCCTCGGAAAAGGGCATCGACCTGTCGTTCAATGTCGAGCCTGGCCTGCAAATCAAGGCCGACCCGGAGCGCTTGTTCCAGGTGCTGTCGAACCTGATCGGCAATGCGATCAAGTTCACTCCGCGCCAGGGCAACATCGGCATCAGCGCCATGAGCGCCGGCGAGGAGATTGTATTTTCGGTGCGCGACTCCGGTGAGGGCATTGCGCCGGACGATTTGCCCCATGTGTTCGATCGCTATTGGACCCAGACTGAAAACAACCCCACCGGCAGCGGGCTGGGGCTGTATATCACCCAAGGCATCGTTAAGGCGCATGGCGGCAGGATCGAAGCCGAGAGCAAGCAGGGTCAGGGCAGCGAGTTTCGATTTACCGTACCGAAGGTGACGATTGAGGCAAACAACTGAGCCATTTGCCGGCAGGGGCAACCATATTGCCCCTGCTGCCCCATAACCGAGAACGGAAAACCAAACATATACTCATACAACATTGCATTTCTTTAACAAAGTTTCAAAATAAAACAACCAAAATTCAACAATAAAACCAACTCACCCATCACAAACAGAAACATAGAACACCTCGCAAAAAACACCGAACCCCACTAACTTACGCCGAGCACTGTTACAGGGAAGAACATGCCATGTAAACCATGCAATTAATAGTGAGGCGTTACCGTGTTCAATTCTATCGGCTTTAATCCCGTCAATACTTACATTTCCCAATCCGCCCCCGACCAAGACACCCAAGCCAGCGAGAAGATCAACTCACGCTCGAAACGAAGCCTCGATCAAATCGCTCCCGATAATTCGATTAATGACAATGGGGTCACCGCAGACAGAGGCGGCAGACGTAATGGTGGTGGCTTGGACAGTCTCGGCAAAGGCCATGTTCTTTGAGTAAACTTACTTAAGCGCAACTACTAAATAAGTAGCGCCCAGGGCGCTGCTTATTCATTAATAGCCACAACATATTACTGTCTGACGTTCGTTGACGAAATGCCGACATTTTCAGCGTTATACTGAGTGCTTGTCTTGTTAGTGAGCCGATCGCGTCATGCCTGAACTGCAGTCACTTCCCCCCGTACTTGCCGGCCCGTTGCTGCGCCGCCTGGAACCAAAGCGTGTGGTGCTATGGCTGGTGGCGAGCCGGGAACTGAAGCTGGTTATGAGGCTGCAGCACGCTCAGGGATCAACGCTGGATATTCACCTTCATGCACATTGTCAGATCGTTCCCGTCGGGCGCCATTCGTTTATCCACTTGATCGATGTGCCCCTGACTGACGCCCTGCCTCTGGATGTAAACATCCACTATGACCTGTTTATTGACGGCTGCGGAATAGCCCAGTGGGCACCCCATCTGCTGTACGCAGGCGCCACGCTGCCCGATTTCGTCGTGCATGGGCGCATCCACCAACTGGTCCACGGCTCCTGCCGCAAGCCTCACCATCGCGCTGATGACGGGTTGCTGTGCATTGATCGTCTGCTGGCGCAAGCTCCCACCGTGGCACAACGCCCCGCCTTGCTGATGATGAGCGGCGACCAGGTCTACGCCGACGACGTCGCGGGGCCCATGCTGCGGGCAATTCATGAATTAATCGCGCGCCTGGGCCTGTTCGACGAATACCTGGAAGGGGCCGTGGTTGACGACAGTGCCGCCCTCTACGGGCATCGCGCCAGCTATTACCATCGCGCCGACCTGCTCCCCGCGCTGGACAGTAACGAGACCTTGCGTGAGCGCTTTTTCGGCGGCGTGAAGAAACCGATTTTCACCAGCAGCACCGCCGATAATCACCTGGTGACCTTTGCCGAAGTGATCGCCATGTACCTGCTGGCCTGGTCGCCCACACCGTGGACACTGATCTCCCCCCAACCGCCGCAACTGAGCGCGCAAGAACAGCAGCGTTATGCCCGCGAACAGATACAGATCGATCAATTTCGCAGTGGCCTTCCAGGGGTCGCCCGGGTATTCGCCCACCTCTCGACCCTGATGATCTTTGATGATCACGACATCACCGACGACTGGAACCTCAGCGCCCAATGGGAAGAAACTGCCTACGGCCATCCCTTCTCCAAACGCATCATCGGTAATGCGTTGATGGCCTATCTTTTATGCCAGGGCTGGGGCAACCAGCCCACGGTGTTTGGCGAACTGGTGAGCCAAACCCAGGCACTTGCCAACCAGGCGCAAGACAACCACCTGGACGCCACACAGCAGGATGAGCTAGTCACCACGCTGCTGAAATTCCAGCAGTGGCACTACGTATTGCCCACCACCCCGGCGCTGGTGGTACTCGACACCCGCACCCGACGCTGGCGCAGCGAGTTCACCCTCAAGCAACCTTCCGGCCTGCTGGACTGGGAAGCCTTGAGCGAACTGCAACAAGCGCTACTGGACCACCCGTCAGCCATCATTGTCTCGCCCGCGCCGGTCTTTGGCGTCAAGCTGATCGAGACGGTGCAGAAGGTTTTCAGCTGGTGTGGCTTCCCACTGCTGGTGGACGCCGAGAACTGGATGGCCCACCGCGGCGCTGCCCAAGTGATTTTGAATATCTTCCGCCACTCGCGCACACCGGGTAACTACGTGATCCTTTCCGGTGATGTGCATTACTCGTTTGTCTACCAAGTGCTGATCCGCCACCGCAACGGCGGCCCCAATATCTGGCAAATCACCAGCAGCGGCATCAAGAACGAGTTCCCGCCGCGCCTGCTGGAATGGTTCGACCGCCTCAACCGCTGGCTCTACTCCCCGCGTTCGCCGCTTAACTGGTTTACCCGCCGCCGCACCATGCAGGTGGTGCCCTATATTCCAGAGCACGCCGAAGCGGGTGAGCGGTTGTGGAACTCGGCGGGCATTGGCCAGGTGTTTTTCAATGAGCAGGGCCAACCGCAAGCCATTTACCAGCACAACGCTGATGGGAAGCCTCGCACAAAGATGATGGCGCCAGAAAAATAGCGTTTCGCCACTCGTCAAAAGCAGCACACCTGCCCTATTCAAAGCGCGCAAGCGCCGATGTACAGTAGCGCCAGCCACGGAGTATCGGCGTCAACCATGACTGGCCTTGGGCGCCAGCCCCCGCAGGAAGCGTGCAGATGGACGATACATCCGGCAAAGAACCGCTACGCCATGAGGTTTCCGACCTTAACGTAGACCTGTTGCACGCCATCATGGAACTGGTCAGTGACGGCATCTGGGACTGGAACGCCAATACCGGCTTCGTCTACCGCAATCCCGGCTGGTACGAAATGCTTGGATACTCCCACCACTCCCTGGAAAACAGCGTCTTCACCTGGGAGAACGTGATCCACCCCGAGGATTACCCTCGCGTGATGACGGTGTTCGATGACTACATCAGCCAACGCGCCGCTCATTACCGGGCCGAATACCGTTGCCGAAAAGAAGACGGTACGTACCTCTGGATCGAGGACCGCGGCTACGTCATTGCCCGCAACCCCGACGGTTCCGTGGCGCGCATGGTCGGCGCACACCGCGATATCCATACGCGCAAATGCTCCATCGAACAGTTGCAAAAGCGCAACCAATCCCTGGAAGCGCTGGTCGCGGAGCGCACGCTTGAGTTGTCGCGCGTCAACCAGCAACTGCAATTGCAACTGGACGAAAACCGCTCTTTGGCCGAGCGGGACGCCCTGACGCGCATCGCCAACCGGTACCGCCTGGAAAAAGTGCTGCTGGAGGAATGCGACCGCGCCGAACGCTTCCGCCTGCCCCTGGCACTGGTGGCCATGGATGTCGATGACTTCAAGCCGATCAATGACCAATACGGCCATGGCGTCGGCGACCAGACCCTGATACGGGTAGTGGAACATCTGGAAGCCTGCGTACGTAAAAGCGACTTGCTGGCGCGCTGGGGCGGCGATGAGTTTATGGTGGTGCTGCCCAAAAGCAGCCTGGACGAGGCCAAAGAGTTGGCCGAAAGGATTCGCCATAAAATCAAGGAGGCGGCCCCCTTGGGCGCCTTGAACGTTACCCTGAGCCTGGGCGTGGTGGAGCGGCGCATGGGCGAGTCCCCGGCTGCGCTGATGGCGCGGGCCGATCAAGCCTTGTACCGATCCAAGGCGGCGGGCAAGGATGGGGTGTCGGAATAGTCGCAGCTCCTTCCAAGGTGGAATGACACGGCGACTTTATTTCGTTTGCGGCAAGGCCGGGCGCGCGGCTTAGATAGCGCTGCGCCCACCACTGCCGAGTCCCAGAGCCATGAGTCACGCTAGCATCAGCCAGTCGATTTCCATCGTTCACCCCATCAGCCTCAGTCACGGTAAAAACGCCGAGGTCTGGGACACTGCAGGCAAGCGTTACATCGACTTTGTCGGGGGTATCGGCGTGCTCAACCTGGGCCATTGCCACCCGGCCGTGGTGGCGGCCATTTGCGAGCAAGCGGCCCGGCTCACCCATTACGCGTTCAACGCCGCACCGCATACGCCCTACATCGAGTTGATGCAACGCCTCAGCGCCTTTATCCCGGTGGGTTACCCCGTCAGCGGCATGCTCACCAACAGCGGTGCAGAAGCGGCAGAGAACGCTTTGAAGATCGCCCGTGGTGCCACTGGTCGCACGGCGGTGATCGCCTTCGACGGTGCCTTCCATGGGCGCACCCTGGCGACCCTCAACCTCAATGGCAAGGTCGCGCCCTACAAGCAGAAGGTCGGCGTACTGCCCGGCCCTGTGTATCACCTGCCCTACCCCAGTACCGATAACGGCATGACCTGCGCCGACGCGCTGAAGGCGATGGAGCGTCTGTTCAGCGTGGAAATCGACATAAACGATGTGGCCTGCTTCATCATCGAGCCGGTGCAGGGCGAAGGCGGTTTTCTAGCCTTGGACACTGAGTTTGCCCAAGTCTTGCGACGCTTCTGCGACCAGCACAACATCCTGCTGATCATTGATGAAATCCAGTCGGGTTTTGGTCGCACCGGCCAGCGTTTCGCCTTCTCGCGCCTGGGCATCGAGCCGGACCTGCTGCTGCTCGGCAAAAGCATCGCCGGCGGCATGCCGCTGGGGGCAGTGGTCGGGCGCAAGGCGCTGATGGACAACCTGCCCAAAGGCGGCCTGGGCGGCACCTACTCCGGTAACCCCGTCGCCTGCGCGGCGGCGCTGGCGACCCTTGAGGTGATGAGCGACAAAAACCTGCACGCCTGGGGCGTCGCGCAGGAGGCCGCGATTGTGGGTCGCTATGAAGCCTGGCGCGCGCAGCAACTGTCGCCCTACCTGGGCCGCCTCACCGGTGTCGGCGCCATGCGGGGCATTGAACTGGCCCACGCCGACGGCACACCCGCTCCCAAGCAACTGGCGCAACTGCTGGAGCTGGCGCGAGAGGCTGGCTTGCTGCTGATGCCCAGCGGCAAGTCGCGGCACATCGTGCGCTTGCTGGCCCCGCTGACCATTGAACCTGCGGTGTTGGAGGAAGGCCTGGATATCTTCCAGGCGTGCCTCACACAGCTGGACGAATAGCGGGCTGCCTTGACCTGATCCCCTCACCCGCTGAAAATGCCCGACGTTTTTTTGTCTCTCCGCATACTACGCAGTGAAATTTTAATGTCTGATTCCTACACCGAAAAATCCGCCGAAGAATCCGTAGTCGCCCTGTACGCCAAAGCCGAATACGAAAACGCCATCAATCTTTCACAGCATGTGCCAGCCGCCAAGATCATCAGCGAGATGGTGCTGGACGCGTTTCATACCTCCAAGGAAAGCGACCAGATCCGCGAGCTACGCGTTGCCATCCGCCAGGCCCACGATGCCTTCGACGATGACAAAGCCTATGACCTGATGGGCCAGCTCAAACAATTGAAAGACGCCGAAGCCGCAGACAACGCCGCCCTGGAACACCTGAGCAGCCAGTTCTCGATCAGCCGCATCCTGTCCAGCTTCAAGGACGATCCCGAGTTCCAGGAATTGGTCTATGGCCTGGCCCTCAAGGTACTTAACCAGTCGCACCAGGCTATCAGCAACCCGAGCGCCGGCAAGGGCAAGGCTGCACGCGCCAAGAAAGACACCGAAGTGTTTGTGATCAGCAAGGATGGCATCAGCGTCACCTTGCCGCTGCGCACGCCGCGCTCCAAGCTCAATGTGGACCGCGAAGCGCTGGAGTTCCTGGGTTTCACCTTTGTGGGCGAAGGCAGCGAGGCGGAACTTGCGAGCGAAACCTTTATCGACAACAGCGGCGCCGAGCAACCGGTCACGCGCAAGAGCATCGTGACCGCGCTGCAACAGCAAAGCGCCTTTGACGGCTACGCCATCGCCGCCCAGTAAGTAGCTGACGCAACCAGGCGCGCGCGCAAGGCGCAGCGCCGGTTGCCGTCTACGCCTCTTTATTCCACAACACCGCCGAGCTTTTCATCATCCCCACGGCGATTGCGAACAGCAACAACACACAGCCTGCCAGCAGCCACGGTGACGGCAAGGTTGGCCGGGCCAGCAACATGAACGCCAACGAGGGCGCGATCATCACGCCGATGTTGACGCCCGCCGAGTAGTAGCCAAGGTTGCGGCCCACGCTGTCGCGGCTGGAAATGCTGCTGACGTAGTGGGTGATCGCGGGGAACACAATCATCTCGCCCAGGCTCCACAACACCGTAGCAAGCACCAACAGCGCGCCGACCTGACCAAAGCCCATCAAGAAGAAACCGCAGCCTGCCAGCAACAGGCCAATGATCAGCGAGCGACTGCTCGACAAGTGCGCCATGCGCAGGTTTATCGGCACTTCAAACACAATCACTAGCAACGCATTGATAAAGAAGATGATGCCCACGTAATAGGCCGGCAATTGGGTGTAGTTGATGATGTACGCCGACAGAAAAGTCGGCGGTAATGCGTAAGCCACGTGCACCGGCAGCGCTGCCAACAGGATCACCAGCAGTCGCGAACGCTCATGAGCCGCCACCTCGGGCAAGCCCTCGCCTTTGACGGCGACAGGTACGCCTTGGGTGGCCTGCCGAGACCGACCAAACCGCAGGCAGGCGGCGAAGGCCAGCAGGGACAGCACGGCATTGATGTAGAAGACCGCGTCGGCATTGCTGAGGAAGATCAAGCTGCCCAGTAGCGGCCCGATGGCCATGCCGATGTTGATCGCCAATCGGTTGCAGGAAAACGCCACTTTGCGTGACTCAAGATTACTGTGAGCCACTGTCTCGGAGAACGCGGCCGGTGTGAAGGCTTCGTAACAGGCCCCCCAGAGAAACGACAACAGGAACAGCGCGAGCAGGTTATCCACCGAGGGAATGACCAGCAGCAACAGCGCGTTGAACAACAACGAACCGAGAATGACCCGGTTGGCCGAAAACCGCTTGATCACGGCGCCGATGATCAGGTCGGTACACAGGGCGCCCGCGCCATACACGCCGACCAACAGGCCTGCCGTGCCTGCCGATATCGCGTGTTGATGAATCAGGTACGCCGCGTAAAAAGGAAACGCCAGGGTGCCCGTGCGGAACACCAGCGTGATCATGAACAATGCTTGCAACCGCGCATTAAGGCCGCGCAAGGCGTGAAAAGTACCCATCAGCGCAGCACGCTGGCACAGGTGTGGAGCAAAGCTGCAGAGCGGCTCATCCGGATGTCCTTTCGCAATGGCGGCGCCGGTGTGTCCGGCGCCAAACTCCATAGCTGGGCAAACTAATGCAGCACTGTGCGGCGAACAAGCTACCCATTTGGACAGGTAGGCGGTGATTGCGGCCTCAGGCCGGGTGGCGGATATAGCCCAATTGCAGGGCCTTGCCGATTGCTGATTTGCCGTTGCTGACCTGCAATTTGCCGAAGATATTCTTCATATGAAACTTGACCGTATGGGAGGTCATCGACGTCAGGAGTGCCACTTCGTTGTAGGTCTTGCCCAGGCTGACCCAGGACAATACTTCGGTTTCCCTTGGGGTCAGCACCGTCTGTTGTTCGACAGGCGCCGCGTGATCTTCTAGGGCCTCGTCGTACATCGAGACCAACAGCATCTGCAGTTCACTTTGATGGGCCAGCACGGTCTCGCGAAATTGCCGATGTTCGCCGAAGCTGCACAGGTTGAGCACCGAGTAGAAGCCGCGATTGCCATGCACGATAAAACTGGCGCCCTCGCCAACGGGTTTGTAGGGGCCCGGCACCGGCACCGCCTCATCGGCCACGGCCAGCAGGTGTTCATCACTCCAGAAAAATGGTTTGATCCGCGTACGGGTCAATGAAACCAGCTCGCCACGCCGGTAGAAATCGTCGGCCGTGTCGGAAGGCTCCATGGCCTCGGGGTAATTGGACACAATCTGCGCTTGGTCCAGCGTCGGCCCACACTGGTAGACCTCGAAGTGTCCCAGGCCACGGCGGCTCAGCTCGGTATCGAGCAAGCGGCGCATATCCTCGGGCAGCATGGGCGATTTTTTATCGGGTTGGCCATTAGGTCGCACGGGTGTCTTCCTTGATCATTCAACCCGGTCGAGCATGCAGCATGCCTGGCTTACCTGTCCAGGCAACGGATGCAAACCCAGGGGCTAGACCTGCGCCGCGAACGCCTCGCGAAAGCGCTCCATCTCCTGCTCATTGCCCACCGTCACCCGCACCCACTGCGGCCAGTCCTGCCACACCCGCCCGACCAGTACATTCCGTGCCGCCAACTGCTCAATCACCTGCTCTGCCGGGCGCTTCACGTCGATCATGAAGCAGTTGCTGTGGGAAACGGTGCAGGTAAAGCCCCGGCCCTTGAGCCAGGCGATCGTCTCATCGCGCAATCTGGCATTGAGCGCTCTGCGTTGGCCCACCAGTTGCGCGTCTTCCAGGCTCGCACGGGCGGCCAGCAAGCTGGCGCCGGCCGGGACGTTGTCGCCGCCGAACACGGCCAACCGCTCCAGTAGCGCCGGGTGGCCGATCGCCAGGCCCAGGCGCGCACCGGCCATGCCATAGATCTTCGAGAAGGTACGCAGTACCAGCAGGTCGTGGTGTTCCTTGACCCAACTTACGCAACTGGGGGCGTCGCAGAAGTCGATATAAGCCTCGTCCACAACCAGCACGCTGCCCTTGGGTTTATTCACCAGAGCGTGGCGGATAGCCTCGGTCGAGGTGAGCGTACCGGTCGGGTTGTTGGGGTTGCACAGGTACAGCATGCCGGCCTGTGGGTCCGCGGCGAGCATGGCGTGCACATCGTGGGCATGCTGGGCGTCGAGGTTAACTTCATGCACCGGCGCCTTGATCGATTCGGCCGCCTGGCGCGGTACTTCGTAGGACGGCGTGGCCATCACCAGGCCGCGGGTCTGGCTGGCGAACGCCAGCACCGCGTAACGCAGGGCAGCCATCGAGCCGGCAAATACCCCGATGTTTTCTTCGGCGATGCCCTGTTGCTCGGCAAACAACGCGGCCAATGCATACATGTCCGGGTAAGGGTAACGCCCGGAGGCTGCAATCGCGCGCTGCATCGCCTGGCGAGCCGCGTCTGAAGGGCCGTAGGGGCTTTCGTTGTAATTGAGTAGTACCTTGTCAGATTTCGTCGGCGCCGGGCTGGCAAGCGCCCAATTGAGCTGCCCCAACACAGGCAGGGCCGCGCCCAGGGCGAGAAGGGATCGACGACTGACACGCACCATGGTGACTACTCCTTGTAGAGGCGCGAGGGATTCGCGCTGGCCGTTCAGAAGAGTATGACGAGAAAGCCGTTGCCTGATTTACCACCGAGGCGTATCCCTGCACTCAGTACTTTATTGTTGTAGCGGGCGCATGCAACACTTTCACTGCCGCGAGCCGTCAAGAACGGGTTCTGCCGGCATGGACTGATGACTAAATGGAAGTGGTGAGCACTTGATACACAGACGGGAAAAAACCGAGCACTTGAAGAGCAACATCAAGTACTTGATCAAGAGTCGTGGCGAAACCCAGCTTTCGTTAAGCAGTGCCGCCGGCCTGACCAGGACCACCATCTATAACATCCTGGAAGGCAAGGTCGTTAACGTACAGCAGTCGACGATACGCAAGATCTCTGACTTCTTTGGCGTCTCCTACGAAGAAATCGAGACGATCAGTTTTGAAGCCAAGGAAGTCATCGAGAGCAATGTTTCCCCACTGGGTAACAAGAACCCGGCGGCAGTGCCTGTGCTCAAGGAAAGCCTGCTCATGCAAAGCCTGGGCAAGCGCATCGGTGAGCTGGCCACGCTTCATCCGCTGACCTACTACTTTGGCAGCGCCTGCAACCTGATCGGCGTGCGCCTGGAGCACGGGATTCCCGGCCTCAATGAACCGGGGGACTTGCTGATCGTGCAGAAAGGCTCGTCGAGCGACGATAAAGAAAAACTGGTGTACGACCGCGCCACCAAGAAGCTGTTCATCACCCTCGAACCCTGCGGGAACTCAGAGCGTTTGTGTGTCATCGGCGACATCCTTGAGGAGCGCTTCAATGACAACGTCTGAGGGCGCCGTGGAAAACAGCAAATACAAGTTGCTGGGCTTTGAAAACGACAAGCGCCTGGCGGTGATCATGGTGATCGCCACGGGCAAGGTCCTCAAGATCAAGCTGAGTGAAGTGCTCAGCAGTGAAATGATGGACAACTTCAACAAGATGGAAATCAAGAACCTGTACAAGAAGTTCTACTCCCAAGGCGGAACGCTGACCGCCTACGATATAAACGACCGCAATGAAAACTCCTGGATGATCTACATCATCCTGAACTTGCTGCTGTTCACCTTCTATATCTTCACCAGCATTGCCGCGACCAAACCGATTTACCTGGAGTCGTTGGGCATCATCGTCACGCCGGGCACGTTCCTGTACCCGCTGACCTTCTTGATCGTGGACTTGCTCAACGAGAATTTTGGCTTGCGCCTGGCCAGGCGAGCCATTCTGTTTGCGTTTGCCAGCAACGCGATGATCATCATCCTGCTGTATGGCTCCACGTTCCTGCCGGGGCTACCGGGCTGGAAGCTGGATGGGCCTTATACCGACGTGATCCTGCAAGTGTCGTCGGTGCTGGTGGCCTCTTCGGTCTCGTTCCTGGTGTCGGAGAATATAAATTCCTACTTGCTGTGCAAGATCAAGGAGCTGACCAACTCCAGGTATCTATACCTGCGGATATTCCTCAGTACGTTCTTTGCGGTGATTATCGACAGCTTCCTGTTCTGCTTTATCGCCTTCTACGGGGCGATGCAGACCAGCGACATCCTCAGCATGATCTATGTACAGATCGCGATCAAAGTCGGCTTTGCGTTCTTCAACATCCTGCCGGCCTACGGGGCACGTTCATTGTTCAAGCGCTATCAATAATCCTGTAGGAGCGAGCTTGCTCGCGAAGAACGTCAACGATCACGCAGCGCATCTGGTGGAACGCGGCGCTCTCAGGTTTTTCGCGAGCAAGCTCGCTCCTACAAGGGTTATTTGAGTTGCAACTTGTGCTTGAGGCTCTGCATGACAGGTGTCTTGTTCTGCAGGTAGTCATTCAAGCCCCGAGCGCGCAGGTTGCACGCGTCACACTCGCCACAGCCGGTACCGATGATGCCGTTGTAGCAAGTCAGCGTCTGCTCGCGCACCAGCTCCAGTTGCCCGTGGTAATCGGCCAGGGCCCAGGTCTCGGCCTTGTTCAGCCACATCAACGGCGTGTCCAGGCGCACGTCGTACTCCATGCCCAGCTTGAGAGCCTGGTTGAGTGCTTTGACAAACTCATCCCGGCAATCGGGGTAGCCCGAGAAGTCGGTTTCGCACACACCAGTGATGACGGTCTCGGCCTTCACTTGGTAGGCGTAGATCGCAGCCAGGGTCAGGAACAGGATGTTGCGCCCCGGCACAAAGGTGCTCGGCAGGCTTTCGCCCGAGCTGT
The DNA here is from genome assembly GCF_058797315.1 of Pseudomonas sp. GW823-FHT02F05. NCBI lineage: Bacteria > Pseudomonadati > Pseudomonadota > Gammaproteobacteria > Pseudomonadales > Pseudomonadaceae > Pseudomonas > Pseudomonas sp. GW823-FHT02F05. Next base: position 210,091 of record NZ_JBXAJM010000004.1, read on the forward strand.
TCACGGTCGGCACCGGAATGTTGTCGCGTGTCAGGCTGCTGATCGCCAGTTCATTGAGCAGGGACACATCCATCACTTTGTGCACGGTGGCGCCCAACTGTTTGGCCAATTTCTGGGCCACTTCGATTTCTGCCACATGGCGCTGGCCGTAATCAAAGGTAATGCAGTGCACTTCGTCGTACAGCGGCAGGGCCTGGATCAGACAGGTGGTCGAATCCTGCCCGCCACTGAAGACCATCACGGCTTTTTTACTCATTGTATTGCTTCCTGCATTTGTAGAATGGGGGGTAGGAGCGAGCTCGCTCGCGAAAAACGTCAACGATAACGCAGCGTATCCGGTTTAGCGCAGCGCTCAATAAAAAACCCCGCGCGACTTTCGAAGGCGGGGCTTTTTTACTGCAAGACCACTCAGTGGGCGTAGGTCAGCAACAGCTCTTTCGGCACTTGGAAATCCAGGGACATCATCACGCTGAGCGCGGTGATGGTGAAAATCGAGAACACGAACAGCTTGCGCGCCCAGACGGTGTCATCCACCGCCTTGTAGCCGGTCCAGGCCATGTACAACCAGTACATACCCATCGCGGCGGCGACGGCGAGGTAGCTCATACCGGCGTAGCCACTGAAGGTCAACATCAAGGTCGCCACGAGGAAGGCCAGGATGTAGAGCAGGATGTGTTTCTTGGCCACCTGGATGCCACGCTTGACCGGCAATACCGGAATCGACGCAGCCAGGTAGTCATTGAAGCGGAAAATCGCGATGGCGTAGGAATGCGGCATCTGCCACAGGCTGAACATCACCAGCAGCGTCAGCGCGGCCATGTCGAAGCTATTGGTCACAGCTACATAACCAATCACCGGCGGCATTGCCCCCGACAGACTGCCCACTAGCGTGCCGTGAACCGACTTGCGCTTGAGGTACAGGCTGTAGAGGCCGACGTAGATGACAAAACCGATCACGGCAAACAGCGCCGCCAACGGGTTGGCCACCTTGTACAACAGGGCCACACCGGCAACACCCAGGACGGTCGCATAGATCAGTGCCAGCTTCAGGGAGATGAGGCCCTGGACCAGCACGCGATTCTTGGTGCGCTCCATCTTGATGTCGATGTCACGGTCGATGCAGTTGTTGAATACGCAACCGGAAGCAACCACCAGGGACGTACCGATCATTGCAGCCAGGAAGATGGCCAGATCGACATGTCCCTTGGAGGCCAGGAAGAAACCGCCCGCCACAGAAAGCACGTTACCGAAAATGATCCCCGGTTTGGTGATTTGGATAAAGTGCTTAAGCGACATCGGGTCTTACCTCACTTCGCCATCATGTAGGTGTGGATGCTGAACATGATCCACAGCGACAGACCAACCAGCAGAACGATCACCAGGCCTGCGAACACAAACGCGATCACGTTCTCGCGCTGCTCTTTGGAGCGGTCCAGATGCAGGAAGTACACCAGGTGAACCAGAACCTGAATCACCGCGAACGCCAGGACGATCATCAAGGTGATCGACTTCGGCAAGGTTGGGTACATCACCAGGCCGAACGGGATCAGGGTCAGGATGACCGACAGGATGAAGCCGATGGCGTAAGACTTTACGCTGCCGTGGCTTGAATCGTGGCTGTCATGGGAGTGTGCATTAGCCATTACAGAGTCCCCATCAAGTAAACGACGGTGAATACGCAGATCCAGACCACGTCCAGGAAGTGCCAGAACAGGCTCAGGCAGCTAAGGCGGGTCTTGTTGGTGTTGGTCAGGCCGTGCTTATTGACCTGATACATCATCACTGCCATCCACAGCAGGCCAGCGGATACGTGCAGACCGTGGGTGCCGACCAGCGTGAAGAACGCCGACAGGAAACCGGAACGGTGCGGGCCGTAGCCTTCGGAGATCAGCAGGTGGAACTCGTTGATCTCCATGCCGATGAAGCCCAGGCCGAACAGGAAGGTCAGGCCCAGCCAGCTCAGTACGCCCTTCTTGTTGCCCTTGTAGAAGGCCAACATGGCGAAGCCGTAGGTGATCGAACTGAACAACAGCAAGGCGGTTTCGCCGAGCACGTAAGGCAGTTCGAAGATGTCGTGGCCCGACGGGCCACCCGCTACGTTGTTTACCAGTACCGCGTACACCGCGAAGATCGACGCAAACAAGATGCAGTCGGTCATCAGGTAGAGCCAGAAACCGTAGACGGTTATCGGCCCCGAGTCGTGGTGGTGGTCATCGTGCCCATGGTCATCGACATGGGCGTGTCCAGCATTGGTCACTAAGTTCGACATGGTTTAAGCCTGTTCCAACGAGGTTTCTACACGGTTGGCCGGGATCTTCTTCTCGGCTACCAGGCGAGCGTGCTGCTCGGCTTCGATGCGTTCGATCGTTTCGACCGGCACCATGTAGCCTTGATCATCACGGGCAGCGTGAATGATGAAGTAACCGATAGTGCCCACCAGGCTCGCGATTGCCAGCCACCAGATGTGCCAGATCATCGCGAAACCGAACACGGTCAACAGCGCACCCATCACCACGCCAGTGGCGGTGTTGTTTGGCATGTGGATCGGCTCGTAGTGCTTGGGCTTCTGGTACGCAGTACCGTCTTCCTTGGCTTCGGTGAACGCATCAATGGTGTTCGCAGTAGGGATCACGGCGAAGTTGTAGAACGGTGGTGGCGACGAGGTCGACCATTCCAGGGTGTGGCCGTTCCATGGGTCGCCGGATTCGCACATGTTCTGCTTGCGATCACGCACGCTGACGTACAGCTGGATCAGCTGGCAGGCGATACCCACAGCGATCATCACCGCACCGAACATGGCAACGTACAGGTACGGTACCCACTCAGGGTTGGTGGTGGCGTTCAGACGACGGGTCATACCCATGAAGCCCAGTGCATAGAGCGGCATGAACGCGACGAAGAAGCCCGAGATCCAGAACCAGAACGCAGCCTTGCCCCAACCTTCGTGCAGCTTGAAGCCGAACGCTTTCGGGAAATAGAAGCTGAAACCAGCGATGTAGCCGAATACCGCACCACCGATGATCACGTTGTGGAAGTGAGCGATCACGAACAGGCTGTTGTGCAGCACGAAGTCAGCACCCGGGATGGCCAGCAGTACGCCGGTCATGCCGCCGATGGCGAAGGTCACCATGAAGCCCAGGGTCCACAGAACCTGGCTGGTCATGCGCAGACGACCGTGGTAGATGGTGAACAGCCAGTTGAATAGCTTCACCCCCGTCGGGATGGAAATCAGCATCGTCGCCAGGCCGAAGAAGGCGTTGACGCTGGCCCCCGAACCCATGGTGAAGAAGTGGTGCAGCCATACCATGAAGCCCAGTACGGAGATTGCGCCCGAGGCGTAGACCATCGAGTGGTGACCGAACAGGCGCTTGCCGGTAAAGGTCGAGATCACTTCGGAGAAGATACCGAACGCCGGCAGGATCAGGATGTACACCTCAGGGTGACCCCATGCCCAGAACAGGTTCACGTACATCATTGGATTGCCACCAAGTTCATTGGTGAAAATGTGGAAATCCAGGTAACGGTCAAGCGACAGCAGCGCCATGGTAGCGGCCAGGATCGGGAACGAAGCCACGATCAGCACGTTTGCCCAGGTGCAGGTCCAGGTGAAGATCGGCATGTCCATCAGTTTCATGCCTGGGGCGCGCATTTTCAGGACGGTAGCCAGGAAGTTGACCCCCGTCAATGTCGTCCCGAGCCCTGATAACTGTAGCGCCCAGATGTAGTAGTCCACACCCACGCCCGGACTGTATTGCAGCCCCGACAATGGCGGATACGCAACCCAACCGGTCTTGGCGAATTCGCCGACGCCCAGGGAAACGTTGATCAGCACCACGCCGGACACCAGCAGCCAGAAGCTCAGGGAGTTCAGGAACGGGTAGGCAACGTCACGCGCACCAATCTGCAGCGGCAAGGCAAGGTTCATCAAGCCGGTGAAGAAAGGCATCGCCATGAAGATGATCATGATCACACCGTGGGCGGTGAAGATCTGGTCATAGTGTTCAGGTGGCAGGTAGCCAGGCGAACCCTCGGTGGCCATGGCCAACTGGGTACGCATCATGATGGCGTCGGCAAAACCACGCAGCAGCATGACCATGGCAACGATGACGTACATGACGCCGATTTTCTTGTGGTCGACCGAGGTCAACCACTCGGTCCACAGGTAGGACCACTTCTTGAAATAGGTGATACCCGCAACCAGCGCCAAACCACCCAGCGCGATCATGGCGATAGTCACCATTACGATCGGCTCGTGGAATGGGACCGCGTCCCAACTTAATTTACCAAACATCGTTTACTCCTCTGCCCCAGCAGTTGAATGCGCGCCCGTATCAGAACCTTCAACCACGGCCACTTCTTTCTTCTCGTGCTTGACCGGCTTGCCTGGCTTCATACCTTCGTACTTGTCGACGATTTTCTGAAACAGGTCCGGCTCATACGCGGAGTACAAGGCGACAGGGTTGTTCTGGCTCGGTTTGGTCAGAGCGTCGTATTCAGCTTGATCAAGCTGTTTAGGTGCGGCCTTGACTGCAGCTACCCAGGCGTCGAAATCTTCCTGGCTTGTCGAGATCGCTTTGAATTTCATGCCGGTGAAGCCAGCGCCGCTGTAGTTGGCGGAGATGCCTTCCATTTCAGCTTTCTGGTTGGCGATCAGGTGCAGGCGGGTCTGCATGCCTGCCATCGCGTAGATCTGGCCACCCAGTGCAGGGATGAAGAACGAGTTCATCACGGCGTCGGAGGTGATCCGGAAATTAAGCGGGGTGTGCTCCGGGAAGCGGATCTCGTTGACAGTGGCGATACCCAGGTCCGGGTAGATGAACAGCCACTTCCAATCCAGCGCGACCACCTGGATGTTCACAGGTTTGACGTCGGACTCCAGCGGACGATACGGGTCCAGCGCGTGGGTCGACTTATAGGTGACGTAACCCAGGGCGATGATGATGAGGATCGGAACCAACCACACCGCGATCTCGATCTTGGTGGAGTGCGACCACTTCGGCGCATAGGTGGCGCTGGTGTTGGACGCGCGGTATTTCCAGGCGAAGGCGAAGGTCATCACGATCACAGGCACCACAACCAGCAGCATCAGCAGGGTAGCGGTGATGATCAGGTTTCGTTCATCCAGACCGACCTGTCCTTTTGGGTCGAGCAAGGTCCACTTGCAGCCTCCCAGCATTAACATCATGCCAAGCAGCGGCAAAAAGCCTAGTAATCGGGGGTACCTGTTTTTACTCATCTCACGACCTCTAAAGCAGCTTGCGCAATGCAGTTGGGTTTTGATCGCCAACACTTCACCCTGCCAAGGGTTGGCATTTCTCTTCGATTGAATAAGAGCCTGCCCGACACGTCATGACTGTACGTTTCACGGACCTGCAGTGAGTTCTTATTCGATTTCGTGGCTAAAGGCCTTGTTACAGACCAATTCCATTTGGTGCGGATAGTTGAAAGGCTGCCGGAACCTGGGGTCGCATTGAGCCTTCCATCTGCTCCTCGACCGTTCCAATGCTCAAATATTGAACAGCACCGGACATTCAGTGCGGGCGATTGTAGTTAGCTAGCGATGTATAAACCATGTCTTATAGAGAAATAATTTTTATCGATTCCAGCAACAATCCTTCACCAAAGTTGCAAAGATTCGCGATCTTATCGCGTTCGATTCTCAACAAAAACCACAAAAATTGCCGTGTTATTGGGCACAGTGCCACTTCCCTTACGGCCTGTAAGGGCATGCCGAGGGTATCCAAGTGCCCATAAAACAAGGCATTCATAGATGCTTCAGGGATTGGGGCCGCACACGAATCGGGCCGCCGTGGGAACCACGAACTGACAGCACAATTTGTACGTGGGGTGCAAATCCAAGGGCCGATTTGGCGGGTCAGAAACGTCCTGCGACAACGTTCATGTGACAACATGTCGCACGCTGCGCGCACCTTCCGTTGCCCCTCGTCACGGTGCTTTCACAAATCCCTACAAACAAAAACGCTCCGCCTTCATTCAGAAGCAACGGAGCGTTCGACAGGCGCGGCGGTTCAGGCTTTGGGATGACGGTTGCGATAGATGCACAGGGGCACCAGGATCGCCGTCAGCACGAATGCAACCAGCGCCCATTGGGCCAGGGACAGGCCGAGGACCGGTGGGTAGGGGGTGCTGCAAAAGCCGTCGACCTGGAAGCCCAGGGGAAACACCTTGGCCAGGGGCAGGTCGTCAACGATCGGCTGCAACACATCGATGCCGCAGCTGACCTGGGGAAAGAACTGGGTGTACACATGGTGGCCGGCCGCAGCCACGCCACCCACGGCGCTGAGCACCACCAACCCTTCGAAGAAGGTCAGCGCGCCCTTGGTGCGCATGGCCGCGCCGATGAACGCGAAGAGCGCAATCAGCAGCAAGGCGTAGCGTTGCAGAATGCACAGCGGGCACGGTGCTTCGCCCAGTACCACTTGCATGTACAGCGCCCCGCCAATCAGCGCCAGGCAGATGATGCCCAGCAACACCAGAAAGCGCCGCTCCCTGCCTAAACGCATGTCGTCAATCATCCCCGTCTTTCCCTTTCTCTGATTATGGTTGTGCCTGATGGCAACAAGTTTACACACAGGCAGTGGTTAAAACAGAGGGGGGTTAACAGCGGATTAATCGTGGCAAATGTAGTGATTGTGCGGACGCCATCGCGGGGGGGTCTCTTATACACATCTCCGAGCCCACGAGACAGCTACTATAATCTGGGGGGGGGGGTTTTTTTTTGGGGGGGGGG
>NZ_JBXAJM010000004.1:216851-298141 GCF_058797315.1 Pseudomonas sp. GW823-FHT02F05
GGGCAAGCCCGGCTCCCACATTGGAATGCGATCCTCTGTGGGAGCCGGGCTTGCCCGCGATAATGCCGATAGGGTCAATTGGCCAAATTCTATTCCAGCGCCGCCGCCGGGCCAAAGAACTCATAGCGCGCCTGCTTCTCCGGCACACCCAGCGCCTTGAGATGCCGCTTGATCGCCGCCATGAAGCCCTTGGGGCCCAAGAAGTAGGCATCAATATCACGCTCCTCAGGCAACCAGGCCGCCAGTTGCTCCTGGTTAAGCATCCCGACCTTGTCTGCCGCCGGGCTGATGCCGTCATCCTCGGCGTAGCAGTAGAAACGCTTGAGCTGCGGATGCTTGGCCGCCAGGGTGTCCACCCAGTCACGGAACGCATGCACCCCGCCGTTACGGGCACAATGGATGAAATGCACCGGGCGCTCGGTTGCCAGGGCGGCTTCGAGCATCGGCAGCGTGGGCGTAATGCCTACCCCGCCGCTGATCAGCACCAGCGGTTTATCACTGGCGGCCAGGGCGAACTCGCCCGACGGCGGGAACAGGTCAATGGTCGCGCCGACATTCATCTGGTCGTGCAGGTAATTGGAGACCCGCCCGCCCGCTTCGCGCTTGACGCTGATGCGGTACAGCCCGGTGTCGGTGAGGGCCGACAGGGAATAGTTGCGACGCACTTCCTCGCCATCGAGCACCAGTTTCAGGCCGATGTACTGGCCGGGCGCTGCGGCCAGGATCGGGCCGTTGTCCACCGGCGCGAAGTAGAAGGAGATGATCTCGTCGCTCTCCTCCACGCGCTTGACCAACAGGAACGCCCGCGCCCCCCGCCAGCCGCCGGGCGCCTGGGCTTTTTCGTCGTAGATGGCCGCTTCGGCGCCGATCAGAATGTCCGCCAACTGGCCATAGGCCGCACCCCAGGCGCTCATGACCTCGGGGGTGGCAATCTCGCTGCCCAGCACTTCGGAAATAGCCCGCAGCAGGCAGGCGCCAACAATGGGGTAATGCTCCGGCAGAATCTGCAACGCCACGTGTTTGTTGATGATCTTGGCCACCAGGTCGCCCAGTTGGTCCAACTGGTCGATATGCCGCGCGTACATCAGCACGCCATTGGCCAGGGCGCGAGGCTGGTCACCACTGGCCTGGTGGGCCTGGTTGAACAGTGGGCGGACTTCGGGATACTCGGACAGCATCATGCGATAGAAATGCGTAATCAGCGCTTCGCCGCCGCTTTCCAGCAGGGGCACGGTAGATTTGATGATTGCACGGTCTTGGGCACTAAGCATGGGAGACTCCTGGCTCTTCTTACTGATTGCCTTATAACAGTCAGTAATCATGCCAACTTATAAATCCTTTATTTTCAACAAGTTAAATATTTTGTAGTCAGTATGACCTCCTACACTTTATAGTCATAAGGACTACAAGGAGTCATTATGACTGCACAACCCCTGCTCACCACCTTGCTGCCGCTGGTCGCTGACCTGTCCCGGGACTTGCCCGAAGGCGAGCGCTACCGGCGCCTGCTGCAAGCCATGCGTGCACTGCTGCCCTGCGACGCCGCCGCGTTGTTACGCCTGGACGGCGAGTGGTTGGTGCCGCTGGCCGTGGACGGCTTGAGCGCCGATACCTTGGGGCGACGCTTCAAGGTCAGCGAACATCCGCGCTTCGAGATCCTGCTGAGCAGCCCCGGCCCTACCCGCTTCGACAGTGACAGCCAATTGCCCGACCCCTATGACGGCTTGGTCGCCGGTTTGCACGGCCAGTTGGAAGTCCACGACTGCATGGGCTGCCCGCTGTTTATCGACGACCAGCCCTGGGGGCTGCTGACCCTGGACGCCCTCGATACCGAGCGCTTTGAACGGGTCGAGCTGGACGCCCTGCAAGCCTTCGCCAGCCTCGCCGCGGCCACCGTCAACGTGGCTGAACGCATCGAGCGCCTGGCGCTGCGGGCCGAAGACGAGCACCAGCGCGCCGAGATCTATCGCCAGGCCAGTGGCCAGCAGCCCAAGGAAATGATCGGCCAGAGCAAAGCGCACAAGCGCCTGGTCGAGGAAATCAACCTGGTCGGCGGCAGTGACTTGACCGTGCTGATTACCGGCGAAACCGGGGTCGGCAAGGAATTGGTGGCCCAGGCGATCCACGCCGCCTCCTCCCGCGCCGACAAACCGCTGATCAGCCTCAACTGCGCCGCCCTGCCCGAGACCTTGGTAGAGAGCGAACTGTTCGGGCATGTGCGCGGCGCCTTTACTGGCGCGTCGAACGAGCGCCGGGGCAAGTTCGAACTGGCCAATGGCGGTACCTTGTTCCTGGATGAAGTGGGTGAGTTGTCGTTGACCGTGCAGGCCAAGTTGCTGCGCGTTCTGCAAAGCGGCCAGTTGCAGCGCCTGGGGTCGGACAAGGAGCACCAGGTGGATGTGCGCCTGGTTGCTGCCACCAACCGCGACCTTGCCGAAGAGGTGCGCAATGGCCGCTACCGTGCCGACTTCTACCACCGTTTGAGCGTCTACCCACTGCAAGTGCCAGCGCTGCGCGAGCGCGGGCGTGATGTGCTGCTATTGGCGGGGTTCTTCCTCGAACAGAACCGCTCACGCATGGGCCTGGGCAGCCTGCGCCTGACCGGAGATGCCCAGGCGGCCCTAACGGCCTACAACTGGCCCGGCAATGTGCGCGAGCTGGAGCACTTGATCGGACGCAGCGCGTTGAAAGCCCTGGGCAACTGCCGCGAGCGCCCCAAGATTCTCAGCCTGAGCGCCCTGGACCTGGACTTGCCCGACGTGACTGCGGCTGCGGCCGAAGAGGCACCGGCCCCTGCCCTCCCGGTGGTCAGCGGCGACCTGCGCCAGGCCACCGAGCATTACCAGCGCCAACTCATCAGCGCCTGCCTGGAACGCCATCAGCACAATTGGGCCAGCGCCGCCCGCGAACTGGGCCTGGACCGCGCCAACCTGGGGCGCATGGCCAAGCGGCTAGGCCTCAAGTGATCGGTGATCGTTCCCACGCTCCGCGTGGGAATGCCTCACCCGACGCTCCGCATCATGGCCTCGAGAGCGGACGCGGAGCGTCCCGAGCGGTATTCCCACGCAGAGCGTGGGAACAATCGCGCGCACGGGCCTTACGAAACACCAGCACATTCCCCAGCATCACCAGCACCAGCCCCATCAACGCCGGCGCCGTCCACTGGTAACCCTCGGCCACGGCCGACACATTCAGCGCCACCACCGGAAACAGCACCGTGCAATACGCCGCTTTCTCCGGCCCCATGCGGCCCACCAGGGTGAGGTAAGCGGTAAAACCAATCACCGAGCCTGGGATCACCAGGTACCACAGCGCGCCGATATACCGCGCGCTCCAGTCCATCTCGAAGGGAATACCACGCACTGCGCAATAGGTCGCCAGCATCGCTGCCCCATAGGCCATGCCCCAGGCATTGGTGGTCAGCGGCTTGAGCCCGGCCTTCTGCTGCAGGCTCGATAGCAGGTTGCCCGCCGAGAAGCACAGGGTGCCCAGCAGGGCCAAGCCCAGGCCCAACAAGGTTTGCGGGCTGGCGGTATGCCCAACCAGCTCCGGCCAGAACAAAAAGCCCAGCCCCAGCAACCCAAGCGCCCCGCCCATCAGCACGTTACGCGCCACCCGCTGGCCGAAAAACACCCGGGCATTGAGCGCGTTCCACAAGGTCGCCGTGGAGAACACCACCGCCACCAGGCCACTGGGGATCCATTGGCTGGCGGTGAGAAAGCACATGAAGTTGACGCAGAACAGGCACAGCCCCTGCGCCAGGCAGATCATGTGCCCGCGCCGGTTCATCACCTGCAACTTGCGGCTGAGCAGCAACAGCACGAACAGCACCAGAGCGGCCAGGCCGAAGCGATAGACAATCGACACAGGAATCGCGACCACGCCCAACTGCCATTTGAGGGCGATCCAAGTGGTGCCCCAGATGAGCACCGTGAGTAGATACAGGAAAAGATTCATAGCCGGCTCCGTCGATTGAGCCACAGTGTGGCCTTCAACCCCGTGCAGGCTCTTGCACATTCTTGCGCTTTTGTCGGGCGATGGGCTCACAGCGCCAGCCGTGGAGCGTAGGATGCGGGGTGTCGGAGACCACACCATGCCAGAGCTGCAATCGCTGCACGTCTTCCAAGCCCTCAACCGCTCGCCCCACGCACGCCTGCAAGCCTGCGCCGAGCTCGGTGACGGGTTGGCTGCGGCCGTGTGGAGCAACCACCATGACGCCCAGGATTACCAAGCCCCCAGCCATCACACCTTGTCCTGCTACATCGGGGGTGGCACGGGCACCTTTCGGCGTGATCAGCCGGGCCTCAAGGGCGGCCCCGACAAACTGTGCATCCTGCCGGCCGAGCATCAGTCGGCCTGGGTGATCAATGGCGATATTCGCCTGGCCCACCTGTATTTCAGCCCGGAACAATTTGCCCTCGGCTGCGTCACCCTGCTGGACCGGGAGCCACGGGAGTTGCACTTGCGCGAGGGCACCTTCCTTGAAGACCCATTCCAGGCCCAGCGTTTTCGCCAGTTGGTCAGCCTCAACTGGCACGAGCCCGGCGAGCGCCTGCTGACCAGCAGCCTGGCCCACGAACTGCTCAGCCATACCTTGCTCAACCAGGTCGGCGCCCGCGAAGGCTTGCGCTTGAAAGGCGGGTTGGCCGCGCACCAACGGCGGCGGTTGGTGGAGTACATCGATCAACATATGGAAGACGCCATCAGCCTCGGCCAGTTGGCCGCCATGTGCGCGCTGTCCGAATACCATTTCGCCCGAATGTTCCGCCAAAGCTTCGGCGTGCCGCCCCATCAATACCTGCTGGCACGGCGTCTGGCGCGAGCGAAAAACCTGCTGCGCAGCAGCGTTTTGCCGATCAGTGAGCTGGCCTTGCTGTGCGGTTTTTCCAGCGCCAGTCATTTCAACCAGCGCTTTCGCCACGCCATGGGCGCCACGCCGGGCCAATACCGCCAGGCATTCTGCGCCTAGACCATCAAGCCCAACGTCTTCGCCTTGGCCACCGCCTGGGTGCGTCGCTCTACCCCGAGTTTGCTGTGGATACGCCGCGCATGCGTCTTGACGGTATGTAGGGAGATATACAGGCGATCAGCGATTTCCAGGTTGGAGTTGCCCAGGGCGATCAGTTGCAGCACCTCCAACTCACGCTGGCTCAGCGGGTTCTGCGCCGCCCCGGCAGGCGCGGCCTGGGGCTCCAGGCCCAGCTCACTCAAAAGTCCCGGGGCGCGTAAACGCAACTCGCGGACCGCCTGCTGCACCTGGCAACGCTCTGCCAGCGCCAAGCCAGCTTGCAGCGACCGACGCGCCAACGCCGGGTCGCCAAGCTGCCAGGTCACTTCACCCAGCACCAGGTGCAATTCGGTTTCCAGGCAAAGCATGCCGCGTTGCCGTGAGGTGTCGAGCAAGGCATTGAGCCGTGCGATAGGTTGCTCGGCACAGCCCAGCTTGACCTCGGCCAGTACCAGCAAATATTCCAGGCGCGGGATCAGCTCCAAGGTGGCCGGCGGTGCCTGCTTGGCGCAAGGCCCGCGAAAGTGGCGCAACACCCGGCGCACGGCTTGCACCGTCAATTCGGCGCGGCCTTGCTGCAACCAGAAGTGCCCACTGACCAACAGCAGTACCGCACGGTACACCGTGTCGGGCACATGGCGCTGCTGCATCAGGCGTTCGGCGTCGCGTAATTGAATGAAGGCCTGCGCGTAGTCGCCACGATTGGCCGCCAATAGCGACAGGCCCAGAAAGCCGTACAGAACGCGCTTGTCCTGGCTCTGCAGGCACATGCTCAAGCCGGCCTCGAAACATTCGGCGGCCAGGCCGTCCTGGCCCTGACGCAAGGCCAGATGCCCGCGGCGCAGAACAATACGCCCCACCAACGGCCCGGCGTTGAGCCGTTGCCCGGCCAACATCGCTTGCACCGTTTCCAACAGGCTTTGCGCCCGGTACGGCGCGCCACGCTGCTCCAGCAATTGGGCGTGGTCCAACTCCAGCAGGGCCTCCAATACCAGCGAACCGTGGACCCGGGCCAGGCACAGCGCTTCACGGTTCAAGCGTTGGGCGGCCTCCAACTCACCGCGCAGCAAGGCTTGCTGGGTCAGGCCCGAGAGGCACATCAGGCGCGATGTCCAGGCGCTGTCGGGCAACGCTTGCAGGGCTTCGAGAAAGTGCTCGCGGGAGCGTTCGGCGTCGCCGCTCAAATGCAGCAACCAGCCCCACTGCGCCTGCCAGCGCGCCAGCAGATAGCGCTGCGCGGCGGGCGTCGGTTGCGGGGCGAACCGGGCCAGTTGGTCGATGCACAAGGCCGCCTGTTCGAAGCGCCCGGCAAACAACAACGCGGCCGTGAGCAGCCCCACCAGTTGCGCCGACCCCAACATCAATTCATCGCCCTGCTGTTCATGCAGGCGCAACAGCAACACGGCGTTCTGCTGGCGAAACAAATCCTCGAAACTGAAGTGCTGCAACAGGCTCACCGCCACTTCATATTCCTGCGCCAGCAACGCCTGCTCGAACGCGGCCTGGCAGTCACCCTCGGCGCTGAACCATTGGCACGCGCGTCGGTGCCAGGAGCGTTTGGCCGGCCAGGGTTCGTCGCGCAGCAGTCGCGCCAACGGTGGGAAAATGTGGAGCCAGTCGCTGGTGTCTTCCCAGGGCTGGATAAACGCACCCAGTGCCTGCAATTCGCGCAAATGCTCAGCGCCGTCACCACCACCGAACAAGTACTCACACAGGTTCAGGTTGAAACGCGGCAGATGGGCCAGCACGCGCCAAGCCTCAGCCAATGGCGCCGACAAGGTGTTGAACAGCTCATGCTGCAGGTAATCGAGCAGGGTCTTGTCGGGGTGGCCGTCGCCCAACAAGGCGATACGCACACCGGCGCACCAACCGGCGCTGAACTGCATCACGCTGTCGACGCTATGCCCCGGGGCGAGCAGTTGCTCGACTTCCTCAGCGCTGAAAAACAACTCGCTGCACTCCAGCAACTCATCGTCGAGCAACAGGCGTGGCCAATTGCACAACGGGCGCCGTCGCGCGCCCAGCCACCAGGTCAACTGCGGGCTGCCAGCGGCGAGCAAACGGTCCAGCAGCGCATCCAGCTCAGGCGCAGGCGAGCGACAGAAATCATCCAGAAACAACCACGTGGTGTGTGGCCAACGGCCCAAGTCGAGCAATAACGTGGCTTCATCCACAAACGGCAAGCCAAGCTGCTGCGCCAGCCGTGCGCAGAATTCCAAGGGGCTGAGCGCGGCACCGTTGAGTGGCATCCACACCACCTGACAGCCCTTCGGCGCCTGCAGCGCACACTCGGCGAGCAACGCGCTCTTGCCACTGCCTCCCGGTGCGCACAGCAACCTTACCCGCGCCTGCGCCGTCAGCAGAGGCACAGTCAGCCGCGCACGCAACGCATGGTGGGCGGACAGCCGTGGCATAAATCCAGGACGGTCCAGGCAGCGGGTCATGGCGGTCATTGCTGCATCCTGCTGTTTTTATTGTTGCGTCACCCTAGACCTGTGGTTGGCGGTTGTTGAAGAAGTATTCAGCGGGTTGATTGAAGACCATAAAAACCAAGGTATACGCCCTTCAGTGTGGGAGCTGGCTTGCCTGCGATGACCATAGGTATCTACATAACTCTGTAAGCTCAACGGTAACCACGATGCGAAGCGAGCCGCTCTTGATCTGCTTTTGATCTTAGGCGCCCCGTTAAACCACGCTGGCCGGAATTCGACAGTGATTTGGGGGGGTAAACCGGCAGGGATGCCGGTTTAGCCGCCCCGCGCCATGGATGGCGCGTGGCGGCGGCCCCCCAAATCACTGGCGGATTACGGGCACACCGAGCCTAAGCGAGGTGCCGAGTGGTGGGGCAAGAGCGTTTTGCTTACTTTTGCGCTTTTCAAAAGTGAGCCGCTGTAAAAGCGGAACCCTAAGTGGCCGTTACCGCAGGAATGGATATGTACTCGGTATAGCTGTGTCGGCTGGAAGGCCGTCATCGCAGGCAAGCCAGCTCCCACATTTGGATCCTGGGGTGTCAGGTAGAGATGCGTCTGCTGTCAGGCCGTCACGGGAGCAAGCTCGCTCGCCACAGGTCCAGCGTCGCCCCAAAGTTGTGTAGATACCTATGGCCATCGCAGGCAAGCCACACATTTTCAACCTCACTTAGGTGTGGAATCAGCGAACGCCCTCCGATCTCAGTGCAGCCGGGGTGTAGTCCGCCGCCTTGGCCGCGAAGCCGAACACGAAGCTGCTCTTCTCCTCGTTCTTCATGCCCAGCGCGATGTAGCGCCCTGCAATCAGGTCGTACAGGGTTTCCACGGTGTAGGCCGGCACCTGGTGGTCGTAATAGAACTGCGCATGGCCTTCGGCAACGCGCCACAGTTGGCCGCGGCCGTCGTAGTGGTCCACCAGGGCGACTTGCCAGCTGTCTTCGTCGATGAACATATGGCGTTTGGCATAGATGTGCCGCTCGCTGGGCTTGACGGTGCCGACCACTTCCCACACGCGGTGCAACTCGTAACGGGTCAGGTCCTGGTTGATATGGCCGGCCTTGATGATGTCGTCGTACTTGAGGCTCGGCGAATCGAGCTTGTAGCTGTTGTAAGGGATGTACATCTCCTTCTTGCCCACCAGTTTCCAGTCATAACGGTCGGGTGCGCCGGAGAACATGTCGAAGTTGTCGGTAGTGCGCAGGCCGTCGGAGGCGGTACCCGGGCCGTCGTAAGACACCTGCGGTGCACGCCGCACACGGCGCTGGCCGGCGTTGTAGATCCAGGCCAGGCGCGGTTCCTTCACCTGGTCGAGGGTTTCATGCACCAGCAGCACGTTGCCCGCCAGCCGCGCCGGCGCGGTGACCGACTGCTTGAAATAGCTGAGCACGTTGGCGGCCTTGGCCGGGTCGATATCCGGGATGGCTTGCGGCACCGCTACTTCTTCTTCGAAACGGATCGGCGTGTAGCTGCCATTGGTCTGGGGCGTGGCCTGGGTGATGATGCGCCGCAGGTTGCCGCCGTGGTAACGGGTGATGTGATTCCACAGCACCTCGACGCCATTCTTGGGGATAGGGAACGCGTAGTAACGGTTGCCGGTGAAATTCTCCAGGCCGTTGCCATCGTTGATCGCCTTCACATTCAGGGCGCTTCGCTTGATCGACTCGTAAATGTCCGCCGGCAAGTTGACCGTGCGGTGGCTGGGGTACACCGGGATCTTGTAGGTCTCGGGGTAGCGCTTGAACATCGCCACCTGGCCGTCGGAGAGTTTGTCCTTGTACTTGTCCACCGTGGCGGCGGTGATCACGAACAGCGGTTTTTCGTTAGCGAAGGGGTCGGAGAGGAAGCCCTTGCTGTCCACCGTGCCGGCGTTTTTGGGGATGCCACCGGTCCAGGCGGGGATCGAGCCATCGGCATTGCCGGCTTTTTCGGCGCCGACCGGGGTCAGGGAAGTGCCGAGCTTGGCTGCTTCTTCGGGCGATACCGCCGCCATTACGTTGGCGGCCAATACGCTCAGGGCCAACATTGCAATCATCTTACGCATAGGGTCTTGTCCTTCTTTTAAGCCAGATCAGAAGTTCACGCCAAAGCTGAGGGCGAGGAAGTCGCGGTCGGTCAGGGTGTTGTAGTCACCGCCAAAAAAATCGGTGTAGCTCAGGCTTGCGGTGTAGGTGCTGCGATAGTCCGCATCCACGCCGACGCTGATGGCCTTGGCGCCTTTGTTGAACAGGCCGTTGGGGCCGTAGCCCGCGACGTCATGGGACCAGGACAGGTTGGGCTTGAGGTTCACACCGGCAATCGCGTTGTTGTAGTCAAGGATCGCCCGCGCCCGGTAGCCCCAGGAGGTGGAGGTGACGAAACCGTCGGTGTCACCTTGAAAACCGTAGGCGCCGTACACCGAGTCTCGGCCATAGCGCAGTTTGGTTTTGTCTTCCAGGCCCGCGACGTGCACCACCGCCGCTTCGCCCACCAGGGTCAGGCGCTCGGCGCCCAGTACCTGGTCGAAGAACTGGGTCATGGTGCTCTGGATCTGGGTGATTTCCTTGCGGCGATAGCCTTTGTTGTCATCGCCGAAATTGCTGCGGATGGGTGAGGCGAGTTGGCCCGCAATGGGGTTGACCAGGGCCAGGGTCAGGTCGGTGGTGTTGAGCTGCACCGGCGCATTGGGCCGATAGCTGATTTCGCCGGTCCACGCCGTGCCCGTGGGCAAGGTGGTGGAGAAACTGGCGCCGAACAGGCGGATGTCTTCCGGGTAATCCAGGTAGTACTGGCCGCGGCCGAGCATGGTGCTTTGCGCCAAACCGCCCCCGGAACCGGGCGCCAGGGCGTTAGCGGTGTTGATGATGCGCCCGATGGTGGCCAGGTTAGTATTGGCGGTCAGGGTGCCGACGGTCGGTGTGCGACTGTGGTAGTTCATGAAGTACAGGCCGTATTCAGTGTCATCGCCCAGCCAGCGCAGGGCTGCGCCGAATTGGCCGGAGTCGCGCGCATCGCGGTCACCGGCACGCCGCACAATCACACCTTCATTGGTCACGCCAAACCCTTGGCCAAAGGCAGCCGCCACCGGTTGTAGCGGTCGGATCGCCGGGCTGCCCACGGTGTAGTTATTGGTGCAGCCATCCGCCGCCACGTCCCCGCCGAAGAAGGTGCCGCAGTTGTCGAGCACCGTCTGGTCCCATTCCAGTTGATAGAAACCTTCCACGGTCAGTTGATTGGTCAGGCTCTGGGAGGCAAACAGCATGTTCACCGGGATCAAGCCTTCCTTGATCTCGGCACCGGGCCTGCGGAACGCCGACACGTCGATCGGGTTGATGCTGTTGATGGAGTTACCGATGAAGGTACTTTCGCCCCAACTGACCACCTGCTTGCCGGCGCGCACGGTGCCGGGCAGGTCGCCCAGGGAGTAGTTGTGGTAGACGAAGGCATCGAGGATCTGCGCACCGCTGGACTTGGCGCCTTCCTTGCGGTTGTGGTCGCTGATGGGCTTGAACTCGCGGTCTTCGTCCTTGAGCTCGAAGTCGTACCAATACTTGCCACGCACGAATACCCCGGTGTCGCCGTACTTCAACTCAAGGTCGTGCAGCCCCTTGAAGATCTTGGAGAAGGTCTCGCCCTTCTTGAAGTTGAGGCGCCCGTCATCTCCGGTGGACGCCTGGCCCGTCCCGCCATTGACCGTGCCGACCAGGCTTTTGTCGGCATCGCGCATGCCCCAGCTGGCGCCGACCGACAGCGAGGAGTCGAACTGCCCTTCGATCTCGCCGATGTTGAACGAAACAGCCTGCGCCTGGGCACAGCAGCCCAGCGCAACCGCAGTGGCCAGCGCCTGTGGCGTGAAGATGGCGCGCATTATTGTTTTTGTCATGCGTCTTCCCCGGTGAGTGACAGAAGGCTCCACCCTACTGCCGCCCTTGAGGGGCGATAAGCGCACCAAGGAGGTATTCGTGTTGTCGCTCGAAAGGATGACGGGGTTCTCTGGCCGGCGCTGGACCGGGCCATGCATGCGATGGATGAAGGCTTATCAGAGGCATCGATGGTGCCGGGCAATTATTGTCGATTTGGTAACAGTCCTTGTCCCGAACTGCTATTACTCATTCTGTTACAACCGATTATTCTTGCCTGGCTTTCAGGGCAAACGGCCCGCTCCCGCATTGGGGAGAAAAGCTGATTTATAACGGATTGATCCTGTAATCAGTCTGTTCCCGGTGTTCACTGACGTTGATTTGTCGCTCCTTGATCCAACGTCTTACTTCGGCCGCTGCCTATGCAGCGGCCTTTTTTATGCCTGCAATAAAACGGGGCGTCATCGACGCCCCGTGGGATTCATTGATTTACCGGCAATGATCAGAGGCTGAACTTCTGCAAGTTGGCCATCATTTCCTTCAGCGCCTCAATATTGTCCTTGGGGTGCGCAGCCCCTTCGAAATCGCAGATCTGCTGCCAGTGCGCGGCCACATCCTCCGGCGAAAAACCGGCCTCGGGATCAAAACCCACACCCAGGCTGCGCTCCCAACGGGTCTTGCCGATCCAGCCGCCACCCACTTCAAACAAGCCTGCGGTTTCCTCACAGGCGTCACTGCCCAGGTACACCACCAGTGGGCTGACCAGTTCCGGCTTGAGGCGCTCGAACACCTGCGGCGGGATCAGCCCTTCGGTCATGCGTGTGCCACCGGTGGGGGCAATCGCGTTGACCAGGATGTTGTTCTTGCGCCCTTCCAGCGCCAGGGTACGCGTCAAGCCATACAGGCCCAACTTGGCCATGCCGTAGTTGGACTGGCCGAAGTTGCCGTAGATACCGGACGTCGACGCCGTGAAGATCACCCGGCCATAACCCTGCTCGCGCAAATGCGGCCAGGCGGCGCGGGTGACTTTGTAGGCGCCTTCGACGTGCACCCGGTAAACCAGGTCCCAGTCGCTGTCATCCATTTTATGGAAGGTCTTGTCGCGCAGGATGCCGGCGTTGTTGACCACCACGTCGACCCGGCCGAAGACATCCAGTGCGTTCTGTACGATCTTGTCGCCGTCGGTGACGGAGTCATGGTTGGCTTCCGCAATGCCGCCCGCCGCGCGGATCTGCGCCACCACCCGGTCGGCCGCCGAGGCGTTGGCGCCCTCGCCTTGGGTTGACCCCCCCAGGTCGTTGACCAGCACTTTGGCCCCGTGCCTGGCGAACAGCAGCGCATGGGCCTGGCCCAAGCCACCACCGGCGCCGGTGACGATCACCACCTTATCCTGGAACTGCACTGACTCACTCATACCGAACTCCGCTGGCGACAATGGGAATAGGCAGAGTGTCACGCAAGCAGCCTTTGGTCACAATAAAGACGGCCAGGGCTGAATGGTGCTTGATAAGGCAGCGGGATGATGCGCAGGCTCAGGAATAGGCCGCGCGCGGTGAAGGCTGGCTGATGCGCTCACGAAACGCCTGGTAATGCTTGAGCACCTGGACCGGCGCCTCGATCTGCGGGTAATGGCCGATATTGGCCAGTCTTATCGTGTCGGGCTGGGGCACCAGTTGGCGATAGCGCTCGACCATATGAGCCCCGGAAATCGGGTCCACCTCGCCGTCGATCACCCGTAAAGGTACTTCGCCTCGCTGCATGGCCGTGAGCCAGCGCTCGCGCAGACGACGGCGCTGGGGGATGTAGGCGATCAGTTTGTGCAGGATACGCGGGCCGTCGTTGCAACTGATCAAACTCCAGAAATCATCCAGCACGCTTTCACTGGGCCGCGTCTGGGGGCCGAAGATCTGGTTGAAACTGCTGGCCAAGGCATTGCGCCCAAAGGCCCGACCGATCATCCAGCCCAACGGGCTGAGCAGCAGCTTTTGCACCAGCGCCGGCCGATGGGTTTCCGGAAACAGCCCGCCGTTGAGAAATACACAACTCGCCATCTGGAACCGGCCCTCGTAATGCCGAGCCAATAATTCCTGGGCGACACTGTCGCCGTAGTCATGAGCCAACACATGCACCGGCTGCTCTACGCGCAGGTGCTCAAGCAACGCCTGTTGCAGATCGGCCTGTTCCAACAGGCAATAGTCGTGGTCCAAAGGTTTGGCCGAGTCGCCAAAGCCGAGCATGTCGCAGGCAATCACCAGGTTGCGCTGGGCCAGGGGTTGCCACAGGTAGTGCCAGTCCCAACTGGCCGTGGGGAAACCATGAATCAGCAGCAACGGCTCGCCCTGCCCGGCCACCCAATACCGCACGGTGTGGCCACGAAAGACGAAGTCCTGGCCGCGCTTGCGCCAGGCTCTGAGCGGTATCTCGGCGAGTGGCATCAGCTTTTATACCCGGGGTCCTGATTATCCAATTTGCGCAGCAGTGCCGGCCAGGCCAGAGCACCGCCCATACCTTGGGCGCTTTTTGTGACAGCTGCCACCATCGCCTTGGCACCGGCGAGAATCTGCGGCTCGATGGCGATCAACTCAGTGCCGCCGCTTTGGGCCAGTACCTGAATCTCGCAGGCGCGCTGGAAGGTAAACATCATCAGGAAGGTGTCGGCGATGGTGCCGGCGCAGGTCAGCAGGCCGTGGTTGTGCAGCATCAGGAAATTGTTCGGACCCAGATCCGCTTGCAACCGGGCCTTTTCCTCATGATTGAGCGCCACACCTTCATAGGCGTGATAGCCCAGGCTGGAGAGCACAAACAGCGATTGCTGGCTGATGGGCAATACACCCTGCTTTTGCGCACACACCGCCACGCCGGCAGCGGTGTGGGTGTGCAGCACGCAGGTCACGTCGTGGCGCACTTCGTGGATGGCGCTGTGGATGGTGTAGCCCGCAGGGTTGATCTCGTAGGGGCTGTCCATTTGCTTATTGCCGGCCTGGTCAACCTTGACCAGGCTCGACGCGGTGATCTCATGGAACATCAGCCCATAGGGGTTGATCAGGAAATCTTCAGTGCCCGGCACCTTGGCCGAAATATGCGTGAAGATCAGGTCATCCCAGCCGTGCATGGCCACCAGGCGATAGCAGGCCGCGAGGTCCACGCGGGTTTGCCATTCGGCGGCGCTGACCTGGGCTTTGACGTTTTGTGGCGATGGTGCAGGGGCTAGGCTCATGGCAATGACCTCCTTGGCGCACTTCTTATGGTGTCTAAAGTGAGAGCCAGTCTAGTCAGACGCCGAGGTGCGAGGAGTTTCCTTGGCAGCCAGCTTGATGACTGAGCGAGTCAGTCAAGAGAATAGTACAAATACGTGTCAAACAAGCGCCGTCAATAACGGCGCTCCCTGGGGTTCAACCGCGCAGCGCGGTGATCAAATCGGCCAGCCAAGGCTCGGCGTCAGCTTCCGGAGTGACGCTTTCGCTGGCGTCCAGGCGCAGCATCGGCTGCACTTCGCGGATGCCCAGTTCGGCGAACAATTCGCGCATTTGTTCACCGCCGCCACAGAAAGTATCGCCATAGCTGGCGTCGCCCAGGCCGATGACCGCTCCCGGCAGGCCGCGCCAGGCGGCGGGCAGTTGGTCGCGGATGGTTGAGTACAGAGGCTGCAGATTGTCGGGCAGCTCGCCCATGCCGGTGGTCGAGGTCACTGCCAGGAATGCATCGGGAGCAAAGGCCTGCACGTCTGCCAGCGTGGCACGTGCGTTATGCCAGGCGTTGAAACCTGCGTCCTTGAGGATTTCTTCCGCGTGGCGAGCGACTTCTTCAGCCGTACCGTAGACCGAGCCGGAGAGGATGGCGACTTTCATCAATCTGATCCTGTAGTTGAGTGAAAGCGTGGGATATTAGCAGCCCGTGCCAATATTTCAGTGCGCACCGTGCAACATTCCAGACTTGCCATAAACTGGCAAGGTCAAAACCAGGCCATGGACCGCTCTATGATTAACGCCAAACTGCTGCAAATGGTCGTCAATGCGTCCAACGACGGAATCGTTGTTGCCGAGCGCGAAGGCCGGGAAAAACCACTGATCTACGTCAACCCGGCCTTCGAAAGGATGACTGGCTACACGCTGGACGAAATCCTCTATCAGGACTGCCGCTTCCTGCAGGCGGGCGACCGCGACCAACCGGCCTTGATCGCCATTCGTGATGCGCTCGACAGCGGCGGCACCTGCCGAGAGATCCTGCGTAACTACCGCAAGGACGGCACGCCTTTCTGGAACGAGCTATCGCTTTCGACCGTGTACAACGAGGTCGACAAGCAAACCTACTTCGTCGGTGTGCAGAAAGACGTCACCACTCAAGTCAAGGCACAACAGCGTGTCGCCCAACTGGAAGCCCAGTTGGCCGAGCTCAAGAGCGAGCTCGCCGCACTCAAGGCGACGAGTGGATTTAACAAACTGTAAAAAATGCGGTCTTTAGAGCGATAATGGCTTTTTAATGCCTCAGCCTTGAGCCAGATCAATGCAACGCGACACGCTATTGACGCAGGACGAGCTGGATTTTATCCAGGACATGACGCACAACCCGCAGCTCAACCTGCGGGATGCATGGTCGAGCCTGACGGTTAATGGCGGGGCACAGATTCGCGATCTGCTCACGCGGCTAGCGGCTCACGACCAGGTCACCATCCAGGCGCAGTTCGACAACCAGCAACTCACCTTCCCGTTGCACCTGGTGGAAGATGAGTTTCATGCCGTGCATTTGCGCCTGGGCGTACCGAGCATTTTTGAAGATGGGCCGATGATCCGCCCGTGGCGCCTGGCACTTGAAACGCCGGTGGCGCTGGAAAACATCAAGGGCTACTCCAGCGCGCTGTGGGTGCACGAAGTGTCATTCAAAGGGGTGCTGGTAGAAGTGCGTGGCCGGGTCAAACCGCCCAAGACGTTTTCCCTGTGGTTCAGCCCTTCCGGCTACGAACGCATCGCCCTGCGCGGTACGCTGGAGCGGGTAACCGCCCGCGGCCTGTTCGCCTACCGCCTGAGCCAAAGCAATGCTGATGAGATCGAACGGTTACGCCAGTTCATCCTGCACCAGCATCGCCTGGTGCATCCTCACGTTCATGCCTGAGACGCCAGGTGCCGCTGAGCAGTTGCTGTAAGCGGCGCGGCATCCAGCGTCCGTCATTGCCCAGGCAACCAATCGACGAACCTGCCAGGCTGTGTCCCGCCAGGTCCGACGCCTCTCCAGCCAGCAACAACGGGCAATCGAGGGTGAAGGCCAGGCGATTGAGCCGTGACGCCAACTCTGCGCCAGGGGCATGGTTGGAAAACAGCACCAGGGCTTGCGGTCGAGTGCGCTCGCAGATCAGCGTCAACTCATCCAGTGGCTGGCCAACGCCCAGGACCTTGACCGCCAGTTTCTCGCTCGACATCAACAAGCCCGCCACCAGCAACTCCAGCTCACGGCACTCTCCGGCAATGGCTGAGAGCAACACCCTGGGCACTGGCGAGGCACAGGCCATTTGCAGGCACCGTGCGACGCGCGAGCGCAGGAAATTGTCGAAGAACAGCCACTCGCTGGCTTGGCCAAAGCGGCCTTGGTGACGTAACAACTGCTGCCACAGCGGGACCAAAATGTCCTGGAACACCACGGTCGTCGAATAGACGCTGAAGATCTGGCCGTACAACCGGTCGAGCTCACGATCATCAAAGGCACTGATGGCCTGCCGCAGTTGCGCCTGCCATTGGCGCCACTCCAGCTCGGTATCGCTGCGTGACGCTGTAGCCGGCTCGTTGGGCTGTGGGTCGCGCGCCAAAAGCTTGCCGACTTTGCTCACCGCTACGCCACGCTCGATCCAGTCGAGGATGCGGTGCACGGTTTCGATATCGGTGCTTGAGTAAAGCCTGTGCCCACTTTCGGTGCGTACAGGCTGGATCAAACCGTAGCGACGCTCCCAGGCACGTAGCGTTACCGGGTTCACGCCTGTGAGTCTTGCCACTTCACGAATCGGAAACAGGCCCTCGCAGTCAGTGTGGCTGTCGGGTGTCGTTTCGCGAAGAGGCGCAGTGATTTCAGGCATCAGCAGTCAAAAAACTTGTATGAATTTGGATCCTATTTAACGCCGATTGAACTGCATGATTCAAGATCTACGGCGATCCATCCGAAGTTTCTGGCGTATTTGGGCAAAACCGGAATAATCCTTGCCTGTTCTTTTGCGTCGCTGCACCACCCCGCAGCTTCGTTCGTGCGCCGCCTACCCGGCTCGGCGCACTTGCTGATTTGGAGATATACGATGTCTACCTCACCCGTCACCTTGATGGTTGCGCGCCGCGTGGCCAAAGGTCGCTACGAAGAACTGATGGCCTGGCTGCGCGAAGGCGAGCAATTGGCGACTGACTTCCCCGGTTACCTGGGCTCCGGCGTGCTGGCGCCACCACCCCATGATGATGAATTCCAGATCATCTTCCGCTTCGCCGATGAAAAGACCTTGCACGCATGGGAGTTCTCCGCTTCGCGCAGCGCGTGGCTGAGCCGTGGCAGCGAGCTATTTGCCAACCCGTCGGAACACCGTGTCAGCGGTATCGATGGCTGGTTCGGCGCAGCGGGTGCCCGCCCGCCACGCTGGAAACAGGCGGTGGCCATCTGGTTGGCTTTTTTCCCGGTATCGTTGCTGTTCAACTTCGGCCTGGGGCCGCTGCTCAGCGAGTTGGACCTGTTCAGCCGCGTACTGGTCAGCACCGCAGCCCTGACCCCGCTGATGGTTTACCTTTTTATACCGCTGTCGACCCATCTGCTGGCGAACTGGCTGCACCCTTCGCCCCCTCGCAAAGTCACTGAAGCCGCCGCTTGAGTACAGGGAGGCCGGGGCGCTGGTATAGTTTGAGCCTGCCAGCGACTTGAGCCTCCCATGAATGCAAACAACGCTCCGATCCTGATCACCGGTGCCGGCCAGCGTGTCGGCCTGCATTGTGCCCAGCGCCTGTTGGATGAAGGCCAATCGGTGATTTTCAGCTACCGCAGTGAACGTCCCGGCGTGCAGGCACTGCGTGAGCGGGGCGCCATCGGCGTGTTTGCCGACTTCTCCAGCGAAGCCGGCGTACTGGCTTTCATCGCCGCAGTGAAAACCCATACTCAAAGCCTGCGAGCGATCATCCACAACGCTTCAGCCTGGGTCGCCGAAACCCTGGGCGACGAAAGCCGTGCCTTTATCGACATGTTCAGCGTGCACATGCTTGCGCCGTATCTGATCAACCTGCATTGTTCACCTTTGCTGCAACGCTCGACACCCGCCGATATCGTGCATATCAGCGATGACGTGGTGCGCAAGGGCAGCCAGCAGCACATCGCCTATTGCGCCACCAAGGCCGGGCTCGACAGCCTCACGTTATCGTTTGCCGCACAGTTCGCGCCGCTGATCAAGGTCAACGGTATCGCACCGGCGATGGTGATGTTCAACGAAGGCGATGACGCGGCCTATCGCGCCAAGGTCCTGGCCAAGTCGGCCCGGGGCATCGAACCCGGGCCCGAGGTGATCTACCAGAGCGTGCGTTACCTGCTGGACAATCCCTATGTCACCGGTACCACCCTGACCGTCAACGGTGGGCGGCATATCAAGTAAGCCGTTTACGAGGATGTTGTATGACCTTATCCCTGCCCCACCACTACCGCGAGATCCTCAAGGGCCTGGGCGAAGACCCGCAGCGCGAGGGCCTGCTCGATACGCCCAAGCGTGCCGCCAAGGCCATGCAGTACCTGTGTCATGGCTAT
Source organism: Pseudomonas sp. GW823-FHT02F05 (assembly GCF_058797315.1). Lineage (NCBI taxonomy): Bacteria > Pseudomonadati > Pseudomonadota > Gammaproteobacteria > Pseudomonadales > Pseudomonadaceae > Pseudomonas > Pseudomonas sp. GW823-FHT02F05. The sequence continues at coordinate 235,913 of NZ_JBXAJM010000004.1, forward strand.
GAGCAGAATCTGGAGGAAATTGTCAACGGCGCGCTGTTCGCGTCCGACAATGACGAGATGGTGATCCTCAAGGACATCGAGTTGTACTCGTTGTGCGAGCATCACCTGCTGCCCTTCATCGGCAAGGCCCATGTGGCCTATATTCCGACCGGCAAGGTGCTGGGCCTGTCAAAACTGGCGCGCATTGTCGACATGTTCGCCCGGCGCCTGCAGATCCAGGAGAACCTCACGCGGCAAATCGCCGACGCCATCCAGGACGTGACCCAGGCCGCCGGCGTGGCGGTGGTGATCGAAGCCAAGCACATGTGCATGATGATGCGCGGCGTGGAGAAACAGAATTCAACCATGAACACCTCGGTGATGCTCGGCGCCTTTCGCGAGTCGAACACCACCCGCATGGAGTTCCTGCAACTGATTGGACGGAGCAAGTAGCAATGCCACAACTTCAACCAGGCATGGCGCGTATCCGGGTCAAGGACCTGTGCCTGCGCACCTTTATCGGCATCAACGAGGACGAAATCCTCAACAAGCAGGATGTGCTGATCAACCTGACCATCCTGTATGCCGCCCAGGAAGCCGTGAGTGACAACGACATCGACCACGCCCTGAACTACCGCACCATCACCAAGGCCATCATCGCTCACGTCGAAGGCAATCGCTTTGCCCTGCTGGAGCGCCTGACCCAGGAATTGCTGGACCTGGTGATGAGCAACGAATCGGTGCTGTACGCCGAAGTCGAAGTGGACAAGCCCCACGCGCTGCGCTTTGCCGAGTCGGTTTCGATCACTCTGGCCGCCAGCCGCTGATACTAAGTGAGCCCTATGAACGACCAACAACGCCTCGAACTCGAAGCCGCCGCCTTTCGCCGATTGGTGGCCCACCTGGACAGCCGCAAGGATGTGCAGAATATCGACCTGATGAACCTCGCCGGCTTCTGCCGCAACTGCCTGTCCAAGTGGTACAAGGCCGAGGCCGACGAACGCCAGATCGAGGTCAGCCTCGATGACGCCCGTGAAGTGGTGTACGGCATGCCGTACGCCGAGTGGAAAGCCCAATACCAGCAAGAAGCCAACGCAGACCAACAGGCCGCGTTCGCCAAAGGAAAGCCTCATGACTGATTTGAACACCCTGCGCGCCAGCCTCAACAGCGGCGAACACGCCTTTGCCGATACCTTGGCGTTCGTCGCGGCGGGTTACGACTACCAGCCGCAAGCCTTCATCAACGGCGGTGTGGAAAATGCCGCTGGGCAGAATGAAGGGTCGTGCAAGACCCTGGGTTTGGCGCTGCTGGAAGGGTTGAGTGATAAGGAAGCACTGCTGGCGTTTGGTGAGCATTACCGGTCGGTGGTGGCGACGCCTGAGGGCAGTGACCATGGCAATATCCGAGCGTTGATTGCCCATGGACTGGCCGCAGTGAAGTTTGCTGAACAGCCTCTGACTCGCCGCTGATTTAATAACCAACCCCGCTCAATGTGGGAGCCGGGCTTGCCCGCGATGGCGGTGGTGACTATCACACCGCTATCGCAGGCAAGCCAGCTCCCACATTTGTTTAGCGGTGTAGGTTAGATCGCAGGCATAAAAAAACCGGCTTTCGCCGGTTTTTTGAGTCAACGGGTTTAGAACGAAGCGTCCTTCAAACCGTCGAGGTAACGCTCGGCATCCAGGGCCGCCATGCAACCGGCGCCGGCCGAGGTGATGGCCTGGCGGTAAACGTGGTCTGCCACGTCGCCGGCAGCGAAGATACCTTCGATGTTGGTCGCAGTTGCATTGCCTTCACGGCCGCCCTGCACCACCAGGTACCCGTCCTTGGCTTCCAGTACGCCTTCGAACAGTGAGGTGTTCGGAGTGTGGCCGATAGCGATGAACACGCCGTCGACTTTCAGCTCGTCGAAACTGCCGTCGTTGTTTTTCAGACGGGCACCGGTCACACCCATGTTGTCGCCCAGGACTTCATCCAGGGTGGCGTTGAGCTTGAGGATGATCTTGCCTTCAGCGACACGGGCGTGCAGCTTGTCGATCAGGATCTTCTCGGCGCGGAAGGTCTCGCGGCGGTGAACCAGGGTCACGGTGCTGGCGATGTTGGCCAGGTACAGCGCCTCTTCCACGGCAGTGTTGCCACCGCCGACCACGGCAACCGGCTTGTTGCGGTAGAAGAAACCATCGCAAGTGGCGCAGGCGGAAACACCCTTGCCCATGAACGCTTCTTCCGACGGCAGGCCCAGGTAACGCGCACTGGCACCAGTGGCAATGATCAGTGCATCGCAGGTGTACACACCGCTGTCACCGGTCAGGCTGTAAGGCTTTTTCGAGAAGTCGACCTGGTTGATATGGTCGAAGACGATCTCGGTTTCAAAGCGCTCGGCGTGCTCTTTCATGCGTTCCATGAGCACCGGGCCAGTCAAGCCATGGACATCGCCCGGCCAGTTGTCGACTTCAGTAGTGGTGGTCAACTGACCGCCCGCCTGCATGCCGGTGATCAGCAACGGCTTGAGATTGGCCCGGGCAGCGTAGACAGCGGCGCTGTAACCGGCAGGGCCGGAACCGAGAATAATCACTCGGGAATGACGGGTATCAGACATGACTCACTCCTACCGACCGCCCGGACCACAGGGCGGCGGGAATAAAAAAGGACCGCGAAGCACTTGGGGAAGGCTTTGACTCGCCAGGTCCTGAAAAATAATGGGTGCAGCGTATCGAGGGGGGCAAGATTAAGGAAATACGCAATAACAATCCAGCTCATAGGTGTTCTCTATGCGTGCAATCAAGCTAATCGACACCTTTGTAACCCTGGATGTCGCCTACCTGCCCGCGCTTTCACATCAGGTGCAAAGCCGGTAAGGTCGGCGCGTTCGCCATTTTGCTCGGAGTACCCCATGCCCGCCCCTGCTCTTTCCGGCCCGCAATACCTGCGTGAAGGCCTCAAACTGGTGTTGAGCCCAGGCCTGCGCCTGTTTGTGCTGTTGCCGTTGGCGATCAACCTGGTGCTGTTCGTCGGATTGATCTATTTCGCCGGCCATCAGTTCAGCCTGTGGGTCGACAGCTTGATGCCGACGCTGCCCCACTGGCTAGGCTTTTTGAATTACCTGTTGTGGCCGCTGTTTGTCGTGCTGGTGGTGCTGATGGTGTTTTTCACCTTCACCATGCTCGCCAATATTATCGCCGCGCCGTTCAACGGGTTTCTCGCCGAGAAGGTCGAGGTCGTGGTACGTGGCACCGACGACTTCCCGCCGTTCAGTTGGGGTGAGCTGGCTGCCATGGTCCCGCGCACCCTGGCGCGGGAGATGCGCAAGCTGGGTTACTTCCTGCCGCGCGCCATCGGCCTGTTCATCCTGTCGTTCATCCCGGTGGTCAACCTGATCGCAGCGCCGTTGTGGCTGCTGTTTGGCGTGTGGATGATGGCGATCCAGTACATCGACTACCCGGCCGACAACCACAAGCTGGGCTGGAACGAAATGCTCGCGTGGCTGCGCCAGAAACGCTGGCAGAGCATGAGTTTTGGCGGCATTGTCTACCTGGTACTGCTGGTGCCGGTGGTCAACCTGTTGATGATGCCAGCGGCGGTGGCCGGGGCGACGTTGTTCTGGGTGCGGGAGCAAGGCGCCGAGGCGATGACGCAGCCGGCGGTGGCCAAGTCATAAATCCATCATCGCCCTGACACAATGACGACATGGCCCACGCAGACACTGTGGGTCATGACGACAGCCTCGCTTCACATCACCCTCATTACCGAAACCTTCCCGCCGGAAATCAACGGGGTGGCCAATACCCTTGGCCGCCTGTGCGAGGGTTTGCGTTCACGCGGCCATCAGGTCGAGCTGGTACGCCCACGCCAGAGTGCCGACCAAAACCGCTCCAGCGACGATGAACTGCTGCTGTGCCGCGGCTGGCCGCTGCCGGGCTATCCAGGCTTGCAATGGGGCCAATCGTCAATGCGCAAGTTGCTGCGCCGCTGGACGCGGCAACGCCCGGATGTGCTGTATATCGCCACGGAAGGGCCGCTGGGGCTCTCGGCGCTGCGCGCTGCGCGGCGCCTGGGGATCGGCGTAGTCAGCGGCTTTCATACCAACTTTCAGCAGTATTCGAACCAGTATGGCTTGAGCCTGTTGAGCCGCGTGGTCACCCATTACCTGCGCTGGTTTCATAACCGCTCGAGCCTGACCCTGGTACCGAGCGCCAGCCAGCGCCTGGAGCTGGAGCGCCGGCATTTTGAGCGTCTGGATATGTTATCCCGGGGTGTCGACAGCCAATTGTTCCACCCGGCCAAACGCGATAACGCCATGCGTGAAAATTGGGGGTTGGAGAACCACGATATTGCCGTGCTGCATGTGGGACGCCTGGCCCAAGAGAAGAACCTGAGGCTGCTCAAGCGCTGCTTTGATGCCTTGCAGGCTGCCTATCCAATGCGGCGGATGAAGCTGATTGTGGTCGGTGATGGCCCCCAGCGCTCGTCGATGGAACACGATTTGCCCGATGCAGTGTTCTGCGGAACGCAGCGCGGCGAAGAGCTGGCAAGGCATTACGCCTCAGGGGATTTGTTCCTGTTCCCCAGCCTGACCGAAACCTTCGGCAATGTGGTGCTTGAAGCGATGGCGTCTGGCCTGGGCGTGGTGGCTTACGACCAGGCCGCCGCGAGCCAGCATCTGCGCCATGGCTATAGCGGCGCACTGTCGATGCCTGGGGATGAAGACGCATTTTGCGACGCGGCCATCTGGCTGCTGGAGGAGCGCGAAACGTTGCGCAGAGTGCGCTTGAATGCCCGACAACATGCCAGCCGTCAGGGCTGGCCGGCGATTATCGAGCAGTTCGAGCGCCAGTTGCGCGGGGTATGCGAGGACGGCCAACCGGTGCCCGCCCTCTTACCGCTCACACCAGAGTCATCAACGCCTCACGACTGAAGGGCAAGATGTCACTCTCGCGCCCTTCGCGCACCTTCACCGCCCAATCCGGGTCCACCAGCAAGGCACGGCCCACTGCCACGAGGTCGAACTCATCGTTGTTCAGGCGCTCCAGCAGTTTCTCCAGGCTGGCAGGCTGGGCAACTTTGTCGGTGTTGACCATGAACTGCAGGAACTCGCCATCCAGGCCCACGCTGCCTACCGTGATGGTTGGCTTACCGGTTAGCTGACGCGTCCAACCGGCGAGGTTAAGGTCGGAGCCTTCAAATTCCGGCTCCCAGAAACGACGGGTGGAGCAGTGGAAAATATCCACGCCAGCGTCAGACAGTGGCTTGAGAAACTCACCCAACGCCTCAGGGGTTTGCACCAGGCGCGCGGTGTAGTCCTGCTGCTTCCACTGGGAGAAACGCAAGATGATCGGAAAGTCCGGGCCGACAGCGGCGCGGGTGGCCTGGATCAGCTCAATGGCGAAGCGCGAACGGTTGGCCAGGCTGCCACCGTATTCGTCGGTGCGCTGGTTGCTGCCTTCCCAGAAGAACTGGTCCACGAGGTAGCCGTGGGCACCGTGGATTTCCACGCCGTCCATGCCGATGGCCTGGGCATCCTTGGCGGCCTGGGCGAAGGCGTTGATCACGTCCTTGATGTCCTGTTTGGTCATGCCGTGCACAACGACATTGCCGTCCTTGAGCTTTTCCATCGGGCCATAAGCCGGCACGCTGGCATCAGGCTCAGTGCCCATACGGCGCACACTGCCCACATGCCACAGCTGCGGAACAATCTTGCCGCCTTCGGCGTGGACTGCATCGACCACTTTCTTCCAGCCAGCCAAGGCGGCTTCACCGTAGAAATGCGGCACGTTGGGGTAGCCATTGGAGGCTGGGTGCCCGACCACGGTGCCTTCAGTGATGATCAAGCCCACACCGGCAGCGGCACGGCGGCGGTAGTACTCAATGACTTTGGAATTGGGTACGCCGCCAGGGGAGAACGAGCGGGTCATGGGCGCCATGACCACGCGGGTCGACAGTTGCAATGCACCGAGCTGGAAGGGTTTGAACAAGGCTTGGACGGGCATGGAACGCTCCACGGGAGAGTGAATTTATGATGCGGATAATATGGAGAGCCTGCAGCGCTGAGTAGCACTATTGATCTAAATGATTAAGGAGTAAAAGCGGGACGCGGAGCGCCCAGGGTGGCATTCCCACGCAGAGCGTGGGAACGATCAACGATCAACGCAGAGCGTAGGAACGATCAGGCCTTCACTGACGTCAGCTCAAGGCTTTTTCGATGGCCTGGATGATGGAGGGGTCTTCCGGGGGCGTGCGTGGTGAGAAGCGCGCAAGTACACGGCCATCCTTACCCAACAGGAATTTCTCGAAGTTCCAGGTGATATCCCCGGGGAATTCAGCGCCCTCGCCCGCCAGCAAACGGTACAACTGGTGCCGATCAGGCCCGTTGACCTCGATCTTGCTGCCCAGTGGAAAGGTCACGCCGTAGTTCAGGCTGCAGAACTGCTGAATCTGCTCCTCGGTGCCCGGCTCCTGGCCTGCAAACTGGTTGCATGGCAAGCCGAGCACTGTGAACCCTTGGTCCTTGTACTGCTGATAGAGGTTTTCCAACGCCGCGTATTGCGGGGTCAAACCACACTTGGACGCAACATTGACCACCAGCACAACTTGGCCCTTGAAAGGCGCCAGCGGTAGCGCTTGTCCGTCCAGGGCTTTGAGTTTCAGATCGTGGAAAGCACTCATGACGAACTCCAGATATCCCATGTTCTTTGCATTGCAGCCCTTCGGAGCTTACAACCGGCAAAGCTGCAATCATAGACGCCGGTGACAAAACTCGCCTGCAGGTTACTGAGCGGTCGGCCAGGGCAAAATCGGAATCGCCGTCACCGCATTCTGCGGGCTGCCTTCGATCAGGCGGTCGCTGTAGACCAGATACACCAAGGTGTTGCGCTTCTTGTCGAGGAAACGCACGACCTGCATGGTCTTGAACACCAGGGAGGTGCGCTCCTTGAACACTTCGTCGCCGTCCTTGAGCTCACCCTTGAAGTGGATAGGGCCCACCTGGCGGCAAGCGATCGAGGCTTCGGCACGGTCTTCGGCCAGGCCCAGGCCGCCCTTTACCCCGCCGGTCTTGGCACGGGACAAGTAGCAGGTCACGCCATCGACCTTGGGGTCGTCAAATGCTTCAACCACAATCCGATCGTTGGGGCCGACGAACTTGAACACCGTCGACACCTGGCCGACCTCTTCGGCCGAGGCCAGCAGCGGCATGGCCAGCAGCAGGCCGAGCAATCCCTTCATCACGCGCATCGTGTATTTCCTATGGTTAGACCAGGATCAGGTTGTCGCGGTGAACCAGTTCCGGTTCCGCCATATAGCCCAAGAGTCCGACAATGGCGTCGGAAGATTGTCCAATAATCTTCTGTGCTTCCAGGGCGCTGTAATTGGCCAGGCCGCGCGCTATCTCGCGACCGTCTGGCGCAACGCACACCACCATCTCGCCACGGCGGAAGCTGCCCTGCACCAACTTCACACCCACCGGCAGCAAGCTCTTGTTGCCTTGGGACAAGGCCGATACGGCCCCCGCATCCAGCACCAGCGTGCCACGGGTTTGCAGGTGCCCGGCCAACCATTGCTTGCGCGCCGCCAGCATGCCGCGTTCCGGCGACAGCAGCGTACCGATGCGCTCACCGGCCTTGAGGCGATCAAGCACGCGCTCCAGGCGCCCGCCGACGATGATGGTGTGGGCACCGGAACGCGCGGCCAGGCGAGCGGCGCGCAGTTTGGTCTGCATGCCGCCACGGCCCAGGGCACCACCGACACTGCCGGCGACCGCATCCAGCGCCGGGTCGTCGGCGCGGGCTTCATAGATAAGCTGGGCATCGGGGTTGTTGCGCGGGTCGGCGTCGAACATGCCATCGCGGTCGGTGAGGATCACCAACAGGTCAGCCTCTACCAGGTTGGCCACCAGGGCGGCCAGGGTGTCGTTGTCACCGAAGCGGATTTCGTCGGTGACCACAGTGTCGTTCTCGTTGATGACCGGGATGACCTTGAGCTCCACCAGCGCGCGCAAGGTGCTGCGGGCGTTGAGGTAACGCTTGCGGTCGGACAGGTCGTCGTGGGTCAGCAACACCTGCGCCGTGTGGCGGCCGTGCTCGGCAAAGCTGGACTCCCAGGCTTGCACCAGGCCCATCTGGCCGATGGCGGCAGCGGCTTGCAGTTCATGCATCGCGCTGGGTCGCGCGGTCCAGCCGAGGCGGCTCATCCCGGCGGCAACCGCTCCGGACGACACCAGCACCAACTCAACGCCTGCTTCATGCAAGGCCACCATCTGCTCGACCCAGACGCTCATGGCTGCGCGATCCAGACCTTTGCCATCCGCCGTCAACAGCGCACTGCCGATTTTCACGACCCAGCGCTGCGCACCTGTCACTTTGCTCCGCATCATCTTCAACCTTAGAGTGAGGGCCGCGCGACCCAGCGCTGCCCATAACGTTATACCCGGATACCAAAACGCCGCTCCAGAGAGCGGCGTTCAAGTTTATCGCAACGGATCAGTCACGCACGTAAATGATTTCCGGACCGTCTTCATCATCCACGTCTTCTTCGTCCCAATCATCGTCGCCGATGTCGTGGACCGACTTCACGCCGCTGCGGCGCAGAGCACGCTGGTCGTCCAGGGCCTGCAACTGGGCGCGGGCTTCGTCTTCGATCTGCTGGTCGAGTTCGGCGAGTTCGGCCTTGTACACCGGGTCGGCCGCCAGGCGGTCGGCACGGTCTTCCAGGTAACGCATGATGTCGCGGGTCAGGCGCTCGGTGCCTTCTTTGGCGATGGCCGAGATGACGTAGACCGGACCTTCCCACTCCAGGCGATCAACGATCTCCTTGACGCGCTCTTCGTGCTCTTCTTCAAGAATCTGGTCGCACTTGTTCAGTACCAACCAGCGATCGCGCTCGGCCAGGGCCGGGCTGAACTTGGTCAGCTCGCTGACGATGACTTCGGCGGCGTCTGCGGCGCTGGTGTCATCCAGCGGCGCCATGTCGACGAGGTGCAGCAGCAAACGGGTGCGGGACAAGTGCTTGAGGAAGCGAATACCCAGGCCCGCGCCGTCGGAAGCGCCTTCGATCAAGCCAGGAATGTCGGCGACTACGAAGCTTTTCCAGCGGTCGACGCTGACCACACCCAGGTTTGGCACCAGGGTGGTGAACGGGTAGTCGGCGACTTTCGGCTTGGCAGCCGACACCGAGCGAATGAAGGTACTTTTACCCGCGTTCGGCAGACCCAGCAGGCCCACGTCCGCCAGTACTTTCATTTCCAGCTTCAGGTCGCGCTGCTCGCCCGGCTTGCCCGGCGTGGTCTGGCGCGGTGCACGGTTGGTACTGGACTTGAATCGGGTGTTACCCAGACCGTGCCAACCGCCCTGCACAACCATCAGCTTCTGGCCGGCCTTGGTCAGGTCGCCAATCACTTCCTGAGTCGCAGAGTCGATGATCGTGGTGCCGACCGGTACGCGCAGTACCAGATCTTCACCTTTTTTACCGGTGCAGTCGGTGCTGCCGCCGTTGGAGCCACGCTCGGCATCGAAGTGCCGGGTGTAACGGTAGTCGACCAGGGTGTTGAGGTTTTCGTCGGCCATCATGTAGATGGAACCGCCGTCACCGCCGTCACCGCCGTTTGGACCACCGTTTTCGATGAATTTTTCGCGACGGAAACTCATGCAACCGTTACCGCCGTCGCCTGCTTTTACTCGGATGGAAACTTCATCAACGAACTTCATAACAAAACGCCTCTCGCCGCATGGACGAGCTTAAGAAACCAAGACATAAGACTCTTGCAAAAATGAGCGCAGCGACCTCAATCAGCGACCGCAAACCTGCGCCTGAGCTCATCACAAACAGCTTTGCAAGAGACTCACTCCACAAACGAAAAAGCCCCGTCGCAAGACAGGGCTTTTCCAGCGATCTCGCAATTAAGCTGCGACAACGCTCACGTAACGGCGGTTGAACGCGCCCTTTACTTCGAACTTGATCACGCCTTCGATTTTAGCGAAGAGGGTGTGATCTTTACCCATGCCAACACCGTAACCGGCGTGGAATTGGGTGCCGCGCTGACGCACGATGATGTTGCCCGGAATGATTTTCTGGCCGCCATACATCTTCACGCCAAGGCGTTTGGCTTCTGAGTCGCGACCGTTACGGGTACTACCACCAGCTTTTTTGTGTGCCATGAGTCAATTCTCCTAGTGAGGAATTAGGCTGAAATTAAGCCTGAATACCGGTGATTTTGATCTCGGTGTACCACTGGCGGTGGCCCATACGCTTCATGTGGTGCTTACGACGACGGAACTTGATGATGCGGACTTTATCGTGACGACCTTGGGAGATCACTTCAGCCACAACGGTAGCGCCAGCAACAACTGGAGCGCCGATGTTCACGTCATCGCCATTGGCGACCAACAGAACGCGATCAAAAGTAACGGATTCGCCAGTAGCGACTTCCAGTTTCTCGATCTTCAGGTATTCACCTGGGGCGACTTTGTATTGCTTGCCACCAGTAACAATTACTGCGTACGACATGGTATTTCTCCGATAATCCTGCTCACCCAGCGCTTTATAAGAAGAGGTATTGGCTGGCATGGCTGCATGGGATGGACGTCCCGAATGCAATTGCGTAAGGCAGGTGCTGCCCAGGAAGTTCAGGGTGCGCGATTGTACGCAAGCTATGGGAGGCTTGCAAGGGGCCGTCTATCGCGCCTTGACACCCGGGGGTCAGGGTCCTAGCATGCCGCGCAACCCTTCTGGAGCGACTGTCGCTGATGCAACCCCAAGCTTTCTACCGCGCGGTCGCGGACGATTTTAGCGCCGTCGACGGCATCATCAAGCAGCAGCTGACGTCTAAAGTGCCGCTGGTCTCCAAAATTGGCGACTACATTACGTCGGCGGGCGGCAAACGCCTGCGTCCTTTATTAGTGTTGCTGTGCGGCAAGGCCCTGGGCCGTCAAGGCGATGACCTGCGCCTGCTGGCCGCCACGATCGAATTCCTGCACACCGCCACCCTGCTGCATGACGACGTGGTCGACATGTCCGGCATGCGCCGTGGTCGCGAGACCGCAAACGCGATGTGGGGCAATGCGCCCAGCGTGTTGGTGGGCGACTTCCTGTATTCGCGCTCGTTCGAAATGATGGTGGAGCTGGGCTCGATGCCCGTGATGAAGATTCTTTCACAGGCCACACGCATCATCGCCGAAGGCGAAGTGTTGCAACTGTCCAAAGTCCGCGATGCCAGCACCACTGAAGAAACCTATATGGAAGTGATTCGCGGCAAAACCGCGATGCTCTTCGAAGCCTCTACCCACAGTGCAGCCGCGCTGTGTGGCGCCACCGCCGAACAGGCCGAGGCCCTGCGCACGTTCGGTGATCACCTGGGCGTGGCGTTCCAACTGGTGGATGACCTGCTCGACTACAAGGGCGACGCTGAAACCCTGGGCAAGAACGTCGGTGACGACCTGGCCGAGGGCAAGCCGACCTTGCCGCTGATCTACACCATGCGCGAAGGCACGCCGGAACAGGCTGCCCTGGTGCGCAAGGCGATCCAGAAAGGCGGGATCGAAGACCTGGAAGCCATCCGTGCCGCCGTAGAAGCCTCGGGCTCCCTGGAGTACACCGCGCAACTGGCGCGTGACTACGTGGCGCGGGCGATCACATGCCTGGAAGCGCTGCCGGCCAGTGAATACCGGGATGCCCTGGTTGAGCTGAGTGAGTTTGCGGTCGCCCGTACTCACTGATTCCGCGCTGTTTAATGTGGGAGCTGGGTTGCCTGCGATGACGGGAGTGAATTCACTGCCGCTATCGCAGGCAAGCCAGCTCCCACATTAGGTCGAGTCCAACCCCACCCGCGTTTAAAACCCTATATAATGTGCGACTTTTAGCCATCCCTGACTTTCTAGGAGCTTTAGTGAGCACGTTGCCACCCTGCCCAAAATGCAATTCCGAATACACCTACGAAGACGGCGCCCAACTGGTCTGCCCGGAATGCGCCCATGAGTGGTCCGCCAACGGCGAGGCCGAAGTGGTCGGCGATGAGACCGTGAAGAAAGACTCTGTGGGCAACGTCCTGCAGGATGGCGACACCATCACCGTGATCAAGGACCTCAAGGTCAAGGGCACTTCCCTGGTGGTCAAGGTCGGCACCAAGGTCAAGAACATCCGCCTGTGCGACGGCGACCACGATATCGACTGCAAGATCGACGGGATCGGCCCGATGAAACTCAAGTCCGAGTTCGTGCGCAAAGTCTGAACCTGCTGCATTCCATCCCGCGCCCGCCGCGGGATGGCGTTTCGCCCTCTGCGTTGATCGAACGCAATACCCACACAGAAAAACCCAGAAATTGCCAATAGACGCTTGCTATTCTACGAATAAGAATTATTCTCATTGAAACCCATCAAGGAGAACGACCATGACTTATTTGATAGATGCCTGGCTGGATCGCCCCCACCCTTACCTGCGAATCCTGCATCGGGAAACCGGTGAAGTCTGTGCGGTGCTTGAGGAAGAAGCGCTGAACGAGCTGCAGGACCAAGGCGATCTGGACGTGAATGGCCTGAGTTCCAGTGAGCCTGGTGTGCTGAAGGAAGTGGTGAGGAATCTGTTTCTGTTCTGCTATGCACGAGCGTTGCGCCCGGCGACCGACTTGAATGGCAAGTTCCATCCATGAAGAAACTGGCAAATACCTGTTGGGGCGAACGCGTTCGTCCCAACAGGTAACCAGCAGGCCTTACAGAACGTCGAGCAGCTCGACGTCGAATACCAGAACGCTGTGCGGCGGGATGCTGCCAACGCCTTGAGCGCCGTAAGCCAGTTCGCTCGGCACGTACAGGCGCCATTTGCTGCCGGCATTCATCAGTTGCAGGGCTTCGGTCCAGCCGGCGATCACGCCACCCACCGGGAATTCTGCAGGCTGGCCGCGCTCGTAGGAGCTGTCGAACACAGTGCCGTCGATCAGGGAGCCGTGGTAGTGAGTACGCACTTGGTCTTCACGGGTCGGCTTGGCGCCGGTACCGGCCGTCAGCACTTCAAATTGCAGGCCGGAAGCCAGGGTGGTGATGCCATCACGCTTGGCGTTTTCTGCCAGGAAAGCCAGGCCAGCGCCCGCTGCAGCTTCAGCCTTGGCAGCGGCTTCGGCTTGCATGATTTCGCGGATCACCTTGAAGCTGGCCGCCATTTGCTCTTGGTCAACACGGCTTGGCGAGCCTGCGAATGCGTCGGTCAGGCCGGCCAGGATCGCGTCCAGGCTGACGCCCGGTGGCGGGTTGTCGCGCAGTTGGTCGCCCAACTGACGGCCGATACCGTAGCTGACGCGGGTTTCGTCGGTGGACAGATTAACTTCGGACATGAAGAGGCTCCGCTGTAGGACGCCACGGTTTCCCGCGCCGCCCAGAACTAAAAGGGCCCGCAGACTAGCACACATGAGCGGGCCGTGATCAGCCCCACCCCGGCATCGCCGTTGCGCGCCGGCGACCCTTCGTCGACGGACAATAAAAGTATTTCAGAATCATCCTTTCCCGCCGATACAGCCCTACACATCTTGGCTGGCTCAAACAAAAACACACCGTCCAGCAGACAGACATCACTCTTCAAGGAGCTTTCGATGAACAGCTGGTTCGGTAACATCAGCGTCAATCTCAAACTCGGCCTGGGCTTCGGCCTGGTGCTGGTCCTCACCTCGATCCTGGCACTCACTGGCTGGACCAGCCTGGGCGGCTTGATCGACCGTAGCAATTGGATGAGCGACATCACCCAGCTCAATGCCTCGCTGACCAAGCTGCGTATCGTGCGCTTGCAATACATGCTGGCCAATGGCGACGAAGCTGTGGCGCAGAACGTGCAGACCAGCCTCGATGCCTTCGCCGCCCAGCAACAGAAGCTGCTCGACAGCTTCAAGAGCCCGGAAAACCTCAAGCTGCTCAATGAGCAGAAAGCCGTCATTACCGCTTACCGCCAGTCCCTGAACAAAATGCGCGAGGCCTACCGCAATGGCAACGCTGCGCGCGATGTCATGGGCGCCAAGGCCGACATTGCGAACGCGCAAATCAATGCGCTGGAAACCAGTGTGCAGCAGTCATCCGACAGCCCGGAACGCTTCACGCAGTTCCTGGCCGTGACCCAGGCCAAGAACGAATTCATGCAGGCTCGCTACGAAGTGCGCGGCTATACCAATAGCCCCAACGCAGAAACCGAAGCCCGCGCGGCTACACAGCTGGAAAAAGCTGTCGCCGGTTTGAAAGGCCTCAGCGTTGCCTTCGGTACTGGCCAGCAAAGCGCATTGTCCGCACTGGAAACCGCGCTAGGCGCCTACCGCAGCGCCGTGCAGAGCTACAAGGCGGCCAATGCCAATATCGTCACCGCCCGTGCCGAAATGACCACCCAGGGCGCCGACATCGTGACAATCAGCGACAAGCTGTACGACATCCAACTGGAACGTCGCGACGCCGAAAGCACCCAGGCCCGCAGCCTGCAACTGATCAGCACCTTGCTGGCCCTGTTGGTCGGCGTGATTGCCGCGTGGGTAATCACCCGCCAGATCACCCGCCCGATCCAGGACACCCTGGCCGTGGTGGAGCGCATCGCTTCGGGCGACCTGAGCCACAATATCCAGGTGACCCGTCGCGACGAACTGGGCGTGTTGCAGCAAGGCATCCAGCGCATGGGCACCACCCTGCGCGAGCTGATCAGCGGCATTCGCGACGGCGTCACTCAGATCGCCAGCGCCGCCGAAGAATTGTCAGCGGTGACCGAGCAGACCAGCGCCGGCGTGAACAGCCAGAAGATCGAGACCGATCAGGTCGCCACCGCCATGCATGAAATGACCGCCACCGTGCAGGAAGTTGCGCGCAATGCCGAACAGGCTTCCCAAGCCGCTTCCGACGCTGACGGCCAGGCCCGCGAAGGCGATAAAGTGGTGGCTGAAGCCATCGCACAGATCGAACGCCTGGCGGCCGAAGTGGCGCGCTCCACCGACGCCATGACGCACCTGCAACAAGAGAGCAACAAGATCGGCAGCGTGATGGACGTGATCAAGGCCGTGGCCGAACAGACCAACCTGCTGGCACTTAACGCCGCCATTGAAGCTGCGCGTGCCGGGGAAGCTGGTCGAGGCTTTGCCGTGGTCGCCGACGAAGTGCGTGGCCTGGCGCAGCGTACACAGAAGTCCACCGAGGAAATCGAAGGCCTGGTGGCCGGCTTACAGAACGGCACCCAACAAGTCGCCAGCGTGATGAACAACAGCCGCAGCCTCACCGACAGCAGCGTCGAACTGACGCGCAAGGCCGGGGTATCCTTGGAAAACATCACCCGCACCGTGTCGAATATCCAGTCGATGAACCAGCAGATTGCCGCAGCCGCCGAACAACAGAGCGCCGTGGCGGAAGAGATCAGCCGCAGTATCGTGAACGTGCGTGACGTGTCTGAGCAGACCGCTACGGCCAGTGATGAGACAGCCAAATCGAGTGTTGAACTGGCACGCCTGGGTAGCCAGTTGCAGCAGATGGTCAGTCATTTCCGGGTGTAGCCCCACAACTATTGTGGCGAGGGAGCTTGCTCCCTCGCCACAAGGGCCTTACCTGCGAACAGCCCAATGGGAGAATCAGCCCTCGCTCTCCTCAACAAACACCAACCGATTCCCAAACGGGTCTCTGATGCTCATCTCCCGCGTCCCCCACGGCGTGTCTTCAACCCCAGGCTTGGCATACCGGTATTCCTTGCCCAGCAATTGCTGCTGATACGCATCGACCCCTTGGGCCTGGACCCGCACAGCCGCCCCTGGCGAAGCATCGCCATGATGCTCGGATAAGTGCAGCACACACTCCCCCAGCGACACTTGCACGTACAACGGAAAATTCGCCTCGAAGCGATGCTGCCAATCGACCTTGAACCCCAGGAAATCGACGTAGAACTCCAACGCCTTGGCCTCGTCGAAAATCCGCAGGATGGGGGTGACTTTTCCTAAGTGCATTTAACTCTCCAAGTGCCGGTCGCTCGTTGCTGGCGAGCGACCACCCTAGCTCAGCAAGCGCTCAAAGTGAACACGCTCAATGATGGTGAATTTCCCTGATCCTTGCGCTCGACAGTTGATCATTGTCCACATGCACTTCATCGAACTCATAGGAACTTTCTTCAAACTGATTCAAGTGGCCCGACTTGCGCATCCGCTCGATGGTGCCAGGCGCCACACACTGGCGAGCCTCGACGAACTGCGGGTTTACCTCGATATTTTCGTTGAAAGAGACGACGGGAACACCGCGACTGTCGATTTCGTAAAGGTGGTACTTGCCGCCGAGTGCAGTATCACCAAAATGTATCGCCGCCGCCTTTGAGCGAGACGCCATCACGACATTGCCGTCCATCATTTTTGCAGGCCCGGAAAAGAAGTTTGAGTCCCGGAAACCATAATTTGCCGGATCACCGCGACGCTCTACGCGATCCGCCTTTTCGACGCGGTACAACTTGGGTATATCGGTACGTTCAATCATGCCTCGACTGTTGAAATACCCACCATCAGGCACCTGGACGCCGGCCTTGAACGGATTGACCTTGAGCACGTTGCTATCGTCGTACGGCTCGTAATCCCCGGAGGACGTGGCATCGGAAACCACCGAAGACGGCGACTCCTCATTCTCCGACAGTTCGTTTTCCGAGTTCTCGAGTTTGGGCTTCTTCGCCGTAGACGGGCCCTCCTCGACGATCTCATAACGGGGCTGCACTGAGGGACGCTTGGCCCCCCCTTGCAGGTAAATCTCCATGGATGGGTCCCACGCAGGATTCAACCCGTTTGCTGGTTTTTCGGGTAGCCGCGCAGGTTCGGTCGGACTCATCAGTACACCGATCTGCCCGTTCACGCGGCGATAGTTGAAAAACGGTTTTTGCGCCGTCGTCGGTTGAGCGCCGGACTCGACAGCGGGGTCGGCCGTGGAAGGGCCGGCCTTGCCGAGGGCGTGAAAAAAAGCCATCGTCGCGACGTCCATCACCGCCGAATGCAGCCCGTTCTTGCGCTCGGCCTGAGTGTCACCCTCCACGGCCTGGTCGATTTCCATTCCTACCTGTGCCGTATAAGAGACGGCGCCAAGCGCCAGACCAATAGGCCCGAGCAAGGCCATGGGGATGGAGAATATTGCGTTGCCGGCTTGCAACAGAGCCAGTGCGTCGTCCTTGCGCACTTCGGCGTTGGATTTCATTTCGGTGTCTGCATCATTGTCGATGCGTTGGCGTGTCTGGCTGGCCATGAAGGAAAACACGTCCCCGCCGATTGGATAATTCAAAGTATCGATAACACTGTCATTCGCTGCCTGGGTGCCTGCACCCAGCTTGGCCAGGGTGACGTCCACGCCGTTGGCACTCAGGGCGCCAAACACGCCCTGCTGACGATCACGCAGCGAGAAATGTTCCTCCAGCACCTTGGCTTTGGCGGGGTCCTTGCTTTGTTCGAGCACCCACTGGTCCACGGCGGCTCGGTCTTTGAAAGTCTGGATCGCGGGTTTTGCGCCGGGGACATAGAGGGTTTCGGTACCACTCTTGGAGATGAAGCGCAGGATGTCATTGGACTTATAACCATTGATATCGAAGCAAAACACCCTGGTGTCCGGACCCGGCGTCGTCTGCGCCTGTAACTGGGCCTTGGACATCGGCCCCTCGAGCGGTACACCTGACGCCGCCGCTTTCATCACCTCGGCATAAGCCTGCGGGCTCAGGCCCTGGCTGGAGTCTTGTTGGTTGAGGGCGCGCGCGGCACGGGCCTCCATCACAAACTGTTGCTTGGCCAGCATCCGCCACTCGTCGCCGTGCTGCATCCAAAAATCGTCCAGCCTGGTCATTACCTTTTTCTGCAGGTCCCCCTCACGCACCAGGTTCAACAGCTCGCTGGGCTTCATGCGCAGTTGGTTGCCGGCGTCGTAGGTGCCCTTTCCCGGCCCATCCAGGTACAGGCCATAGGCGGCGTCCAGATCACGCCAGGTCTCCACGGCGTTGGGCACGTCATCGTGAATTTTCGAGTAGAGGAATCCCGGCCCCGTCCGGTCGAAAATGAACTTGCCCAGCCGGCTGAAAAAATCCGGCACACTTTCGCTGTCCAGCAACGAAAACGGGCTGGTATTCGAAGACACGAAATGCGCCAGCGCCTGAGCCTTGCCGGCCGTGCCGTAGCGTTCCGCCGAGAAAAAATCACTGGCCACGGCATCGGTCAGCGTCATGGACGACTCGGGAACTCCGCGATGTTCCCACCCGGTCACGGCGCTGCCAGTGTGGGTACTGTTGGCAGGAGAAAACTGATGCAGGTATACCTTGTCGGGGTCGATCCATTGATTGGTCAGGTTCCAGACTTTTTCCTGGATCCAGCCTTTGATCGTGTCACGCGGAAAAGGGAACGCCGACATCGCATCGACGCCCTCATTCACCGCGGCGTCAGGCGACGTGACGGTAGATGAAATGACGGCGTTGCCGGCCCGGTTAGCGAGTTGGCTGGGGCTTACAGGCTGAGTGTTCATACAGGCTCTCCGTAATAAGACCTGCACATGCTAGAGAGCCGTCCTTTGCAATCAATTAGCTTTTTGTAAGCGCTGATTGGCCATATTCAGACACGCTATCGGGCCGAGCACTGTCAGATCGCATCCCGCGCACCAAGCTGAAAACCTCGGCGCAAATCACCGCTGCGCGCCAGAAAACGACCCGCACGCCGTGTGTTCGACTGCCCTTCGCTGTAGCTCAAGACGCCGTTTACCCACACACGCTCAATCCCTTCGGCCGCACGCTGAGGCGTCTTGAAATCCGCCATGTCACGCACCCGCGCAGGGTCGAAGAGCACCAGGTCAGCCCAGTGCCCCTCGCGAATTTCTCCTCTTTGGGCCAAGCCGAAACGCGCCGCCGACAGCCCGGTCATTTTGTGTATCGCCGTGTACAACGGGAACAATCCGACATCCCGGCTGAAATGCCCTAGCACCCGTGGGAAAGCGCCCCACAAGCGCGGATGAGGAAACGGATCTTCAGGCAACCCATCCGACCCCACCATCGACAATGGGTGCGCAAGAATGCGCCGTACATCCGCCTCATCCATGCCGTAGTACACCGCCCCCGCAGGTTGCAAACGGCGGGCGGCATCCATCAGCGAAACGCCCCACTCGGCGGCAATCTCCTGCAAATCACGCCCGCCCATTTGCGGGTGCGGTGTGGACCAAGTGATGGTGATGCGAAACGCGTCAGTCACCTGCTTGAGGTCCAAGGTCGAGGAGCTGGCGGCATAGGGGTAGCAATCACAACCCACCGGATGATCTTTTGCCGCTGCTTCCAGGGCCGCCAACAGCTGCGGGCTGCGCCCCCAGTTACCGGCACCGGCGCATTTAAGGTGGGAAATGATCACCGGCACCCTGGCGTGTCGACCGATCAGAAACGCCTCATCCATTGCTTCCAGCACTGGTTCGAACTCACTGCGCAAATGCGTGGTGTACACCGCGCCGTAGGCCGTCAGCTCCTCAACGAGCTGCAGCACTTCATCGGTCTTGGCGTTGAAGGCGCTGGCGTAGGCCAGGCCTGTGGATAACCCCAGGGCACCGGCCTCCAGGCTCTCTTGCAACTGCACGCGCATGGCCGCGATTTCATACGGTGTGGCGGTGCGATGCAGGTCGTCCATATGGTTGCTGCGCAGCGCCGTGTGACCGATCAATGCCGCGACGTTCACTGCCGGATGGGCGCCCTGCACCGCGTTGCGATAATCGCTGAACCGCGGATAACAGAACTGCTCACGGTTGCCCAATAAGTTCATCGGGTCCGGCGGGTCGCTGCGCAAACTGACCGGTGAAGCGCTGATGCCACAGTTGCCGACAATCACCGTGGTCACGCCCTGGCTGAGCTTGGGCAGCATCTGCGGCTGGCGAATCACTACCGTGTCGTCGTGGGTGTGCACGTCGATAAAACCCGGTGCCAATACCCGGCCATGGCCGTCGATGATCTGCTCCGCCTGGGCTGTGGACAAGTCGCCAATCGTACGGATGCGCCCTGCCTGCACGCCCACATCGGCGACATACCCTGGGGTGTTACTGCCATCGATGATCAGCGCCTGGCGAATCAGCGTGTCGTACTTCATATCAATCTCCAAGCGGCAGGCTACCAGGGCCGCCGCGGTAATCGTCCAGCGCCAGTTTGATCCGGCGCAGGCGTTCCTGGTTGTCGTCCGGCAGGGCCAGCGCCAACTCGGTGGCGAGCAGGTCGATAGCCAGCAGCATGCCGTAGCGGGCCGCAGTGGGCTTGTAGATAAAACTGGTTTCCGCCGATTGCAGCGGCAGCACGACATCCGCCAACTGCGCCAGCGGCGAATCGGCAAGGGTGATGGCAATGATCCGCGCGTCGTAGTTGCGCGCCAGCGTCACTACCTCCAGTAACTCCGGGGTCAGGCCCGTGAGTGAGCAGGCGATCACGGCATGTTCGGGCCCCAGGGTCGCCGCCGTGACACGCATCATCACAGGGTCGTGGCTGGCGGCAATCGGATAGCCCAGACGCACCAGGCGCACCTGCAACTCATCGCTGCACAGGCTCGACGGCCCGCCCATGCCGAACGCATGGATCATCCGGGCCTTACCCAATAGCTTGACCGCATCGCCAAAGCTGCGCTGATTGAAACCCGAAAGGTGCTGACGCAACGTCGCCTCGATATCCCCCAGAATCTGCCGATGAAACGCTGACTGTTCTGGCTTGCCCGCCGGGTCCAGGAAGCGGCTGCCCACGCCGTTGGCCTGGGCCAACTGCAGGCGCAAATCGCGCAAGTCACGGCAGCCCACGCTGCGGGCGAAGCGTGACAAGGTGGCGGTACTCACCTCAGCCCGTTGCGACAGTTCCTCCAGGCTGGCGGACGCGGCAAAGCCCACATCCTCAAGCATCAGCTTGGCAATACGCCCTTCGCCGGCACTGAAAGTGTCCTGGCGGGCGCGGATCTGATAGAGGATGTCCATGGGGGCTCCGGGTTACAGGCTCATAACACAAGGGACAGACCGTAGGTCAGGCCGAAGGCGACCAGCGAAATCAGGGTCTCGAGTACGGTCCAGGTCTTGAAGGTCTGGATGACCGTCATATTGAAGTATTCCTTGATCAGCCAGAAGCCGCCGTCGTTCACGTGGGAAAAGATCACCGAGCCTGCACCGGTCGCCAACACCAGCAATTCAGGGTGTGGATAACCCAGGCCCAAGGCGACCGGCGCGACCACTCCGGACGCGGTGGTCATGGCAACCGTGGCCGAGCCCGTGGCGATACGCATCAACGCCGCGAACAGCCAGCCCATTACCAGCGGCGACAAGTGAAACGCATGGGCCAGGCCGAGGATTTCATTGGTCACGCCTGCGTCCACCAGGATGCGATTCAAACCACCGCCCGCGCCCACCAGCAAGGTAATGCTGGCGGTCGGCGCCAGGCATTCGTTGGTGAACTTGAGGATCGACTCGCGGTTGAAGCCCTGGGCCAGGCCCAAGGTCCAGAAACTCACCAGGGTCGCCACCAACAGGGCGATCACCGAGTTGCCGATAAACAACAGGAACTGGTTGAAACCGCTGCCCGGCGTAGAAATCACGTTGGCCCAGCCGCCGATCATCATCAGCACCACCGGCAACAGGATGGTGCCTATGGTCAGTGCAAAGCTGGGCAGGCGCGTACGCGGTTCACGCTCGATGAACTGGCGCTCCAGCGGGTTTTCCGCTGGCAAATGAATGTGCGGCACGATGAACTTGGCGTAGACGGGCCCGGCAATGATCGCCGTGGGGATGCCAATCAAAATCGCATACAGCACCGTCTGCCCGACCGAGGCGTTATAGGCCAGCACCGCCATCATCGCCGCCGGGTGCGGCGGCACCAACGCATGCACCACCGACAGGCCGGCGACCATCGGCAGCCCAACCATCAGGATCGACACGCCCACGCGTCGCGCCACGGTAAAGGCAATCGGCACCAGCAGTACAAAGCCGACCTCGAAAAACAGCGGCAGCCCCACCAGAAACGCAATACACACCATCGCCCAGTGGGCATTGCGCTCACCGAAGCGGTTGATCAGCGTGCGCGCCACCTGTTCGGCGCCGCCCGACTCGGCCATCATCTTGCCGAGCATGGTGCCCAGCGCCACCACCAGGGCGATATGCCCCAGGGTCTTGCCGACACCCGCCTCGTACGAGCCCATGATGGTGTCCGCCGGCATCCCGGCCATCAGCGCCAGGCCGATGGACACCAGGGTAATCACGATAAAGGGGTTGAGTCGGTAGCGTGCGATCAGCACGATCAATGCAATGATGGCGATGGCAGCGTATGCCAACAGCCCGAAGCCCGGTGATGCGGCCATGCGGTACTCCTCGGAAAGGGTCACGTCGAATTGGTTGTGAAACTCATAAATCATTCCCGAGGAGCATTTTCAATTTTCATGAAAGTAATTTTCGCCCACGGATAAGCGCTGTCGCTTGGGGATATGCCCGACATGGGTGGATGAAAATTCGGGGGGTGTTCTTACATGAAGATCAGAGAAGGCGGAAACTCAGTCGCTGCCCTTGAGTCATAGAATGCGCATCCATTGCCCAGGAACCCGCTCATGATTCGCACCACAATTGCCGCCAGCGTCCTGCTCTTGTGCAGCAGCGCTTATGCCGCCGACAACCCTGCCTTGAAAAAATGCATGGACAGCGCCAATACCACCGCAGACATGGTCAATTGCAACGCCCGGCAAACCAAGGTGCAGGACGACCGCCTGAACCGCGCCTACAAGACCGCCCTCGCCGCCCAGGAAGGGCCGCGCAAACAGCAACTGCAAGACGTGCAGCGCCTGTGGATCAAATACCGCGACGCCAACTGCGCCTTCGCAGGCAGCGCCACCGGCGGCACGATTGATCAGGTAAACGGCTCAGGCTGCGTGCTGGACATGACCCAGACCCGCGCCCAGGAGCTGGAAGACCTGGTCGGCCCGTAACTGCTACAGCTCTCCCCCTGTGGCGAGGGAGCTTGCTCTCGCTGGGCTGCGCAGCGGCCCCAAAATCCTGGGCGCGCTTCGCACGCCAGCGGGAGCAAGCTCCCTCGCCACAGGGGCTCAATCAGTCGTGATGAACCTTGGCGCGCTTGAGCAGTTTTTTGCAGCGCTCGGATAAATGCAGCACCCGCAGGTGCTTGCCAGCCTTGGTGTAGCGCTCGCGCAGGGTCATCAGGGCGGCAATCGCCGAATAGTCGACAAAGCTCAGGTGACGGCAATCCAGTGTGACCTGGGCCGGGTCGTTGGCCGGGTCGAACTGATTCAAAAACGGCGTGGTCGAGGCGAAGAACAACGTGCCATGCAGCCGATAGAGCTTGCTGCCATCGGCCTCCAGGTGTTCATCGGCGTACAGTTCCCGCGCCTGCTGCCAGGCGAAGTTCAGCGCGGCGATGACGATACCGCACAGTACGGCGGTGGCCAGATCGGTGAACACCGTAATGATCGTCACCGCCATGATCACCAGCACATCATTGAGCGGCACCTTGTTGATCACCCGCAACGACGCCCAGGCGAAGGTCTGTTGCGACACCACGAACATCACGCCCACCAACGCCGCCAGCGGGATCCGCTCGATCAGTGGCGACAGAAACAGAATGAACAATAGAATCATCACCCCGGCAAACACCCCGGAGAAGCGCCCACGCCCGCCGGAGCTGAGGTTGATCACGGTTTGCCCGATCATCGCGCACCCCCCCATGCCGCCAAACAGGCCCGAGACCATATTCGCCGCGCCCAGGGCCACGCTTTCGCGGTCAGGATAACCACGGGTCTCGGTGATTTCGTCGGTGAGGTTGAGGGTCAGCAAGGTTTCCAACAGGCCAACCATCGCCATCAAAAACGCGTAGGGCGCGATGATGCCGAGGGTTTCCAGGGTCCAGGGGATCTGCGGCAGGGCGAAAGTCGGCAAGCCACCGGCGATGTGCGCCATATCGCCCAAGGTGCGCGTCGGCAGGCCAAGCAGGTACACCGCCAGGCCCACACCGAGAATCGCCACCAGCGCGGGCGGTACAGCACGGGTCAGACGAGGCAACAGATACACAATGGCCATGGTTGCCGCCACCAGCCCGGTCATCACGTACAACGGCGTGCCGCTGAGCCAGGTTTCACCGCTCTTGAAATGCTCCAGTTGCGCCAGCGCAATGATGATCGCCAGGCCGTTGACGAAGCCGAGCATCACCGAATGCGGCACCATGCGCACCAGCTTGCCCAGGCGCAGCAGGCCGAAAGCGACCATGATCAACCCGCCCAGCAGTACCGTCGCCAGCAAATACTCCACGCCGTGTTGCACCACCAGCGCGACGATCACCACCGCCATCGAACCGGCGGCGCCCGAGACCATGCCCGGGCGGCCGCCGAACAACGCGGTGAGGGTGCAAATGATGAAAGCACCGTAGAGGCCCATCAGCGGGTTGAGATGAGCCACCAGCGCAAAGGCGATGCATTCGGGCAGCAAGGCGAAAGACGTGGTGAGGCCGGCCAGAGCGTCGGCGCGCAGACGGGTGAGGTTCATGGAGTACCAGGGAATTGCGGGGGATAAGGCGGGGAATGGTACGGAATTGCGGCGGGTGGGGCTAGTGAAGTGTCAGGTCCGATATACCGAGTCGCCCCTTTCGCGAACAAGCCCGCTCCCACATTTGGATCTGTGAATAGATTCAAATGTGGGAGCGGGCTTGCTCGCGAAGGCCGCACCGCGGTGCTAAGCGAACATCACACCATCTCGTCGCGAATCCACTCCACCACCGAAGTACGCTTGGGCACCCAACCCAACAGCTCACGAGCGTGCTTGCCGCGCACTCGGCTATTGGAGCCCAAGCCATAGTTGGCCATTTCATACCCCCACTCGGCCTCAGCCTCGGCCAATGGCCAATCCTGCGGCTCGCCCAGGTTCAGCGCTTGGGCAATCGCCGTGGTCATGTCGATGAATGCTGCTTCGCTGCTTTCCACAAAGTAGAAAGTACCCGGGACGTTTTTGGTCAGCGCCAGCAGATACAGGGCGACCACATCTTCAATATGCACATTGGACCAGATGTTTTGCCCGCTGCCCACATGGCGCACTACCCCGCTTTTGCGCGCCTGCTTGAGCAAGCGCGGCAATTGCACGCTGTCACGCTTCACGCCCAGGCTGTGGCCGTAGATCAGGGTGTTGCAGATCACCGCCGAATTCACGCCGTCATTGGCCGCCGCGAGGATCAGGTTGTCGATGGCCACGCGGGCAGCCTTGTCGACGGTCGGCTCAGGCAGGTTGTCTTCAAAGTAGATGACTTCACTGGCTTTACCGCCCGACGCATCGCCGACGATGCTCGAACCGCTGGTATGCAGGAACGGCTTGTTCGAGCCTTTCAAGGCGGCCAGCAAAGTTTGCACGGCGCCGCGGTGGTCGCTGCTGGCGGCGTTGATCACCGCATCGGCCTTCTGCGCCTGCTCGGTCAATACCGCTGCGTCGTCGAGGGTGCCGACCACCGGCGTGATGCCCAGCGCGGTCAGTTCAGCGGCTTGTTCGGCGCTGCGCACCAGGCCGGTGACGTGATGGCCGGCGTTGACCAGGCCGGTGGCGATCGAACCGCCGATAAACCCTGCTGCACCGGTAACGAATACATTCATGGAGGTTGCTCCTGACTGGGTAAGTGATGCGCCCAGTATCCAGCCCCCACGGCTGCCGAATAAGCCCGTGCGGCCCAATTCACTCTTGCGCTCAGGTCACGAATCAGCGCGCATACCGCGCCAGCTTGGCCTGAATAAAGTCCAGGAAGCACTGGATGCGTAGCGCCAATTGCGAGTTGCGATAGAACACCGCGTGGATCGGCTGGCGATAACCGCTGTTGAACACCTCCAACATGGGCACCAGGCGGCCGGCGTCGATGTCAGCGACGGTCATGAAATTCGACAGGCAACAAATGCCCTGCCCCTGCAGCGCTAACTGGCGCACGGTTTCGCCACTGGAGGCGCTGACGCTGGGCTGAATCAGCCAGCGGTCACCTTCACCGTGACGCAGCGGCCAGTGGTTGAGGGTCTCGGTGTGGGTGAAGCCCAGCAAGGTGTGATCAGCCAACTCGGCAACGGTCGTCGGCGTGCCGTATTGCTTGAGGTAGCCGGGGCTGGCCAGGACATGCAGCGGCGTGCTGCCCAGGAAACGCGCATGCAGGGTCGAGTCGGCAAGGGCGCCGATGCGAATGGCGATGTCGGTGCTTTGCTCTAGCAGGTCGATGATCAAATCATCGCTGTTGAGCTCCAACTGGATATCCGGGTAGAGGCTGCGAAATTCGGCAATGTACGGCACGACCCCATGCAGCATGAACGGCACGGCGGCATTGATACGCAGGCGGCCGGCCGGTTTTTTCTGGCGCGATGACAGACGCTCTTCCAGCTCATCCATCTGCGCCAGGATCAGCTTGGCCTGCTCGAAGAAGTACTTGCCCTCCTCGGTCAGGTCCATGCGCCGCGTGGTGCGGTTGATCAAGGTGGTGTCGAGTTTGGCTTCCAGGCGCGACAAGGTGCGGCTGACTGCCGATGGCGTTTGCCCGACCTTTTCGGCGGCGGCCGAAATCGAGCCGCATTCAATCACGCTGACGAAGATCTGTAGCTCATCGGAACGGGCTTTCACGGGCGGTCCTTCATTTATCGGCTGACACGTGCCCGCTCATTATTAACCAGCCAGCAACAAATGGCCTCCCAGCAACGCCATGCCGGTGAAAAATCCACGTTTGAACCACAGCGCACTGATGCGTCGGCGCACCACCTGACCCAGCCACATCCCCAGCAATGCCGGCACCAACGCCAGCAATGACGCGCCCATTTCACCGCCGCCCAGTGCCCCGCGCCAGGCCAGCCCGACGGCAAGTGCCAACGTCGACACGGTGAACGACAGCCCCAGCGCCTGCACCAACTGATCACGGCTCAAGCCCAGCGCTTGCAGGTACGGCACCGCCGGGATCACGAAGACACCGGTGGCCGAGGTAATGATGCCGGTGATCACCCCGCACAAGGGGCCCAGCCAGCGCTCGGTTCGAGGCGCAACCTTGAAGGTTGGCAGGAATAACCCGCTCAGCGCATACACCAGTAAAGCCGCGCCCAGGGCACGCACCACCCAAGGTCCGCTACCCATGCCCAGCCACAAGGTGCCCAGCCCGGTGCCGAGGAAGATCAGCAACAGCATCGGCCACAGGCGTTTGAGCAAGGCACCCAAGTGCCCGCCAAAGGACAGTTGCCAGAGGTTGGTCACCGTCGAAGGAATGATCAGCAATACCGCAGCCTGCGCCGGCAGCATAGCCAGGCCAAGCATGCCCATGGCTACAGTGGGCAAGCCCAGGCCGATGACGCCCTTCACCGTACCGGCCAGCAGGAAGGTGGTGATGACCAGCGCTGTCAGGGCGGGGCCGAGGTTTTGGTAGAACGCGAGGAAGGTATTCATGCACCGATTGTGCAGGGCTGGAGAGTGGCTGAAAATTCGCCATATACTGAGCCAGCCTCTTGTTTTGTGTGAGGCTGATGTCGCTATCGCGGGCAAGCCAGCTCCCACATTTGGAATTGTGAATACATTCAAGTGTGGGAGCTGGCTTGCCTGCGATGAGGCCCTTCCAGTCACTGGGAAACTTCATGCACTTTGACCTCATCGACCTGCGCCTCTACCTGCACATCCTGGACACCGGCAATATCACCGCCGGCGCGGCCCGCAGCCACCTGTCCCTGGCTGCCGCCAGCGCACGCATCCGAGCCATGGAGTCTTCACTGGGCATCGCGTTTCTCGAGCGCGGCCGCCGTGGCGTGACCCCGACACCCGCGGGCAAAGCCCTGGCGCGGCATGCCCGCCTGCTGTTGCAGCAGGCCGACCATCTGCAGCAAGACCTGGCCGAATACGCCAATGGCGTCAAAGGCCAGGTACGCCTGCTGTGCAATACCACCGCTCTAAGCGAGTACCTGCCTGAACTGCTCGCTCAGTTTTTGCGCGAGCACCCCAACCTCGATATCGACCTGCAAGAATTGCCCAGCCTGCGCATCACCCACGCCTTGCGCCAGGGCACCGCCGAGCTGGGGATTATTTCCGATGCGGTAGACACCCACGGCTTGCAGACCCTGGCGTTTCGCGACGACCCGCTGGTGCTGATCATGCCCCTGGACCACCCGTTGACCAGCGCGAGTTTTATCGAGAGCTTGCAATACGACTACGTGGGCCTGGCGGCCAACAGCGCGTTGGCGGTTTACCTGGAAGAACAGGCACTGCACGCGGGCTTTCGCTTGCAGACGCGCATTCGCGCCGACGGTTTTGATGGGGTGATTCGCATGGTCGCCGGCGGCGCGGGCCTGGGCATCGTGCCTCAGGCCGCCTTGGACCGTTGGCCACCTGCACGGCGCTTCAAAGCCCACCCCCTGCAAGAAGAATGGGCCTGCCGCAAACTGTTGTTATGCGCACGCTCGTTCGAGCAACTGCCCGGTTACGTCAGCACATTACTCGCTGCGCTCACCGCCCCCCCTTGTAGGAGCGAGCTCGCTCGCGAAGATCGCCAACGATAACGCGAGCTATCAGGTTTAACGCGGCGCTCTCGGGTTCTTCGCGAGCAAGCTCGCTCCTACAGATGATGCGCGTTTGTGGAAGAAGGTGTAGTAAACCGCCGACAAGATCAGCAGGAACGGCACGCCAAACACCAACGTCATCTTGAAGGCGTCGGTGAAATAGGTGGTGATCATCACCGCCCCCATCAGCACCAACCCCAGCAACGTGCTGTAGGGAAACAGGCGCAACTGGAACGACAACTTCGCCCCGCCATGACGCTTGCGATAGCGGCGGAAAAACAGGTGAGTGAGGAAGATCATGAACCAGGTGAAGATTGCGCCAAACATCGAGATCGCCATCATCAGGGTGAACGAGCTTTCCGGGTACACCACGTTGAGCAACGTCGCCAGGGCAATGCCCGAACTGGACAGCAGCAATGCGTTGAGCGGGATGCCGTTCTTGCTCAGCGCGCCCATGGACTTGGGCGCAAAACCAGCGCGCGACAGGCTGAACATCATGCGCGTGGTGATGTAGAGCTGACTGTTCATGGCCGACAGCGCCGCGATCAGGATCACGAAATTCATCACCCCGGTGGCACCGGGAATGCCGATGGTCTGCATCACTGTGACAAACGGGCTCTGGGCCTGGCCGGCCTGGTTCCACGGTACGATGGCGAGCATCAGCGCCAGGGTCAGCAGATAGAACACCACCAGCCGCACGATGGTAGCGCGGAAGGCTTTCTTCACTGCCTGCTCCGGGTCGGCGGCTTCACCGGCGGCCACGGCGATCATCTCGACACTGAGGTAGCTGAAGATCGACACGATCACCGCGATCCACATGCCACTCAAGCCATGGGGGAAAAAGCCGTCGTGGGCCGTGTAGTTCTGCACCCCGTAGTCAGGGTTACCGGAGCCGAACACCACATACACCGCCAGGATGATGAAACCGACAATGGCGCTGATCTTGATCGTCGAGAACCAGTATTCGAAGTTGCCGAAGGTCTTCACGCTGATCGCATTGAGCAGGATCAGCACACTGGAAAACGACACGATCCACACCCACTCCGGCACGTTGGCGAACCAGTACTTCATGTACATAGCCACCGCCGTGACCTCGGCCCCCACCGCCAGCACAATCGCCGCCCAGTAGGCATAGCGCACCAGGAACCCGGCCAACGGGCTGATGTAGAACTCGGCGTAAGCGCCAAAGGAGCCGGAGGTGGAATGGGCCACCGTCATCTCCGCCAGGCAGCCCATCAGCAGCAAGGTGATCAAAGCGCCGATGGCGTAGCTCACCAGCACGCTCGGCCCGGCATAACCGATGGCGTAGGCGCTGCCCATGAACAGCCCGGTGCCGATGGCGCCACCGATGGCGATCATGCTCATCTGGCCGGAAGTGAGCTGGCGCCTCAGGCCCAGTTCACGGTGGGTAATCTCTGCAAAGCCGTTGTCTGGCGTGGTCACTGGTGTGCCCCTTTATTATTGTGATAGTGGCTGACGCTGAACCTGTGGGAGCTGGCTTGCCTGCGATAACGGTAGTGAATGCACCGACGCTATCGCAGGCAAGCCAGCTCCCACATTTGATCTGTGTTGCCCTTAAGTAACGCTGTTGCGCACTTTGAATTGCGCTTGGTCCCACGTAGCGTTATCGAGAATTTCACCGAGAATTTCCACGGCGTCCCACACTTCGGTAAAGCTGGTGTACAACGGCGTGAAACCAAAACGCATGATCCGCGGCTCACGGTAATCGCCGATCACGTCTCGGGCGATCAAGGCCTGGATCACCGCGTAACCTTCGGGGTGTTCAAAGCTGACGTGGCTGCCGCGCCGGGTGTGTTCACGCGGGGTGATCAGCTCCAGGCCGTGGGCGGCGCAACGACTTTCGACCAACGCAATGAACAGGTCAGTCAAGGCCAGGGACTTAGTCCGCAGGCGCACCATGTCGGTCTGGGCAAAAATCTCCAGGCCACATTCCACCATGGCCAACGAGGTAATCGGCTGCGTACCACAGAGGTAGCGGGCAATGCCGGCGCTGGGGGCGTAGGTGGACTCCATGGCGAACTGCCGGGTATGCCCGAACCAACCCGATAATGGCTGGCGCACCACATCCACCAACGCCGGGTTGACCCACACAAACGCCTGGGAGCCCGGTCCGCCGTTGAGGTATTTGTAGGTGCAGCCAATCGCATAATCCGCATTGGCCTGATGCAGGTCGACAGGCACCGCGCCCGCCGAATGCGCCAGGTCCCAGATGCTCAGCGCGCCGCACTCGTGGCTCAGCGCGGTCAGGGCCGCCATGTCGTACATATAGCCGGTCTTGTAGTTGACGTGGGTGAGCATCACCACCGCCACGTCCGCATCGATAGCCTGGGGAAGTTCCGCCGGGCTGTTCACCAGGCGCAAGGAATAGCCTTGTTGCAGCAATTCGGCCAAGCCTTCGGCGATGTACAAGTCGGTGGGAAAGTTGCTCGCTTCGCTGACGATGACCTTGCGCGCAGGTGTACGTTGGCGCTGCACACTCAAGGCGGCGCTGAGCACTTTGAACAGGTTGATCGAGGTGGTATCGGTGATCACCACCTCGCCCTCACGCGCACCAATCAATGGCGCCAGGCGATTGCCCAGGCGCTGGGATAAATCCGCCCAGCCGGCGCTGTTCCAGCTACGAATCAAGCCATTGCCCCACTCCTCGGCGATCACCTGTTGTGCCCGCTCCAGCGCCGCCACCGGGCGAGCGCCGAGGGAGTTGCCATCGAGGTAGATCACGCCTTCGGGCAAGGCGAATTGGGCACGCAGGTGGGCCAACGGGTCCTGGGCGTCGAGGGCTTGGCAATGGCTTCGAGTGGTCATGGGTCGTCCTGGTTTTTATAAGTGAGGATGGACCAAATAATGAACGAACTTTTAGAGAATTTTCGTGCAAAGTGGTGGGCAAACGTCTATTTAAGCTGTAGAAAATTCGAATTTAACCTCCAAACACGCGGATATCTTCCAAGCATGATTCTCGACGCTACCGACCTGCGCCTCCTGCATTTCCTGCAACAGGATGGCCGCATCAGCAACCAGGAATTGGCGGAAAAAGTCGCGCTGTCGCCGTCTGCATGCCTGCGCCGTTTGCGCCTGCTGGAGAGCGAGGGAATCATCAGCGGTTACCGCGCGGTATTGAACGCCGAACAGCTGGGAATCGAGCTGGAAGCCATCGTGCACCTGTCGCTGCGCCAGGATGTGGAGGACTGGCATGAGACGTTTATCAAGAAGGTGCAAGGCTGGCCGGAGGTGGCGAGCGCCTATGTAATCACCGGCGCCAGCAACTATGTGCTGCGGGTGCAGGCGCGCAACCTCAAGCACTTTTCGGACTTTATCGTGAACCATCTGAACCGCACGGCGGGGGTGATGGATATCCGCTCGGAGATAGTGCTGCAGAAGATCAAAGACCGGGATGAGGTGTTGGACCTGGTCGTGCGCAAATAACTAAATCACCAAAAAACCAATGTGGGAGCTCGCTTGCTGTGGCGAGGGAGCTCCCACAGATCAGTCTTCGAGGGCGCGGACTCGTTGCATGCGCTGCTGCTCTATTGGCGCATCCGCCACCTGCAACTCAAAGTCAAAATCAATCTGCGCAAACCGCCCTTGCACGCCAAATTCGCGCGCCAGTTGCGGATCGTCGCTGAAGCGAATCTCGGCAATCAGTTCATCCCGGGTGGCATAGGCAAAGTCATCATGCAGGTACGGGTCATCCGACAGGTTGATCTGCGTGGTCAGGTGCCGGTGCCCCGGCGCCGAGATGAAGAAGTGGATATGCGCCGGCCGTTGCCCGTGGCGCCCCAGCTGGTCGAGCAACTGTTGCGTCGGCCCGCTCGGTGGGCAGCCGTAGCCTGAAGGCACGATGCTGCGAAAACGGTAGTTGCCCAGGGCGTCGGTCTCGATGCGCCGACGCAGGTTGAATTCCGATTGCGCCGGGTCGAACCACGAATAGGTCCCGCCCGTGTTGGCCTGCCACACATCGACAATCGCCCCTGCCAACGGCTTGCCCTCGGTATCGCGTACTTGCCCGCGCATGAACAACGGCACCGCGTCGTCCCTACCATCATCCAGCCGCGCCTCGTACTTGGACAGCGGCGCACCGGCCACGTACAACGGGCCTTCGATGGTGCGCGGCGTGCCGCCAGACTTGCCCGCCTCCTCGTCAGCGGCATCCATCAACAGGTCCAGGTAATGCTCCAGGCCCAAGCCGGCGGCAAGCAGGCCGGCCTCCTGGTTTTTGCCCAGTTCATTGAGGTAGTTGACCGCCTTCCAGAATTCTTCCGGGGTCACTTCCAAGTCTTCGATGATGTTCACGGTGTCGCGCAGGATTCGGTAAATCAGCGCCTTGGTGCGCGGGTTGCCCGCGTCATTGAGGTTACCGCTGGCTTCTTCGAGAAACTGTTGGGCGTGGGCAGTCTGGGACAGGCGGATGGACATGGTGCATTCCTCATCTTGTAGTTATAGGTGGAAGCCGGCTCAGCGGTCGTCCGCATGGATCGACGACGGATGGCGGCACAGCGCGTTCACTTCGATGGCCATGTAGGGGAACAACGGCAGTTGCATCAGCAGGTCGTGCAGCTCCTGCACGCTGTCGACATCGAACACGCTGTAGTTGGCGTAATGCCCGGCGATGCGCCACAGGTGGCGCCATTTGCCCTCCTCTTGCAGGCGCTGAGCCAAGGCTTTCTCCTCGGCCTTGAGGCTGGCGGCACGCTCGGGGTGCATATCGAGGGGAAGGTTCACGGTCATTTTTACGTGGAACAACATGGCAGAGGCCTCTTAGTGTTTGTCACGGCGAAAGAACGCCAGGCGCTCTTCATCGAGCGCCAGGCCCAGGCCCGGCGCGCTGGAAACGTGCAGCTGGAAATCGCGGTACACCGGTGGCTCGGTGAGGATGTCTTCGGTGAGCAACAGCGGGCCGAACAATTCGGTGCCCCACGCCAGGGTGTTCAGCGTGAGAAAGGCATGGGCCGAAGCCAGGGTGCCAATGCCGCCTTCGAGCATGGTGCCGCCGTACAGGCCGATGCCAGCCGCTTCGGCAATCGCCGCCGTGCGCAATACAGCGCGAGGGCCGCCATTCTTGGCGATCTTGAGGGCGAACACTGTGGCCGAGCCTTCACGGGCCAGGTTGAATGCATCCTCGACACACTCGATGGACTCATCGGCCATGATCGGCACCGGGCTCGACAGGTTGAGCCGAGTCATACCACCACGGTTGTTGCGCGAGATCGGTTGTTCGATCAGGTCGATACCGTTGTCGCCGAGCACCTTGCACGCCCGCAGGGCCACGGCTTCATCCCAGGCCTGGTTGACGTCGACGCGCACACTGGCGCGCTCGCCCAGGGCTTTTTTGATCGCGATCACATGGGCCAGGTCGCGGTTGACCTCCCCCGCGCCGATCTTCAATTTGAAGAGACGGTGGCGGCGCAGGTCGAGCATCTTCTCGGCCTCGTTGATGTCCTGTTCGGTATTACCGCTGGCCAGGGTCCAGGCCACCGGCAACGCATCACGCACACGCCCGCCCAGCAGCTCGCTGACCGGCAGCCCGAGGCGTTTGCCGAGGGCGTCGAGCAAGGCGCTTTCGATACCGGACTTGGCAAAGGTGTTGCCGCGAATACTGCGCTCCAGGCGCAACATCGCCGCGTTGACGTTACTCGCGTCCTGGCCGATCAACAGCGGCGCGAAGTGACAGTCGATGTTGACCTTGATGCTGTCGGGGCTCTCGTTGCCGTAGCTCAGGCCGCCGATGGTGGTGGCTTCACCGATGCCTTCGATGCCGTCGGTGCAACGCAGGCGAATGATGACAAGGGTCTGGTTTTGCATCGTGTGCATCGCCAGCTTGTGCGGGCGAAGGGTGGGCAGGTCGACGATGACAGTTTCAATCGACTCGATGGTGCAAATCGGCATGGCAATACCCATTGGGTTCTTTATAAATTTACGTCGATTCTGTTCCGCATTTTTTCGGGCTTCCAATATAGAATTGGTCTCGTGCGATACCCTCAAGGTATGAAAGGAGTCGATATGGAACTGCGTCACTTGCGCTATTTCCAGGTGCTGGGCGAGACCCTCAACTTCACCCGAGCTGCCGAACGCTTGCATATCGCCCAGCCGCCTTTGAGCCGGCAGATCCAGCAACTGGAGGACGAACTGGGGGTGGTGCTGCTGGAGCGCAGCCGGCCCTTGCGGCTGACAGAGGCCGGACGGTTTTTCTATGAGCATGCCAATATGCTGCTCGAACAACTGGGCAAGGTCTGCGACACCACCCGGCGCATCGGCCAAGGCGAGAAAACCTGGCTGGGCATCGGCTTTGCGCCGTCGACCTTGTATGGCGTGCTGCCGGAGCTGATTCGGCGCCTGCGCACTCACGAGGCCCTGGAGCTGGAGCTGGGTTTGTCGGAGATGACCACTTTGCAGCAGGTCGAAGCGCTCAAGGCTGGCCGCATTGACGTAGGCTTCGGGCGGATTCGCATCGACGATCCGGCCATCGTCCAGCGCGTACTGGTGGAGGACCGCCTGGTAGCAGTGCTGCCCAGTGGTCACCCGTTGCTGGGCGCCCCGGCCACCCTCGCCCAGTTGGCCGGCGAACCCTTTGTGCTCTACCCCGGCAACCCGCGCCCCAGTTATGCCGACCATGTGATCGCGCTGTTCGACGCCCATGGCTTGAGCCTGAAGGTGGCGCAGTGGACCAACGAATTGCAGACCGCTATTGGCCTGGTGGGCGCAGGTATGGGGGTGACGTTGGTGCCGGCGTCGGTGCAGGTGCTGCATCGGGCGGATATTGGCTATACGCCGATTGTGGAGACCACTGCGACTTCGCCGATCATTCTGAGCCGGCGGGTGAATGACCAGTCGCCGGGGCTGACTCATTGCCTGCAACTGGTTGAAGAGTTGATCTGAGATTTTCCCAAACACCGCAATTCCCTTGTAGGAGCGAGCTTGCTCGCGAAAAACTCACAGGCGCCGCGTTCATCCAGCAAGCACGCGTTATCGTTAACGTTTTTCGCGAGCAAGCTCGCTCCTACATTTGATCTTCATTGGTTTCAAAGGCTGCGCAGGCGCTTGCGTTGCAATGTCTGGCTGGGCGACTCATCGAACAACTTGCGGTATTCCGCCGAAAACCGCCCCAGGTGCGTAAACCCCCAGCCCAGGGCGATTTCAGAAATAGTGCGCATTGAGCCCTGCTCCAGAATCTCCTGGCGCACCGCCCCCAACCGATGCTTCTTCAGATACGCCATGGGCGACAGTGCGAAGTACTTGCGAAACGCATCGAACAGTTTGAACCGCGACACGCCCGCTGCCGCTTCCAGGTCTTCCAGGTGCAGCACTTCACGGGCGTTGTCGTGGATGAATTGCCGCGCACGGATCAAGTAGTGCGGCAGTTTCACCCCCAGAACCTCGCGCAGTTCTTCAGAGTAGTTATTGGGTTGGGCCAGGATCAGCCCCTTGATCAGCGAGCTTTCCAGGTCACGGGTAAACGCCGCCTGCTCGTACAACTCGCTGCTGCATTCCAGTTCGGCGATGAAGTATCGCGCCATGCGCCACCACGAGGCCGGTGCTCCGTCCACAGCATCCATCACCGACTCAAACCGCAGCGGTGCATCGATGGGCCGTTGCAGCAAACCTTCCAGTGACTCGCTCATCGCCGCGCGGGTGATCACCACCTGCAACTTGCGGCAGTCACCGGAAATCGCCAGCACCTGATGCTCATTGGGTGAAATGATCACGCCCTGGTCGCGGTTGGAACTGAGGCGCTCACCGTTCTTGCTCAGCTCCTGCTCGCCCACCAGCGGCAGGCTCAAGCTGTAGCTGCTGAAGTGCTCGGCGTCTTCGATGTCGATGGTCACATCGGTACCGTACTCGATCACGCCCAGGGTGGTGGCGCGGGATTTGAACACGTTGGCGCTGTGGTGAAAGCGCAGGCGTTCGGGGGTGGCCGTCGCCAGGCGATGGGGCCCGCAGATGCCGGACATCCAGCTGCGCGCGCCTTCCAGGTCGAAGCGTTGAATATGAATATCGCGTGTCTGGCTACTCATCAGGGTGCACCCACGGCGGTTAGGCATTTGCGCGCTCTGGCGGCGCGTCGTTGAACCTCGACAGCAAGTTCCAGGCCACGCCAGCAGCGTGGCCACTGGGTGGATAGTAAGGGTCGACTATGTGGATAAATCCCAGGGTTCTACGACCATCGCCCACCATCACAGTAGCGCATGCCGTCACCTGCGCGCACCGCCATGGGTATTTGTTGCCCAACTTTGCGGCCTGCGTTCCCCCATTAAGCGGATAGCCCGCTACCGCATTGCAGCCGCTTAATGGCTCACCGTTTAGCCATGATCAAAAGGTGCCTCCCATGAGTGGTGCAAGAACCGTCGAGCAGTGGAAAACCTTTATCGAAAGCTGCCTGGACTTTCGCCCGGCAGATGAAGTGTTCCGCATCGCCCGCGACATGTTCACCGAGCCCGAACTGTTCGACCTGGAGATGGAGCTGATCTTCGAAAAAAACTGGATCTACGCCTGCCACGAAAGCGAACTGGCCAATAACCACGACTTCGTGACGATGCGCGCCGGGCGCCAGCCGATGATCATCACCCGTGACGGCGAAGGCCGGCTCAACGCGCTGATCAACGCCTGCCAGCATCGCGGCACTACCCTCACCCGCGTGGGCAAGGGCAACCAATCCACCTTCACCTGCCCGTTCCACGCCTGGTGCTACAAGAGCGATGGCCGACTGGTGAAGGTCAAGGCGCCCGGGGAATACCCGGAAGGTTTCGACAAGGCCACCCGCGGCCTGAAAAAAGCGCGCATCGACAGCTACAAGGGCTTTGTGTTTATCAGCCTGGACGTGAACGGCACCAACAGCCTGGAAGATTTCCTGGGCGACGCCAAAGTGTTCTTCGACATGATGGTGGCGCAATCGGCCACCGGTGAGCTGGAAGTGCTGCCAGGCAAGTCCGCCTACACCTACGACGGCAACTGGAAGCTGCAAAACGAAAACGGCCTGGACGGTTATCACGTCAGCACCGTGCACTACAACTACGTGGCCACCGTGCAGCATCGCCAGCAGGTCAACACCGAGAACGGCGCAGGTTCCAGCACGACGCTGGACTACAGCAAGCTCGGCGCCGGCGACGCGAATACCGACGATGGCTGGTTTGCCTTCAACAACGGCCATAGCGTGCTGTTTAGCGACATGCCCAACCCCAGCGTGCGCTCCGGCTACGCCACCATCATGCCGCGCCTGGTAGAAGAACACGGCCAGCAGAAGGCCGAGTGGATGATGCACCGCCTACGCAACCTGAACATCTACCCCAGCCTGTTCTTTCTCGACCAGATCAGCTCGCAGTTGCGCATCATCCGCCCGGCGGCCTGGAACAAGACCGAGATCATCAGCCAGTGCCTGGGCGTGAGAGGTGAGTCCGACGCCGATCGCGAAAACCGGATCCGCCAGTTCGAGGACTTCTTCAACGTCGCGGGCATGGGCACGCCCGACGACCTGGTGGAATTTCGCGAAGCCCAGCGCGGTTTCCAGGGCCGCCTGGAGCGCTGGAGCGATATTTCTCGCGGCAGCCATCGCTGGGAGACCGGGCCGACGCCCAACAGCGAGGCCATTGGCATCCAACCGGCGATGACCGGCACCGAATTCACCCATGAAGGCTTGTACGTCAACCAGCATCGCAACTGGCAGCAGTTTCTGCTCAAGGGTTTGGACGAGCGAGCCCTGACACTGCGGGAGGTGAAATGATGAATGCGCAATTGCAGTACCAGATCGAGCAGTTCTTCTACCGCAAGTCCGAACTGTGCGACGCCCAGGACTGGGACGCCTACGTGCAGTTGTTCGACCCGCAGAGCGAATTCCACCTGCCGCAATGGGATTCCGAACACGTCTACACCCAAGACCCCAAGCGCGAGATGTCGTTGATCTACTACGCCAACCGCTCGGGCCTGGAAGACCGCGTGTTCCGCCTGCGCACCGGCAAAGCCGCCTCTGCCACTCCGATGCCGCGCACCTTGCACCTGATCAATAACGTACGCATTGCCGAACAAAGTGACGGCACCTTGGAGGTGCGTTTGAACTGGCACACGTTGTTTTATCGCCTGGCCACGTCCGAGCAGTTCTATGGGCATGCAACCTATCGCCTCAAGCCCGAGGGCGACAGCTGGCTGATCATGCGCAAGCACGCCTTGCTGCTCAACGACACCATCAACTCGGTGCTGGATTTCTATCACCTTTAAAACCAGCACATCCCCCTTGTGGCGAGGGAGCGTGCTCCCGCTGGAGTGCGCAGCGCTCCCAGTTTTTTGGGGCAGCTTCGCAGCCCAGCGGGAGCAAGCTCCCTCGCCACAGGGGCACGCTTGGAGTTTCATCAATGAATCACAAAGTGGCCTTCAGCTTTGCCGATGGCAAGACCCTGTTCTTCCCGGTGGGCGCCCATGAAATCCTGTTGGACGCGGCCCTGCGCAACGGCATCAAGATCCCGCTCGATTGCCGCGAAGGCGTGTGCGGAACCTGCCAGGGGCGTTGCGAATCCGGCGAGTACACCCAGGACTATGTCGACGACGAAGCCCTTTCCAGCCTCGACCTGCAACAGCGCAAGATGCTCAGTTGCCAGACCCGGGTGAAGTCCGACGCCACCTTCTATTTCGACTTCGATTCGAGCCTGTGCAACGCCCCCGGGCCCGTGCAGGTACGCGGCACGGTGAGCGCGGTGCAGCAGGTCTCGACCAGCACCGCCATCTTGCAGGTGCAACTGGACCAGCCACTGGATTTTTTGCCGGGCCAATATGCGCGTCTGTCGGTGCCCGGCACCGATAGCTGGCGCTCCTACTCCTTCGCCAACCGGCCGGGTAATCAGTTGCAGTTCCTGGTACGCCTGCTGCCCGATGGAGTCATGAGCAACTACCTGCGTGAACGCTGCCAGGTAGGTGATGAAATGTTGATGGAGGCGCCCTTGGGTGCGTTTTATCTGCGGCACGTCACCCAACCGTTGGTACTGGTGGCGGGCGGCACCGGGTTGTCGGCGTTGCTGGGTATGCTTGATGAGCTGGCCGTCAACGGCTGCACGCAACCTGTGCACCTGTACTACGGCGTGCGCGGCGCCGAAGATTTATGTGAAGCGGCGCGTATCCACGCCTACGCGGCAAAAATCCCGAACTTTCGCTACACCGAAGTGCTGAGCGACGCCTCAGCCGAGTGGACGGGCAAACGCGGCTACCTCACCGAGCATTTCGACCTGGCCGAACTGCGGGACAGATCGGCGGATATGTACGTGTGCGGCCCCCCTCCGATGGTCGAATCCATCCAGCAATGGCTGGCGGATCAGGCACTTGATGGCGTTCAGCTGTATTACGAAAAGTTTACGCAGAGTAATATCTGACCCTCAGCAGTTCTGAGGGGCCGATGCGGCGTGCAATCACCCTTGAGAAAAACAAGTAGAAGGGAATGTTAATGGCGGATGACATGGTTAACCCGGTGGGCCTCAAGCGAGGCCTGAAGAACCGGCACATTCAGCTGATCGCCTTGGGAGGTGCGATTGGTACAGGCTTGTTCCTCGGCTCGGCCGGGGTACTCAAGTCGGCGGGGCCGTCGATGATCCTGGGTTATGCGGTAGCCGGGTTTATCGCGTTCCTGATCATGCGCCAGCTCGGCGAGATGATCGTCGAAGAGCCGGTGGCCGGTTCCTTCAGCCACTTCGCACATAAATACTGGGGCGGTTACGCAGGCTTCCTGGCGGGCTGGAACTACTGGGTGCTCTACGTGCTGGTGGGCATGGCCGAGTTGACGGCGGTGGGCAAGTACATCCAGTTCTGGTGGCCGGAGATCCCAACCTGGGTCAGCGCGCTGGTGTTCTTCGTCGCGGTGAACCTGATCAACACCCTGAACGTGAAGTTCTTCGGTGAAGCCGAATTCTGGTTTGCGATCATCAAGGTGGTGGCGATTGTCGGCATGATCGTGCTCGGCTGCTACCTGCTGTTCAGCGGCACCGGCGGCCCCCAGGCCTCGGTCAGCAACCTGTGGAGCCACGGTGGTTTCTTCCCCAATGGCGGCATGGGGCTGTTGATGTCGATGGCCTTCATCATGTTCTCGTTCGGTGGCCTGGAACTGGTCGGCATCACCGCCGCCGAGGCCAGCGAACCACGCAAGGTCATCCCCAAAGCGATCAACCAGGTGGTGTACCGCATACTGATTTTCTATGTAGGTGCGCTGACCGTGCTGTTGTCGCTGTACCCGTGGGATCAACTGCTGCAAACCCTCGGCGCGTCAGGCGATGCCTACAGCGGTAGCCCGTTTGTGCAGATCTTCTCGCTGATCGGCAACGACACCGCCGCCCACATCCTCAACTTCGTGGTGCTGACCGCGGCGTTGTCGGTGTACAACAGCGGCGTGTACTGCAACAGCCGCATGCTGTTCGGCCTGGCCGAGCAAGGTGACGCGCCCAAGGCGCTGATGAAGCTCAACAAGCAAGGCGTGCCGCTGCGGGCGTTGGCGATTTCGGCGCTGGTGACCATGCTGTGCGTGGTGGTCAACTACGTCGCGCCGCACAGTGCGCTGGAGTTGCTGTTTGCCTTGGTGGTTGCTTCGTTGATGATCAACTGGGCGCTGATCAGCCTGACCCACATCAAGTTCCGCAAGGCCATGGGCGAGCAAGGCGTGACGCCGTCGTTCAAGACCTTCTGGTTCCCGTTCAGCAACTACCTGTGTCTGGCCTTCATG
The DNA here is from genome assembly GCF_058797315.1 of Pseudomonas sp. GW823-FHT02F05. Lineage (NCBI taxonomy): Bacteria > Pseudomonadati > Pseudomonadota > Gammaproteobacteria > Pseudomonadales > Pseudomonadaceae > Pseudomonas > Pseudomonas sp. GW823-FHT02F05. The sequence goes on from NZ_JBXAJM010000004.1 coordinate 277,059, forward strand.
GTGATGATCATCGGGGTGATGCTGGCGATTCCGGGAATTCGTGAGTCGGTGTACGCGATGCCGGTATGGGTGGGGATTATCTATATCGCCTACCGGTTTAGGATCAGAAACGGGAAAGTTGCCGTGGCGCAGTAACCCCTGTGGGAGCGGGCTTGACCGCGATTGCGGCGTGTCAGCCAATGGATGAGCCGACTGATACACCGCAATCGCAGGCAAGCCAGCTCCCACAATTGACTGTATTTCACCTAGAAAAAAGCCCCGGTAATCCGGGGCTTTTTTATTAGAGCGTGGAACGTACTCGCCAGAGTTCAGGGAACAGTACCGTGTCGAGCATCTTGCGCAGGTACCCCACGCCTTCAGTACCACCAGTACCCGGCTGGAAGCCGATGATGCGCTCCACCGTGGTGACATGCCGGAAGCGCCACTGGCGGAACGAATCTTCCAGGTCGATAAACTTCTCGGCCAATTGATACAAGTCCCAGTAGCGATTCGGGTCGCGATACACCTCGCGCCACGCCGCTTCCACCGATTCATCGTGCACCGTGGCCGCCGTCGGGTCGCGTTCGGCGCGCTGAGGGTCAATCGCCAGCCCTGCCTTGATCATCAGGTTCACCGCCTCGTCATACAACGACGGCGTGGCAATCGCCACCTGCAATTGCTGCAGCAACTCCGGGCGATGAGCATGGGGCCGCAGCAGCGCCGGGCTTTTGTTGCCGAGGATGAATTCGATCTCGCGGTACTGGAACGACTGGAACCCCGACGACTGCCCCAGGAACGGGCGAATCGCCTTGTACTCCGACGGTGTCATGGTCGCCAGCACCGCCCAGGCGTGCACCAGTTGATCGAAGATCCGCGACACCCGCGCCAGCATCTTGAACGCCGGCGGCAGCTCACCCAGGCGCACATGTTCGCGGGCGGCCTTGAGTTCGTGAAGCATCAGTTTCATCCACAGCTCAGAGGTCTGGTGCTGGATGATAAAGAGCATTTCGTTGTGGTCTGGCGACAGGGGGTGCTGGGCGCTGAGGACTTTGCCCAGGTCCAGGTAGTCGCCATAGCTCATGGACTCGGAGAAATTCAATTCGGCGTTATGCCATTCTTCCGGCGGTTGGTAATCAGCTGAAAAAGGACATTGGCTCATCGCGTGGGCTCCTTGAGCGGGCGGAGAATGGCGCGCACGGGGCTCGCGTCCAGGTTGGCGAAGCGCAGCGGCAGCGCGATCAGTTCATAGTCGCCCTCCGGTACGTCATCGAGCACGATGCCTTCGAGGATCGCCATGCCATGGCGCGCCACGACGTTGTGCGAATCCATGGTCTTGGATTGTTGCGGGTCCAGGGACGGCGTATCGATACCGATCAGGCGCACCCCCAGGCTGGCCAGCAGCTCAATGGTCTGGGGGGCGATGGCGGTGAAGTTCGAATCCCAGTCGGTGAGCGGAGCTTGTGGATAAGTGCGCAGCAGCACGCGCTCGGGCAGGTTATCCACACGCCCTTGCAACTGATGCGGCTGCACCAGGGCGCCGCTGCCCAGGCAGTGCAATACCCGGCACGGCCCCATATACACATCCAGCGACACCTCGCCAATCGGCGCGCCATCAGCGCTGTAATGCAGCGGCGCATCCACATGGGCGCCGGTGTGCGGCGACAGGGTCACGCGCCCCACATTCACCGGGCACTCCGGGCCGAACTGCCACACACGCTCTTCCTGAAACGGCGTATCACCCGGCCAGGTCGGGGTGGCCGTGCTCAAGGGCGGGCTGATATCCCACCACGTTTTTATTGGGTTCATTGCAAGGCTCTCACTCGTTACTGAGGTGAATGATACGAGGGAGGGGTGTGAATTTTCTTGCGAATTCTGGCGCGATACGGGAAATCTTTCGCAGTTACTGCGAGGAAACATCGGTTTGATGCACAGATCTGTCGCTCAGATACGCCACGACCTCGTGTGGGAGCCTGGCTTGCCAGCGATAGCGGAGTGTCAGGCAATGGAGATGCTCGCTGTGCCACCGCCATCGCGGGCAAGCCCGGCTCCAACAGGGGACCGCGGTGTTCAGGTGACTGCGCTTCTGGGCATCCCAATGTCGAGTTCAGACCACTGGCGCAACGCCCGAGGCCTTAGGGTTGAGCTTTCCCTTCCCTGCCTCGGAGTCATCATGTCCAAGCCCATCACCGTACTGCGCGACACCCACCCACTGCCGGTCCTGGATGCCTGCAAATGGGAAAAGCTCGAAGGTGACCCGCACACTGTCAACCTCAACGCCTACACCAGCGAAGACGGCAGCAAGATCATGGGCACCTGGATCTGCACACCGGGCAAGTGGTACGTGGAATACGTGAAGTGGGAATACTGCCATTTCCAGGAAGGCTACTGCGTGATCACGCCTGAAGGCATGGAGCCGATCCATCTGCGCGCTGGGGATATCTTTGTAGTGGAGCCAGGGATGAAGGGGACGTGGGAAGTGGTCGAGACTGTGCGTAAGTATTTTGTGTTTGCCTGACCCAGCAAAACCTGTGGCGAGGGAGCTTGCTCCCTCGCTACAGGTATTTATTTGGGCTTGCGATAGCTGTTGATGATCGCCGAGAAGTCCTTGCCCCCTTCCCCTCGCTGGCTCATCGACTGATATAACTGCTGGGCCACTGCGCCGAGAATCACCGGCTGATGCGCCTGGCGCGCAGCCTCAGTCGCAAGGCCCAGGTCCTTGAGCATCAGGTCGGCACCAAAACCACCGGTATAGCCACGCGATGATGGCGCGGTCTCGATCACGCCTGGCCAAGGATTGTAGGTATCGGAACTCCAGCAGCGCCCCGTGGAGCTGTTGATGATGCCGGCCAGCACTTGTGTATCAATACCAAGTGCATCGCCCAGGGCCATGGCCTCACTGACGCCGACCATGCTGATACCCAGCAGCAGGTTGTTGCAGATCTTGGCGATTTGCCCGGTGCCGACATCACCACAGTGCACGATGTTGCGGCCCATCTGCGCCAGCACCGGTTGCAGGGTGGCGAACAATTCCGGGTTGGCGCCGACCATGAAGGTCAGCGTCCCGGCCTGGGCACCGCCGGTGCCACCGGAGACCGGCGCATCGGCCACTGCCACACCTTGTTTGGCTGCCGCAGCCGCTACTTCACGGATGGTTTGCGGGTCAATGGTGCTGCAATCCACGGCGGGGATGCCTTCGCCGATGCCGGCGAGTACACCGTCTTCATTCAGCCACACGCTGCGCACATGGGCGGCTGCCGGCAGCATGGTAATCACCAGTTCGGCACCTTGGGCCGCATCACGCGGTGAGTGGCTGATGGTGCCGCCCAGTTCGGCGAGTTCCTTGAGTACCGCCTGGTTCAGGTCGAACAGGTTAAGCGCGTGCCCAGCCTTGATCAGGTTGCGGGCCATGGGCGCACCCATGTTGCCCAGGCCGATGAATGCAATTTTCATGGTCGTCTCCCGAGTTCAGCGCAGGTTGATGGTGGTGTTGACGCCATCGTTGACCGTGTCGTCATCAAACCAGCGGCTGGTGACGGTTTTGGTCTGAGTGTAGAACTGCACCACTTGCTTGCCGTAAGGGCCCAGCTCGCCGAGCTTGGAACCGCGGGAGCCTGTGAAGCTGAAGAACGGCACTGGCACCGGGATGGGGATGTTGATGCCGACCTGGCCCACATCGATTTCGCTCTGGAATTTACGCGCCGCCGCACCGCTCTGGGTGAACAGGCCTGTACCGTTGCCAAACGGATTGGCGTTGACCAGGGCGATGGCTTGATCGAGTGTCTCGACTTCCAGTACCACCAGCACCGGGCCGAAGATTTCCTCGGTGTAGATGCGCATGTCGGTGGTCACGCCCGAGAACAGGGTCGGGCCGACAAAGTTGCCTTGCTCGAAGCCCGGCACCTTGATATCGCGGCCATCGAGCTCCAGCTTGGCGCCTTCCTTCACACCGCTTTCAATAAGCTCCAGGATACGCGCCTTGGCACGCTTGGAGATCACCGGGCCGACATCCGTGCCCGCTTCACTGCCGGCGTTGACCTTGAGCTTTTGTGCCAGCGCTTTGAGGTCTGGCAGCCACTGCTTGGCCGCGCCCACCAGCACTACCACCGAGGTAGCCATGCAACGCTGGCCCGCCGCGCCGAAACCGGCACCGACCAGGGCATTGAGGGTGTGTTCACGGTTGGCATCCGGCAGCACCACCGCATGGTTCTTGGCGCCCATCATCGACTGCACACGCTTGCCGTGTTTGCCGGCCAGGTCGTAGACATGGGTGCCCACAGCCGTCGAACCGACGAAGGACACCGCCTTGATGTCTGTGTGAGTGCAGAGTGCATCCACCACGCTCTTGCCGCCATGCACCACGTTGAGCACGCCGGCTGGCACACCGGCTTCCAGCGCCAGCTCCACCAGCAGCATGGTCGACAACGGGTCTTGCTCGGAAGGCTTGAGTACAAAGGTGTTACCGCAGGCAATCGCCATCGGGAACATCCACAGCGGAATCATCGCCGGGAAGTTGAACGGGGTGATGCCGGCGCATACGCCGATAGGCTGGCGCAGGGTGTAGGTATCCACGCCGCCGGCCACGTTCTCGGCGAACTCACCCATTTGCAGGGTGCCAATGGAACAAGCGTGCTCCACCACTTCCAGGCCACGAAAAATATCGCCCTCGGCATCGGCAATGGTCTTGCCCTGCTCGGAGCTGAGGACTACAGCAATGCGCTTGGAATGTTCGCGGATCAAGGCTTGGAGCTTAAGCATGATGCGCATGCGCGCGCCGATCGGCGTGAGTTTCCAGGTCTGGAACGCTTGATGGGCAGCGTCGATGGCCGCGTTGACTTCATCGGCGGTGGCAAACGGGACTTTGGCCAGCACTTGCTGGGTGGCCGGGTTGACGATGTCTTGCCACTCGGTGGTCTTGGACTCGACCCACTCACCGTTGATCAGCAACTTGACCTGTTGCACGGAAATATCGGCAGATGCGTTCATGGGGTCTCCAGAATCTTGTAGTTATGCAGAGAACCAAGGCGTTGAATCGCCTTGAAGAATGAGGCGTTCGGACTGTTTTTGGAGTATAGATGTGCAAATCTCTAATAAGAACGCACATAAAAGCCGGTCCAATATGCAAAAAAACATCACCTCCCTGGGCGCCCTGAACTGGGATGACCTGAAGTTTTTCCTCGAAGTAGCCCGCACCCGCAAGGCTAGCGTGGCCGCCAAGCGCCTGGCGGTGGACTACACCACCGTGTCGCGGCGCATCAGCTCTCTGGAAGTGTCCCTCGGCACGCTGCTGTTCGAAAAATCCCGGACCAACGGCTTCGTGCTCACCAGCGAAGGCCAGCGGTTGCTGGGTTATGCCGAATCCATTGAAAGCACCCTGCACATGGCCTGCGAACAGGTGTCCGGGTCCGGCGTGGCACTTTCCGGCCATGTGCGCATGGGTTGCACCGAAGGCTTCGGCAGCTTCTTCGTCACCCCGCAACTGAGCCATTTCGTCGACACTTATCCAGCGATCTCGGTGGATATCCTGCCCCTGCCCCACTTCATCAGCCTGTCCAAGCGCGAAGCCGACATCGTCATCGCCCTGGAACGCCCGGAACACGGACCGTATGTGTGCTGCAAACTGTGCGACTACAAATTGCAGTTGTACGCCACCCAGGACTACCTCGACCAACACCCGCCGATCCGCAAACCTGCGGATCTGGCCGAACATCCGTTTATCAGCTATGTGGATGATTTGGCCTTCAGCTCAGAGTTGCTGTACCTGGCCAATGTGGTGCCCGGCGCCAGCGCCAGTTTGCGCAGTACCAGCGTGATCGCGCAGTACGTGGCGGCCCAGCAAGGCCGGTCGATGGCGATATTGCCGTGCTTTCTGGCCGCGCAGGACCCGCGCTTGCTGCCGGTGCTGGGAGAGCAGATTGCGATTACGCGGCAGTTCTGGATGTATTGCCGGGAGGATTTGAGGAAGTTGAAGCGGATTACTTTGTTGTGGGATTACATTCGGGAAGTGACAGAGCAGAATCAGGGGTTGTTGATGGGGCAGACGCGGGAGATCAGGTTTGCGAAGCTAAAAGGAGCAACAGAGGCTTCCTACCTTTAGACCGCTCCTGCTGCAGCAATTTGCGGATGCCGAAGCCGAACTTCGCGCAGAAACTCACCCGCGCTGTTCTTGAGCCATTCAATCAGCCGAGCAATCTCCGGCTCCGACTGACGCCCGTTTCGACAAATGATGTAGTAGGCCGCAGGGGACATCATCACAGGGCTATTCAACGCAACTAACGCACCGTCTTCCAGTTGGTCATACACCAACGCAGTCCTGCCCAGCGCAATCCCTCCGCCCTTCACCGCCAAGCTGATCGCCAGGCTCGAATCCGGAAATCTCGGCCCGTGGTGATAAGGCGGCGGCGCCAGCCCCTGAAACGCAAACCAGCTTTCCCACCCCGGACATACCTGATCGTCCACCCGATGAATCAGCGGATAGCGGGCGACATCCTCCAGAACAATGCCGCCCTTCAACCGCAGAAAATCGGGCGAACACACGGGGAATACGGCGTCGCGCATCAACAGTTCGACATGATGATCCGGATAGTCACCGTACCCCATCACCACAGCGACATCGTATTGATGGGCCTCCAGGCTGGAGCTGCTCATGTCGGCGCTGGTCAACACCAGATCCAGGTTGAATGAAGCCTGCGTGTGAGAGCCGTGCATCCTGGGGATTAGCCACGTCGAACAGAGGGAAGACGTGCAGGATAGGTATAACGGTTGGGACTTACCGGGATTGAGTGAATGCAATACCCCATCCAGCGCCTTGAAAAACTCATCGGTAACTGGCAACAGAGCCTGCCCTGCTGCAGTCAGCTTGACGCCGCGTGAGTGCCGCTCAAACAACGACACGCCCCACCATTCCTCCAAGCCCGCGATTTGATGGCTAATGGCACTGGCGGTGAGGTTAAGCTCAGACGCTGCACGGGCGAAACTACCGGTTTGCGCTGCGCTGACGAACGCCTGAAGCATAGGTGTGGGGGGCGGACGCTGGGCCATCAGGTGCTCACTTTGATCAAAATGATCCCGCAAACAATGACGAACGCCGAAAGCATCCGTCGCCAACCGAACCGTTCGTGAAAGAACAGCGCAGCAATAATGGCGCCGATAATAACACTGGTTTCCCGCAGAGCTGAGACCTTGGCCACCGCGTCCAGCGACAAGGCAAACAACACCAATCCGTAAGACGCCAGGTAAAAAACACCGCCTAATAGCCCAACTCGCCAGTGCCCACGTATCGCACGAGCCAAGTTTGAACGTTCTTTGGAAAACGCCAGCATCGGGATCGGGATACTTTGGAATACTGTCAGGTAAATAATGTACTGCAGCACCGTCTCACTGGCTCTTACACCTTTAGCATCCACCACCGTGTAAGACGCAATAAACGCACCGGCGCACACCGCCATCAGGATCGGCTTGAACATCTGCGCCGTCATCCTGCGCACAAAGGTCAAGCTGATAATCCCCACACAAATCAGCAACACTCCCGTCAACGCCTGGGAGGACAACTGTTCATGCAGCAGAAAGTAAGAAAACAGCACGACCAATACGGGCGGCACCCCACGCATCACCGGGTAAACCTGACCGAAGTCACCCGTTTCGTACGCTTTAATCAAAAATAGCCGGTAGACCGTATTGAGCACCACAGAGACGAGTATATAGCCCCATACCTCCAGGCTAGGCACACTTACAAACGGCAACGCCAGCAGGCATATCACTAGCGCGGTGCCGTCGACCATGGCCAAGGTCATGAAGCGACTGCTACCGGCGCGAACTACGGCATTCCAAGTGGCGTGCATAAAGGCAGAAATCAAGACCAACGTGATCGCGATATCGGAGTTGTCCATGGGGCTCGGCTTATGGCGGATATGGGAGGACTTACGTTATGAATACCGATGCATCATCGTTTGCGTAACCACAGCCGTAGCATATAACGATTAAGATCACTCAAAGGCTCAGCATCATTGATTTCGGAACGTGGAGCGTTCATATCAATGAAGTGCGTGCGCGTATGCAGAAACTTGTTATCGGCTGAAATAAGCACTTGCCCTGGCTCCAGCAGTACTCGATGCTGAACCGATGACTGATCGAGAACGGTATCCAGAAAGTCCAGTGCCTGGGTTTGAGCTGCTGTTAAAGGCACTCCTGCCTTAAGGTGAGCTGACTCAATGTAGACTCGAAAGTATCTGATCAGTGGAATACCTTCACTGGAAAAGCTGAGGATGGGGGCTTTAAACAGTTTTTCATCCTCTGACATGCCGCGATTCTCAAAAAAGAAGTCGCATTTGAGCGCTTCCAATACTTCTGGGAACGCCATCAGCTCGGCGTATACCGCGCTTGCATCGATGAGAATGCTCTCACCTCCTAAAAGTGCTTTCTGTCCACAGGCCAGGATCAAGTAATCGATAGGCAACGGGTCGCTCACACCATCGTTATGTACATAGGCGCCTTGACGGGTCTGATGGTATCTCGCACCTTCCTCAATGCTTTTGCCACCTCGGTCATAAACCTCAATCACTTTATGACCAAGATGATTCTGTACCATTGGGACACCGAGTAAGGAACCGAATGTCCACACCAGAGATTTGAACGTTGAAAGTTTATCCACCTTAAAGCCATCGAGAATCAAGACATGACTTTCATGATCGATCATATTTCGTATTCTATTCAGCTCCTCTCTCAGCACGCTTGACTGTAAAGGATTAATGTAAGCGACCTTGGTATCGAATCTAACACCTTGACTTACCGTCTCGAACAACTCTCTTATCGTCAATAGCTCAGCAAATGCATCTTTTGAAAGCCTGACTTTAGATACTTCCTGGCGAAAATGACTGACATTTATAGTCATCGCAATCCTTTACGGTAGTTACTTATAGCGTCCATTTAACTAAGCCCACCATTTGCGAAAAAGCGAAACTTCATCAGCCCAGCCATTAAAATTCGTCATGACAGGTCTTTCCTACAGAGAAAACTCCTAATGGTCGTTGGTAGGTTTTCGCGGCGACCAATACGCATGGGCCGCGCATTATATGTATGAGAGGGGCAAGGCCGTGGTGGATGACTTGACGCAGGCGATGACACCGAGCCGTTGAGCGAACATTCTTGCTAGCACATCGCAGAACAACTGTGAGAGGGGCTTGCCCCCTCCCACATTGGATTGCATTTCAGCTTGGGAAAGGAGAACCCGCTTAGTCTGCGATCACTACAATTGATACCCGGCGATTCTCGGTGCGGCCTGCTGTGGTCGTATTCGGCGCCACCGGCTCGCTGCTGCCCAGGCCGCGCAGTTGGATGTTTTCTTCTTTCATGCCCATGCGGGTCAGCACCTTGCCCACGCTTTTGGCGCGGCGCAGGGACAGGGCCACGTTGTAGGGCTCTTTGCCCGAGGCGTCGGTGTGGCCGTCGACACGCACACGCTCGATACCCGCGCCTACCAGGGCCTGGCCGATGCGTTCGACGATGTCGGTGCTGGGTTTGTTGAGGGTTTCGACGTCGCTGCCAAACAGCACTTTGCCGGACAGGCCGAAGGCCCAGCCTTCATCGGTCAGCTCGAAGCCTTGCTGCTTGAGCACGGCGACTTGCGCCGGGGTCAGGCCTTTGGGTGGCGTCTGGCAGCCGCTGAGGGCCAGGAAGGCCACGAGCAAAGAAATAAATAAAACGCGTGTGTTAGCGAACAAGGGAATCAACTCCTGTGTTGAACGTTGGCGACGGGGTGCTCCGACTCCGCCGTTTGCTGGCCGCCCGAAGACAATCGTTTGGCCTGGTACATCGCCGCGTCGGCAGCGTTGAGCAAGGTGCCTGGCGTGGCACCATGCTCGGGATAAATCGCAATGCCGATACTGAGGGAGGTCAACACCTGGGTGTCGCCAGGCAGTGGAATCGGCATGTCCATGCTGGCAATGATTTTGTCGGCGATGCGCTGGGCGTCTTCGGCCTTGTGCAGGGGCGCCAGCAATACCGCGAATTCATCACCGCCCAGGCGCGCCACCAGGTCGTCCTCGCGCAGTTGCGCCCGCACGCGGTCGGCAACGGCCACCAGCACGGCATCGCCAGCGGCGTGACCGAAGCTGTCGTTGATGTCTTTGAAGCGGTCGCTGTCGAGGAACAGCACCGCCACCCGCTCATTGACCTTGGCCGCGCTGCGCAGGGCACGGATCAGCCGGCCTTCGAAGAACGCGCGGTTGGGCAGGCCGGTGAGGCTGTCGTGGCTGGCCTGGTGGGCCAGGGTTTCGTTTTCGCTTTGCAGGTGGCTTTGCCAGGCCTCCATCTCACCGAGCAGGGCGTTGAAGTCGCTGCCCAGACTGTCGAGTTCGGCGATCTGCGCCGAGGGTACGCGGCGGTCGAAGTCTCGCTCGCTGCGGGCGGCGTGGGCGACGGCAGCCAGGCGTTGCAATGGCACGGTGATACCATTTAACAGACGCCGTGACAGATGCAACGCCACCCAGGCGCTGAGGGCGGTGCAGATCAGAATCCCGATCAAGCCACTGAGCAAGAAGCGCAACAGGCTGCCACCGTGGCCGACCAGATGGATGCTGCCGACGGTTTGCCCCTGGCGCAGGATCGGCTGGCTGATGGGCTGTTCGAGCAGGGCGTGCGCTATTTGCAGCTCGACCCGTGACAACATGCCGGTTTCCGGGCGAACCCAGCGCGCAAGCAACTTGCCGTTGATATCGAATACTTCTGCCTGGGCCACTTCTTCGGTCGAGGCAATCAGGCTCAGGGCTTCGGTGGCTGCCGCACTGTCGTTGAACACCACGGCTGCTTCCACGGTGTAGTTGATCGAGCGGGCGATCAGGTGCAGGTTGTGCTCGGCGTAAACCCGCAGGGCAAGTACGCCCAGCAGGGTCAGGGACACACTGGCCAGGGTCACTGCTACCAGCGCCAGGATCATATGCCCGCGGGCAATTACCGAGCGCAGGGTCGGCCGCACTTTATCGCGACTCATGAGCCAGGCGCTCGACGACGGGACAACTGCAACACACTGGGATGGATGCGCACGCCGCTACGGGCGACGGAATCCAGGTTGACCTCGAACGACACCTGCTCATCGCTGACGCGCAGGCAGAACAGGCTGCCCACCGTGCATTGGTCGCCCCCTTCGCTGATGCTGAGTACGGGATGGCCGATCAATGAGGTAAACAGGCGGTTGCGTTCGTCGGGGGTGATTTTGCCGATGTAGACGGCATCACAGGCATTGACGATATCCGGATGATCGACCAGCAGGCGCCGCACCAGCACCGGACGACCGGTGGCCTGGGTGGTGCCTTTGACCAGGTCATCGGTGTACTGAGTCGGCCCGACAATGCACAGCCGCAATTGCGCAGGCTCAACCGGCCAACGGGCGTAGCTGAGGATACCGAGCACCACTTGGGTGACCGCCTGCGCACGGTGCTCGGCCAGGCTGGGCGTCTGCGCAAATAGGCGCGGCGCAAGCAGGCACAGCACCGTCACCAGTAACAGGCGTCTCCAACTCAAACTGCGCGCTTTGGGCGAGACAGCCACGTTCATGCAGCGATACTCTCAAGTGTTTTCCAGGATGATGCCGCAACGATAGCACAGCGGCGGACATCCCCACGAAGCACAGCATTCGAGGGGTTCGCTATTTTTTCAGAAAAATCAGACATCTGAATAAGAAATATCGCCTGACCTACCAGTCATTTTTTTCAGACGGAAGGTCCAACTCCAACATCAATCCGCTCAGACGCTTGACCTTGCGCCGCACCGCTTCCTCAAACACGCCGCCGCGCGGCTCAACCAGGCTGAACCAACGTTTGGCACGGGTGATACCGGTATAGATCAGCTCTTTGGTCAGCACCGGGTTAAGGGCATCCGGCAGGATCAGCGCGGTGTGAGTGAACTCCGAGCCCTGGGATTTGTGCACGGTCATGGCGTACACGGTTTCCACATCATTCAAGCGGCTGGGCAATACAAAGCGCACGCCGCCCTGGCCATCGTTACGTGGAAAGGCCACCCGCAGGACGTGGGGGCCACCGTCGCTTTCGGGCAATTTCAGGGCGATGCCGATGTCGCCGTTCATCAGGCCGAGCCCGTAATCGTTGCGGGTCATCAGCACCGGTCGGCCTTCGTACCACTGCTCGTCACCTTCGATCAGGCGTACCTTGCGCAACGCCGCGGTGATGCGCAGGTTGAGCCCTTCGACGCCCCACGGGCCCTTCCGCACGGCGCAAAGCAGTTGAAACGCGTCGAAGGCGTGCAGCAGTTGTTGCGCCCAAGCAGTCCAGGCTGGACCGTCACGCGGTGTGTCCGCAGAGGGGCGCGCCGATTGCAGCAGGTTCAGGTAGTAGCGATAACCTTGGGCGCCATCGCCCTGCCCGTCCAGTACCAGGCGCTCAAGGGCGTGGTCATGCTCACCCTTGAGGCTGACGCAGAACAGGTCGTCGTGACGGCCTGCAGCTAACAGCTGGCGGGCCTCTTCGGCGTTTTGCTGGTTGACCCAACGCGCCAGTTGACCAATACCGCTGCCCTCGCCGAAGCGGCGCGAATAGCGCAGCATCACCACTTGCTGGGCCAGGGGATGGCTGCCATCGAGGTCTTCTTGCAAGCCGCTGCTGCTGAGGTCTTCACCGCTGACGGCTTGCAGCCAGTGGCGAGTCTGCGGGCTGTACCAGCCGGCTTCGGCATCGCGGCACAAGTCGCCGAGTACGGCCCCCGCTTCTACCGAGGCCAGTTGGTCTTTGTCGCCCAGCAATACCAGGCGTGCATGGGGCGGCAGGGCGTCGAGCAGGTTGGCCATCATTTCCAGGTCGATCATCGAGGCTTCGTCCACCACCAGCACATCCAAAGGCAGCGGGTTGCCCAGGTGGTGACGGAAGTGACGGGTGCCCGGACGGCTGCCCAACAAGCGGTGGACCGTGGTGACCTGGGTGGGGATTTTTTCCCGCACGTTGTCGGGCACTGTCAGTGACAGCACTTGCTGGCTGATGGATTCGGTCAGGCGCGCAGCGGCTTTACCGGTGGGCGCAGCCAGGCGAATACGCAACGGGCTGCCGGACTCCACGGCGGGCGCCTGCAACAGCGCGAGCAGGCGCACCACGGTGGTGGTCTTGCCCGTACCGGGGCCGCCGGTGACGATGCTGAAGGCGCCGCGGGTCGCCAGGGCGCAGGCGAGCTTTTGCCAGTCAATCACCCCATCGGGCGCCGGTTGGTCGAACAGGCGATTGAGCCGTTGCGGCAGATCGGCGGCGGCGTCTTCCACGCTGGCAAGGCGCAGGCGCAGGGCGCGGTCGATACGCCGCTCGTAGGCCCAGTAGCGGCGCAGGTACAGGCGCTTGCCGGACAACACCAACGGGCGGCTACGAGCCTCCTCGCTGCCATCGACGGCCAGCGCAACCAACGGGCTTGAAGCCAGGGCATGGCACCAATGCGCGCCATCCAGGCCGTGCAGCAACTGTGAGGGTAGCAGCATTGCGCCGGTGTGCAGGTCGCCTTCGGGCGGCAATGACAGGGCGAAATCCGGCGCCTTGAGGGTTTCGAACACATCCAGGCAGACGTGGCCATGGCCCAGTTGATGGCTGGTCAAGGCCGCCGCCAGCAGCACCAGGGGATCGGCCTTTGGGTCCAGCTCGTACAGGAAACCGACAAAGGCTTTGTCCAAGGCCCGCAGCCAACCCCGCTCGACCCAACGTGCAAGCAACTGCAGCAGGTCGGCAGCACGATCGAGGGGCAAAAGCGCCTCCAGCGGTAACGGCGACAGGCTCATAAGAGCACTCCTTGTTCCCAGGCGGGCTCAACCTTGGGTGGGATGGGCTTGCCCTGGAACAACAGGTCCAGGCTCTCGATCAACTCATGAGGCGGTCGGGTAAAATACGCGCCCTGGCTCACCGACTGGCTACCGCGCAGGAACAGGTACAGGGCACCGCCGACGTGCTGGTCATAATCGTAATGCGGCAGGCGCGCCTTGAGTTGGCGGTGCAGGGCCAGCAGGTAAAGTACGTATTGCAGGTCGTACCGATGCTCGAGGATCGAGTGTTCCATGGCGTCCTGGGTGTAGGCAGAGTCGTCAGGGCCGAGCCAATTGGATTTGTAGTCGGCCACGTAGTAACGGCCATCGTGCTCAAACGTCAGATCGATAAAGCCTTTGAACATGCCGTTGAGCAGCACCGGTTCGGCGGCCACACGGGACACGCCGCCATGGGTGTGCTGGCACACCAGTTTGTCGAGGGCGAGTACGTCGACGGTGTGACTGGCAAACCAGAATTCCATCTCGATCTGGTACTGCTGCAGGCCACTGAGGGTGAAGCGCTCGTTGTACAGGGGCAGTGGCGTGTGCAGCAGGTGCTCCAGCCAGCCGCTGAGGGTGACGATCCAGCCTTCCCAGTTACGGCGGTTACAGCGCGCGCCCACGGCTTTTTCGATCGCCTCCGGGGTCACGTTGAAACCTTCTTCACCGGCCCATTCCAACAAGCCGTGAAGGAAGGTGCCTGGGTTGGGACCGCGTGGGAAACGGTGAATATCCCCGCCGGCCGCGACCGTTTCCCGAGGGGCATCGGGGTCGAGGCGTTCGTCATCGAACAGCTTCTGGGCCTGTGGGCTTTCGGGGGCTTCGAGGTTGGCGGCGCTCATGCTGTCGCCAATGCGCAAGGCGCTATAGGAGGCAATCCACCAGTTTTCTGCGGCCTTGCGTGCAGGCAGCAACGGCGCGAGCAGGGTCGCTTGGTTGCGCGGCGGGTGGAACAAGATGTCTTGGGCGTCCGGCACAAGGTCATAACCGATGGCCGCGCAGCCTTGCTGCAAGTCCAGCAACCAGCGCGCCAGACCCGCTGATTCGCTCAACGACGCGCCGGCACCGAGCAAATAGCCCAATGCAGACAGGTGCAAGACCGAGCTGCTGTTATTACCGCGTTTGAGATCGGCGATGCCCAGCCAGCAGGCGTGTTTGGCGCGGGTCAAGGCCACGTACAACAAACGCAGGTCTTCGGCCAGGCGCTCATCGTCGGCTTGGGCGATCAACTCGGCCGTGGGTCGCAGGCTGACGTGGGACTTGCCGTGTTCATCGTGGTAATGCAACGGCAAGCGACTGCCATCCACGGGCTTGGCCGAACAGATGAACGGCAGGAACACCAAGTCGTATTCCAGGCCCTTGGATTTGTGGATGGTCACCACTTTGACCAGTTGCTCGTCACTTTCCAGGCGCAGGATCTGTTCTTCACCGGCCTGCCCCGACAGCGCCAGATGCTCGGCCAAATGACGGATCAACGCCTGCTCGCCATCCAGTTCCGAGGCGGCCTGTTGCAACAATTCACTGAGGTGCAACAGGTTGGTCAGCACACGCTCGCCATCACTGCGGGCGATGAGGGTTTGCGGCAGCTTGAAGTCGTGGAGCAGACGACGCAGCATCGGCAACACGCCTTGGGTACGCCAGATGGCACGGTAGCCACGGAACTGCATCACCCGCGATTCCCACGCCAGTTCGTCCTGATTCAGACGCTCCAGCTCCGACAGGGACAGGTTCAGGGTGACGCAGGCCAGGGCTGCACGCAGCGGGCGTTCGACATCCGGTTCCGCGCAAGCCTTCAACCAGGCCAACAGGTCATGGGCTTCCTGGGCGGCAAACACCGAGTCTTTATCCGACAGGTACACACTGCGCACGCCACGGCGGGCCAGTTCGGCACGTACGGTTTGGGCTTCCTTGCCATCACGCACGAGGATGGCGATGTCTGACGGCAACACGCCCTTTAGGGTGCCCTCTTTTACAAAGCCCGCGGTGCCTTGCTGCCCACCATTGAGCAGCGCAACGATTTGCGTGGCGCAGGCGGCGGCCAGGTGTTGACGATAAACCGCGTTGGAAATCGGCTGGTCGGTGGGCAGGTGCCAAAGGTTCATGGCCGGTAGCGTGTGACCGTCGACCTGCAACTGCTCGCTGCGGCCTTGGGACAGTACCGAATGGAACGGCACCGGGTTATCGCCATCAGGCTGGCGAAACAGGAACGCACCACGGCCGGTTTCCGCACGCTGGAACACATGGTTCACCGCCTCGACCATCGCATGGCTGGAGCGGAAGTTGGTGCCCAGGGTGTGATGGCGGCCGGTGGTGGCCTGCCGGGCGCGCAGGTAGGTGTAGATGTCGGCGCCGCGAAAGGCGTAGATCGCCTGCTTGGGGTCGCCGATCAGGAACAGGCCGCTGTCGAGGTGGTTTTCTTCGATGCGGTAGATGCTGTCGAAGATGCTGTATTGCACCGGGTCGGTGTCCTGGAATTCATCGATCAGGGCCACCGGGAATTGCTCGCGGATCACACTGGCCAGGCGCTCGCCACCGTCTGCCTGGAGGGCGGCGTTGAGGCGGATCAGCATGTCGTCAAACCCCATCTCGGCGCGGCGACGTTTCTCTTCCTCGAAACGTTTGCCGACCCAGCCGGCAGCGTGTTGCAGCACCGCCGCGTCAGGCGTTGGCAAGGCGTCGAGGCTGGCTTTGAGGCTGGCCATAGCCTCGATGCCAGGGTGCTGCGGCGGCTCGCCTTTCCAGGCTTCGGCCATTCCGTCGGGCGTCAGGCGGGTGAAGCCGGTGCCGATGTCCAGTTGTTCCAGGGTTTCGTCAGCGGCCCAGGCGCTGATCTTTTCGAACCAGGGCTCGAAGTAACGTGCTTGCATCTTGCGCCCATCGACCGCGTTGGCAGCGACGGCTTGCAGGCAGATATCCCGCAGCTCGGCAGCCCATTGTTGCCAGGGTGCCTTGAGGGCAACCAGCGCGGCGCGGCGTTCTTGCAGGCAGGCACTGATCAGTTCGGCTGGCTCGCGGGTTTCGTCGGTGGGCCGCTCGCTGCCGAACAACGCACGCACCCGTGGCATCAGCGCCGCGGGGCCACCCCAATTATTGCGCACCCAGTTGAGCGCATCGTCGTGCATTGGGTAGCAGAACAATCGCCAGTAGTCGCGCAGCACTTCGCCCAGCAGGTCGCTATGGTCGGTTTCCAGGGTTTGTGTGAACAGGCTGCCGCTGTCGAACGCATGTTCGCGCAGCATGCGCTGGCACCAACTGTGGATCGTGGAGACTGCGGCTTCATCCATCCATTGCGCGGCGATGTCCAGGCGATTGGCACAGGCGGGCCATTGCTGCGGATCATATTGCTCGCGCAGGTCGGCAATCAGCGCATCAGGCTGTTCGATTTCGTCACGGAAGAAGCGCGCGGCTTCGGCCAAGCGGATGCGGATACGTTCACGCAGTTCCTTGGTGGCGGCGTCGGTGAACGTCACCACGAGGATTTGCGGTGGCAGCAGTTCGCGGCCGAAACCGGATTCATCACCGCCGTGGCCGAGCACCAGACGCAGGTACAGGGCGGAGATGGTGAAGGTCTTGCCGGTGCCGGCACTGGCTTCAATCAACTGGCTGCCTTTGAGCGGGAACGCCAGGGCCAAGGGTTTGCCGATCATGCGTCAGCCTCCGTACTGGAAAGCGATCGCCAGGGGGCGTTGATCAGCGGGCGATACAGGGTTTCGCACCAGCCTTCGAACTCTTCACTGGCGACCAGGGCCGCGTAGTCGGGAAATTGCCGCGTAAGGGCAGGCGTTTCGCGGCGTTCGCCGTCAGTGGTGATGCCATCGCCTTCATAGGCTTTGCTCGCAGCCGCTTGGGCCTTGGCGGGATCAGCCTGGCCGAGCCAGGCGAACGCGGTTTTCACTGCGACCGGAAGCGGCGCGCTCATTCCCGTGTGCCAGGCCAACAGCAGGTTACCGAGAATGTCCTCGGCGCCGGCCTTGTCCAGTGGGGCCAACAACAAGGTGTCGTCACTGGCTACCAGGCCGGTGCTCAAGGGCAGGCCACAGGCGCAGGCCACCACGTGATTGACCCAGGGGCGGATGAGGCGGTGCCACTTACGTGTCTTGATCGAACCAATACTGTTGGGGATGGTGGTGACGCTTAAAAGTCCGCCATCACTGCGTCGGTGCAGACCGCTGATCCAACCTTCCAGCTGGATGCCTTGGTACGCAAAGCTGACCGGTTCAGCGCCAGTATGCGGGGTGGGCCACAACGCCAGAAGCTGTTGATAGCGTTGCACCAGGTCCGGCAGCGGCTCGATCAGTTCGTTACGCAGGCATTCACCGAAACCCACCATCGGCAGCAGGCCGCTGCCTTGCAGCCGCAGGGCCTGGGCGGTGAGAGCCTGATCGAGTTGGTCGGGTTGGGTGAGTGCCGCGTTCAGCAGGCTGTCGCTCAAGCTGTAGCGTTGCAATGCGTCCAGCACGAAGGGTTCTTCATCAGCCAGGGGCACTTCAGCGGCTTCGAAGAATACTTTCAGGCGCTGGCTGAAGAAGTGTTTGACCGGATTGCGCAGGAAGTCCTGTAACTGGCCAAGGCTCAGGGGTTCTTCCTGTTGGTGAGGCGTCAAGCCTTGCTCTTGGGTGATGACCGCCGGTGCCTGATGCAGCAATTGCCATTCGCGCGCATAGCTGAACAACGAATCGCCTTCGTGGAAATAGCGGGCGCTGAAGGGTTGCAGCGGGTGCTCCTGGGTCATTGCGTCGATCAGCGGCAGATCGTTGCTGGCGTGCTGCCAGCCGCTGGCGAGGTGGTCGCGTAGTTGGCCGATCAGCACCGAGGCCGGGCGATCGCTGTTGTCACGGATGCTGCGGCCTACCCAACTGATGTACAGCTGGTCACGGGCTGACAGCAGCGCTTCGAGCAGTAAGTAGCGGTCGTCTTCGCGGCGAGAACGGTCGCCGGGGCGGTAATCGCTGCCCATCAGGTCAAAATCCAGGGGTGGCTGGGCCCGCGGGTAATCGCCGTCGTTCATGCCGAGCAGGCAGACCAGCTTGAACGGGATCGCACGCATGGGCATCAGCGTACAGAAATTGACCGCTCCCGCCAGGAAGCGCTGGGACAGGCGCCCCTGATCCAATCCGGCCAGCCATGCCTCACGTACTACCGTAAGAGGTAACTCGTCTTGCAAGCCGACGGATTCGCAGGTTTCCAGCCAGGTTTCTCTTAATTGTTCGAGCTGGCCCAGCAGGTAGTCATCGTGCTCGCTGCTGGGTAGGAAAAACAGCTGCATCAACCGTTGTAGACGCTCGCCCCAGGTTTGTGGGGACGCGGGTTCCGATAGCGCTTGATGGGCATCGTTCAAGGCGTCAAGCAAGGCGACCAGTGGGCCAATCAAGGCCGCATCGAGGCCACCGATTTCGTCATAAGGTTCAATACCGTCGCAGGCCGTGCCGGTACCGACGGCATAGCCCAGCAGCATACGGCGCAGGCCGAATCGCCAACTGTTTTGCTCCAGTTCCGCGGGCAGGCCCAAACCGGCGCGTTGCTCGGCATTCAAGCCCCAGCGGATGCCGGCGCCTTCGATCCAGCGATGCAAGGTGGGCAGATCACGCTCTTTGATGGCGAAGCGTTCGCGCAGGGCCGGGACGTCGAGCATGTCGAGGATTTCGCTGACAGGGAAGCGGCTGTCGGGAAGTTTGAGCAAGTGCTCGACGGCGATCAACAGCGGGTCGCGACCACGTTGGCCTTGGTCTGTAAGGGTGAAGGGGATGAAGCGTGGGTCATGCCGTTCGAGCTGGCCGAAGACCGCGCGAATATGCGGTGCATAGCTGTCGACGTCGGGGACCATGACGATGATGTCCCGAGGGCGCAGGGAGGGGTCAGCGCTGAAGCGATGAAGTAATTGGTCGTGGAGGATTTCCACTTCGCGTTGGGCGCTGTGGGCGATATGGAAACGGATCGACGTATCGCGTTGCAAGTCGACAGCGGGCCAGAGCTCACGGGTTTCATTCAACGGGCGCAGTTCGAGGATATCGTCCTGGAGTTGGTTGAGGAGCGTGGTGGGTTCGCTGTCGCTGAACAGGTCAATACGGCCGTCGCGAAATGCGGCGCGGTAGCTGTTGGGGTCATCGTAGCTGTCCAGCAGACTGATGTAATCACGGCCCTGCTTGCCCCAGGCAGCGAGCAGCGGATGGGCGTGCTGGTGCAAAGTTTGTGGGTCGATAGTGACGGGCATGCCCGTTTTGCGCGCCTGGCGTTTGTATTCGTTACGCAGCAAGTCCTTGTCGGCGACGATGTCCGACCAATGATGGCGGCAGGGGTTATGCACGCAGAGCAGGACCTGGCTGAAACGGGCCAGACCCGCCAAGGCTTCCAGCGCCTGGGCCGGCAGCGATGAGATGCCGAAGACGATCACCCGGGGAGGCAAGCCGGGCGGTGCTTGTTCAAGGCTGTTGATGCGCTCGATGAAGCGCTGATGTACGCCGGCCCGGCTTTCGGCCATGCCTGCTTCACCTACATCCAGCAGGAGCGCGCGCCACAGCTCGGCTTGCCAGCAGTTGGCTGGGTTGAGCGGTTTGGACTCGCCTCGACCATTGCGCAGTTGGTGCCGGCCTGCGGCCCAATCTTCCAGCCAGTCGGCACGGTAGACCTGGTATTGGTCGAAGAGGTCAGCCAGGCGCTCGGCGAGTTGGTAGCGTTTGCGCAGGTCGGTGTCTTGCGTCAGGAAGCGTTGCAGAGGCTCGAAGTGCGGTTGGTCGATCAGCTCGGGTAACAGCCGCATGAGGCGCCAGGTCAGCGGGGCTTTATCAAGCAGGGACTTGGGCGGGATTTCGTCACGGCCCAAAACCATACGATAAAGCTGCCACATAAAGCTGCCAGGCAGTTGCACGTCGATGGCTGCGGCAATGCCACAGCCGCCCATATCATCGGCTTGCGGGTCTTCGGCCAAGGCCAGCTTGAGCCATTGGGCGATGCCGTTGCTTTGTACCAGGGCGATTTCGTTTTCCAAAGGCGCCAGTGGGTAACGGCGCATCCAACTGACCACCAGGCTTCGCAGCTCGTCCAGGCGGTTGCCATGAACCACCATGAATCCAGGACTGAGGGACGTCGCGTCCGGCATAACGGCTTCCTTGGGAAAAGCAAAATCGAGGGATGGACTTTAGCACTGTGGTGCACGGGGCGAACACAAGGCGAACAAGTGTACGGCGACAAGGCGGACACTTTTCGAGCGCCCAAAACAAAACCCCAACTGCTTTCGCAATTGGGGTTTTGGAATTTAATCTTGACGATGACCTACTCTCACATGGGGAAACCCCACACTACCATCGGCGATGCATCGTTTCACTGC